>JAHELJ010000155.1 GCA_024644235.1 Lewinellaceae bacterium
GGTGGGGCTTATTTGACAATCTGTTTCAGCAAGGCTACGCTGAGGGACACCGTCCGCACGCGGCGACCATATCATTGCACAGTAAGTATGCAGATTTGGAAAATGGTTGGCAGTTCCGGCGTCATTTCATCGACAAATTTGGTCAAACTGCATGGCAGGCCTTTCTTGATGAAGGTCGACAAGTGCAAGCTAATAGCTGGGAAGAATTGTGGGAATTGATGCCTGAGTTATCCGGTCCTGAATACACTGCTGGTAATTGATCATTGATCGAGAAGATATCAGGCCATTGCAAAGTCTGAATGTCTAAATAAACTTCACAAGGCCCTGTTCACTACAGGGCCTATTTTTTTTAAGATTCAATCAAAATTCATTTTTTCTAGTAGCTCTTGAAACTGAGGATAATCCCTTAGCCCGTCGAGCTGGGGATCAACCTGTAAAAAGGCCAGAGAGTGCGAACGTTGATCATAAGCCACGGTCAACCATGAGATCGCACGATCTAGATTTCCAAGGGCCAGATTCAATTTTGACATCTCATAGGCTGGTACATAATCTTGTTTCGTCTGAAGATCATTCAGCATCTCCCCTGCCTCCTCCAAATTGTCAGCATATGCATTAGCTATTGCCAGATAAGCCTTATTCAAGGGAGTCTCTCCGGATAACTCCATGGCCTTTTGAAACGAACTCAGTGCATCGTCATAATGCTTTAACATCAATTCTGCACTTCCCTTGAACAGGTAAGTGAGTGCGTAGTTTTCATCAAGTTTTAAAGCTTCATTAAACTGAAGAATAGATCTTTCATACTGGCGGGCATAATATGAAACCCAGCCCTGAACAGCATTAATAATCAGCGATCTTGGATCCAAAGTAAGAGCTCGCTCCGCATGCTTTTCTGCTTCATCAAATCTGCCCATGGCTACCAGAAAGTTGGTGTACCATTGATGCGCAACTTCGTAGCGAGGATCTTTTTCTATAGACAGTAAAAATTGCTTTTCTGCTTCAGACCAATCCCAATCATAGTATAGTGCGACATAACCAAGGGTAGCATAAGCTTTGGCCATTTCCGGGTCGAGGGCCAATACATCTTTTGCATACGACCGGCTTTTTTGAAATGCCTCCGAAGGTGGCAGGTAATCATAGAATCCCAATACAGCGTAAGTGTCAGCAAGCGCTGCAAGCGCATCGACGTAATTTGGTTCGAGGGCTATGCAATCCTGAAGGTATCCGACAGCAGCTTCAAGACTGTTTCGCGTTCGCAGGTTCCAGGCATGCCTTCCGCGTAAGAACAAATTGTAAGCCTCCACATTCTCCATCGCCGGAGACCATATCCTTTCAATTTCAGCGTCCTCACCTCCCAACTGAGCGATGATCATTTTGGTAATATCATCTCGAATCTCAAAAATGTCGTCGGGTGATTTTTCAAATGATTCGTTCCATAAGGCAAAACCATTCGAAACATCTACCAGCTCTACATTGACAATAAGCACATCTTCTGTTTTGCGAACACTGCCATCCAGGACCGATGCGACACCCAATTGTGCACCAATCTGACGAATATCCATTTCATCTTTCTTAAACGAGAAGGATGAACTCCTGGCGGCAACTTTGATGCTTTTAGATTTTGACAGAGCACCGATCAAATCTTCGCTGAGACCCTTGGCAAAGTATTCCTGACTATCGTCATTGCCTTCATTGGTAAAAGGAAGCACAGCTATGCTCCTCTCATCTACAGCATTGGAAACCACCTGGGAAGTGGGAAATACACCGAACAAGTAGAATGCAACTACCACCAACATTAAAATTCCCAGGATCGACAGAATAATCCGTGATCTGGACGAAACGGATTTTGGTTTAGAGGTTGTCGGTGTTTTTTCTGGTAGCACTCTGGGAACTTTCAATGGTGCATTAGCCAATGCGAAGATGGTAACCGGCTCCTGAATGTTCTTTAAAGCAAAAGTTCCCAAGTTGTGTGCTTCATACTTGCTTTTGTTCTTTATTTGATCGTAGATATCCTTGGAAAACAATACCGACCCAGGAATTCCCTGGCCTTCGATACGAGAAGCTATGTTTACTCCATCGCCGTAAATCTTCCCATCTGTTTCAAGGATATCACCCCAGTGAATACCGATGCGTAAAGGAATGGATGGATTCGACTCAAGACATTTAGTTTGAATCAAGAGAGAAGCATCCAGTGCATCGGTAATGCTTGTTAACTTGCACAAACTGCCATCTCCCATGAAGTTGGCTACCTGCCCTTTGAATTGATCCATAGCACCTGCTACAATGCTCTCGTGGGTTTGAGCCGCCACCATTGCCAGCCGCTCGTTTTTCTGCATCATGGCAGAGTAGCCCACGATGTCGGTAAACATAATCACGGCAAGTTGATGTTTAGGCTCCATGGAAATCAAATCAATTAAAATTAAGGAATGTAGCATTTGCTGGCTGAGGTTCAAGATCGAAAACAATCAGTTGAGCCAGTTTCAGAGGCCTTACTGACTAAAAAAGTAAAGCCAGTACACATGTGTCCCCTTATCTTTGCCATTATGCAGACGCAACATTCGGATGCTAAAAATCCCCTTCATGAACCAGGATACATCCGGCTATACCGCTCCGGTGAACTGGAGCGTCGAATGAAAAGAGCTGTCAAGAGCTTAGAGGAATGTCAGGTTTGCCCCTGGCAGTGCGGGATCAATCGACTTGCAGATAAAACCAAGGTTTGCCGGACCGGGAGATATGCCCGGGTAGCCAGCTACTTTGCCCATTTTGGAGAGGAAGATTGTCTGAGAGGTTGGCGGGGCAGTGGCACCATTTTCTTTTCCTGGTGTAATCTGCGTTGCGTGTTTTGCCAGAATCACGACATTAGTCAGGCTGAAGCCGGAACAGAATCTACGCCACTGATGCTTGCAGCCATGATGATCGAGCTCCAGGAACAAGGCTGTCACAACATCAATTGGGTCACGCCGGAGCATGTAGTGCCACAGATTCTCGAAGCATTGCCCATTGCGATCGAGCGCGGTCTGCGACTACCGATAGTCTACAATACGAGTGGCTTCGATTCCTTGGAGAGCATTCAACTCATGGATGGGATCGTGGATATCTACATGCCCGACTTTAAGTACTGGAGTTCGGAGAAATCCAAACGATATCTCAAGCATGCCGAATACCCTGCAGTGACAAGAGCGGTGATCCGGGAAATGCACCGGCAGGTCGGTGATCTACAGTTTGACGAACAGGGCCTGGCAACCAAAGGTCTGTTGGTGCGTCATTTAGTGATGCCGGGCGAAACGGATGAGAGTGAGGAAATTATGAATTTCCTCGCCAATGAGATTTCTCCTGACACCTATGTAAACATCATGGATCAATACTATCCCACTGCAAAGGTGACTCCTGAAAATTACCAAGAAATCAACAGGCCTATAAGCTCAGAAGAGCTGCTGCAGGTTTTCCGTTCTGCTCTTGCATCCGGACTCCATCGCTTTGATACCAGAGCTGCGAGTTAGCTGCAGATTTAGTGATCACAAAAGTAATTTCACTCTAATCGATCTTAATGATATCATTTCGCACTAATTGCCTTGAACCAAACGAAATGGGTATACCAACTAATGCAGAATCACGATCATAGACTGCGGCTTGAATATGCAGGTGAGGCTCCTGAGCGAAACCGGACAGTCCGATTTTGCCCAGATGGGTACCCTCCTCGATATGTTCACCAGCAGAAAGACAGGAGGTTAATTTAAAAGCTTCAGGCAGTCTCTATAGTTGTATAAGATGTCTGGCATTTGATGTGCAATCAAGTTGATGATATGATAATCTACAGAATTCCTTATATTCATGGGGCACTCTGATTCCTTCAACGTCCGTAGAATTATCATCACCAAATAAGCCAAATATGAAAAAGGTACTATCTTTTCTATTCTCTCTTCTTTGTATGTCCCTGATAGCTCAAAATGACATCATCTTCGAGCTTGTGACAATTACTCCCAAAGATGGCATTACCGAAGAGCTCGTCAGCAAGATGAAAGCGCATAACGACCAGTTTCATTCGGAAGGTGCCCATGGGGCACGTGTTTACAGCATTAATAGCGGCACCGAAGCTGGCAAATTAATTTGGGTAATGGGTCCAACCACTTGGTCAGACATTGAGAATAGACCAGGCGGAGGAGATCACGATAGTGATTGGGCGAATGTCACCGGACTTTTAGAAAACGAAGTGCGGGTTGAATATTTCGAATTCGAGCCAACGCTAAGTAATTTTCCAGTCGATTTCGATGTAAAGAACCTCTGGATTCGAATGACCGACCTTAAGCCTTGGCAGGGATATCGATACCGTGCGCTTTTGGAAAAAATTCATAAAGTGTACGTGGAAAAATTTCCGAACCAGTCAAGGGGGGTTTATTTTAACGAATTGGGCAATTCGCGAGATGGCAGGGATGTCATGACCGTACAATTTTTTGACTCACTGACCTGGATGGACGAGGATAGAAACTTCGCTGCTAAATATGAAGAGGTACATGGCTTTGGGACGTGGCGCACTTTCATGAGTGAGATCGAAGATATTGTAGCAGGTTCCGATCTGCTAATGATGTCTCTCCTGCCCGAAATGGGGGGTCTTTCCCCACGTGTAATGGCTGCAGAAAGACAGTAAGAACATTCGCGTCAAATAAGAGAACACTATGCAAGTCTGAGGGAGTAACCTCCCTCAGACTATTTAGTCTTTTCTCTTTTGCTTTAGCACTTTAGGATCATCTCAGTTATACTATTTTTCTAAACAACATAAATTTCAGCAAGATGAAAACTCAGCTATTTACTCTATTAATAATTGGACTCTGTGCTTTTTTTGCCTGTCAGCCTGCCGGTGACTCGACGGATAATACTGCCGCCACGGTAGAAAGCAATGCACCGGATTACGCCGCATTCAACCAAAAGGTAGCAGCTATTAGATCCTTTCTCCAAGCGCACTGTGATGAAGATATTACCACCCAATCAAACATGGTTGCTGATACCTTTCAATGGAGCCCTCCCCAGTACAATGGCAATCAATGGCTTGGCAAGGAAGAATATGTGGCAGCTCTTCAAAGCTATCACGACAACTATGAAAATATCACTTTTACCGAAGGTATTGTGACTCCTGATTCTACCGCAAACGGAGTTTGGGCTGGTTCGATATTTCCGGAAGGTACGGCAACATCTGAGCCCAATGCGATCCGGGTATATGGAACTTGGTCTGCTACTCACTCCGC
>JAHELJ010000156.1 GCA_024644235.1 Lewinellaceae bacterium
CAGGTGTTGGAACATTGGTTTTCCGGCTCCAAGTATAATCGGATGTACCGATAACCAGAATTCATCCACCAAGCCCAGATCAATCAATGAAGTCGTGAGGCTGGCGCCTCCAAAAAGCCAGATATCTTTACCCTCTCTCTTTTTGATTTCCATAACCTGCGGTCCGATGTCTCCCCTGATTATGGTGGATCCAGGTTTGACTTCTTCCAATGTGTTGGAAAAAACATATTCTTTCATCTTAGGCATTCCTGGCACCTCCGACTCCGGCATGCTCTGCATAAGTTCATAGGATTTTCGTCCAAGGAAAACAGTGTCTACCCGTTTGAAGAAGTCAGACATCCCGTAATCCTGGTCTGCGAAGCACCAGTCATACTCCCCATTCGGTCCCTCGATCAAACTGTCTAAACTAACAGCTACTCCCAAAATGATCTTTTTCATATTGAAATCGATCGATATTTTAAGAAAACAAGCGTCATAATCTCAATTCTTTTCGAGAAATTCATCAGTGAAGTGCTCCTTGTGCTTGGTTTTGGCAAACCTCTTTTGGTTGAATTCTTCAGATTTTCCCATCGGGATGGATAAACTGACCCAATGATTTCCCTTTAGCATTTTTCCAATAAATACGATTTGTCCGACATGGTATGCATAGTGAGCTACTTGCCGATTGATCGCTTCAATAATGGTATGCCCCTGATTTCTTATATAGATGGTGGTATCCATATTGCCTTCGTTAAGCTCTTCAAGAGCTTCGAACAATCGGTTCCAGCCCGCTGACCATCTTTCTGCCAACTGAACTCGGGTTTTGATTACATCTTCAAACTCCTGATCCCTCTTTCGCCATTCTTTTTCGCCATCGGAGGGTGAGGAAGTTGGTCCACCGAGACATCATGTTGCCCCAAAGATGGTTGACGATGATCGCGACCGAATTGGAATCCGAATTCATTTGCCAGAAAAGCTGATCGTCCGACAATTGATCAATTGTCTTTTCTCCCAATAGCTTGTAATAAGCAAATTGCTTATTAATGCTTTCGAGATAATTTCCATTGTCTGTCATTGGTGTTGCCTAGTTTCGATAAATTGATACATGATGACCCAACTTATCCAATTTAAGCTTTTTGAGCATTGTCTTTATCATGGCTTGAATAGATCTGAAATTAGATTAGTTCGACAGGATTTGGCCATCCGCGAGCAGTGTAGCCTTCAATGTCTGGTACTCGATTTCTTGAACAGTCTTATCATATTCTATAGCCAGGCATGCCGCCGTAGCTGCAGACTGACCCAGGACCATGAATACGGGCTCCATGCGAATCGAGCCAAAAGCAATGTGCGAAGCACTCAGGCATACTGGCACAAGAAGATTTGAACATTCATCTGCTTTGGGTGTAATCGAGCGGTAACTTATCGGATACGGCGCCTGAACTCTGGCCTCTACATTGCCTTCATTCTTGACCCAGCCCTCTTCGGTCACATATCGCTGAGTATTATGGGAGTCCATTCCATAAGCACCCATTCCGATCGGATCGCTAACGACCTCCAATCCTTCGCAATTGTATTGAGTCATAACATAATCACCTATCATTCTCCGTGCTTCTCTGACATAGAGTTGTTCCTGCCATCCGTCTTCCCTTGCAAATTCATCCTTACATGTACCCCAGCGGGAAACTTCAGTACGTATATGCTCTGGCATTCTTGGATGATAGGCGAGAGTCCACATCAACCCCTTTTGATACTCACGGTGCTTTTGCCGGATAAGGTCTCGCTGATCGTAGCTGGCCTCCGGGTAAGTATAGTTTTGCCCAATAAAATCGGTCGAAAATCCAGTCCGGTTATTGGTGTCAGTTTTGCGATTGGGCATAGAAGAATTTATCCACGGAAATCCTGTTTCGCCCGCCTCATAATTTCGCAGCAGTAATTCATAGTCCAGTTCGTCATAATCCGCTGGTTTATCAAATGGAATCCGGTTCTCGGGATGATCGGTCAAACACATTCGAAAGCAATAGGCCTGGACCCTATGATCGGCTGAACCGAATTCGCCCGGTCCGGTTGAGTCTATTCCGGGGAGAAGTCCGCTATTGGGATCGCCTTGAACTACATATGGATCCACTCCATCTACAAAATTGTGATTGATCTGATTGTGAGAAGGATAGCCGGTCATGGTAGTGTCAGTAAGTCTGGTATGAACTCCATTCAATGTTTCACCATATTGTGAATTTGCTTCCCGGCCGACTATGTAGCTTACTTCAGCCGTGGCCATGAGGTCTCCTTCGTAGGTAGCATCAATGAAAATACTTGCACTAAACTCCTCACCCGACAGCATCTTGATTGAATTAATCTGTGTGCCCGACTTGATGACTCCTTGGCTCCTATCCAATTTCTCATTCAAAATCACAGGAATCTCGTGTGCTGCAATAAGATCTTCAAAAACCTTTAAGGCCGCAGATGGTTCAAAAGTCCACATCGCTTGCTCACCTTCCTCAGTACGGGTTTGACCTCCGTCCCGATATTCCCGGGGATTCTGAAATTTCCAATTTGAGGTTTGATCATAATAATTCTTGATTCCCTGGTAGACCTCCCGGGCAATACCACCAATGACTTGCTTATTGCCAATATCCGTCTGACCCAACCCCCCGGTTGTGAGCCCACCGATCCTTGCGCTGGGTTCAATCAGCAAAACTGATTTGGCCATTCGCTTCACCTGGATCGCAGCTGCAATGCCAGCAGAGGTGCCGCCATAGATTACCACGTCATAGTCCATCTGATGAGGTTCAGAGGGGATGCAAGAAGATATCCAAATGCAAATGGGTAGAATTTTCCAAAGCATTCTTCCCGTCGAGATGTTTAATAAGGCTCTACTCATATCACAGAAGTTAAGATTAAGTGACTGATTTTCGAATCCGTTTCCTCACCCATTGAATAAATTTTCGCGGAACGATTGCCAGGGTGATAGCAATGGCATTGAAAGCAATGTCGGTAGGATCAAAAACACGGTCAGGTATTAGGATCTGAAAACATTCATCAACTACACCTATCATTAAACTAGTCACCCAAGCGACCATGGATGGCCAGGAAATATTCTTGCCTTGGTTTACTCTCTCATTAATGGCCTTATCAATAAGAATAGCCAGAATACTGTATTCGATCACATGACTGCGCTCAGCTAGACCCAGCCTGAGGAAAAACATAATAAAAACAGCCAGAAAACCTGCTCCCACGGCCAATTCAATTTTTCCAGGTCTGGTTTCTAGGGCATGAAATAGAATTGCAGCCGCCACGACTGCCATCCCCAGCAAAAAGAATATCGCGGCTATATTTTGATCTTCGACAAGGCGTGCCAAAGGATTGCCAATGAAAAGCGTCGCATAGATCACTGCCGTCACCAGTGTTGCCCATCTCCAAAGAGTTCTTTCACGTACAGAGGTAAAAATTTTCACTTTCTTAATTAAGTAAGTGTCCGAATACTTCCAAAAAAGGATCACGATCCACCACCGTGTAAAAGAAAATCGCTCCGAGCCAGCCATGCAGTACTCCTAGTACCCAAAGATTTCTCGCTCGTAGGAAAACATGAGTATAGAACAATGCGAGCAAAAAGGTCCCAATGATCAACCAGGGATATGGATAGTGAACTAAGCCAAAAATAAGCGCTGTTAAGAAGATAATTACCGGTCTCGAAATTTCATGTCGTTGCAAATCCTGCAAATTACCTGCAAGAAGAGCAATGATCAGAAATTGCTGAACGACTCCCCAGATCGGATAGATGATCAATAGTGGGAGTATGTGCCAAGTAGGGTTGATGGTATCCCTCCAAAAACCCACCACCACACACATTGCTACTGCTGCTATAATCCAGGGAAGGATCATTATAAATACTTGTTGGACATTGTTGCTTCTGAATCCCCAGTATTTCAGAACTGAGGGAATATTCCTGCTGCGCAGGACAATATATGTGGACCAGATGACCATCGCGAGGATAATATAAAACAGCCGGAGGTTGAGAAGATCCATGAATATAAATTTGCCCAGACCGGTTAACAAAACGGCAATCATCTCCAAAATTCTTCTCCTGTCACTAATCTGGATCTTTTTTATCAAAGCTATCTTAACAACTGAGTGATGTTCGTAGTTAACTATTTCTGTCCATCTATTCAATTACAATCGACCATAACCACTCTTTCATTCTACTAAAGAAAGAGGATAATTGTGTAGGTCGTCCGTATATGGTAGCGAAAACGATACTCCCCAACAATCACTCACGCATCAGCTTGAACCATTCCAATCTCGCAATAACTCTTGCACACACATGTAAGCAGGAGTACCAGTCACAGACCCACATGGATAAGTGCTGGCTCCGCAAATTGAGGCATTAGGATGCGAGCCAAGTTGGTAGAATCTTTTTTTTGTATCCCATGTGTATGTACGATCATGGAAGGTCTGACCATTTACCAGCATGGTATGGTCGAGATTTCCTCCCGGGAAATGGAAGATTTGTTGGAGATCTCGAGGGGTCAACAAACGACTCCAGACGCAATCTTCCGGGTTGGAAATAAGATCAAAGACGATACGCTTAACGTCAGACTCAACCCATTCGAGTTCGCGGCCGTTGGGTCCCAGTGCCAGATTTTTAAAAAATACCGAAATGCGATCAAAGGATTCGGTCTGTCCCATCATCCTCATGGCGGCACCTTCGCAATAGATCTGAAAATAGCCTGGGGTGTAGATTGAGTCATTTACAACAGATTGGGCGGCCTCCTCAAAGGCTTTGATCGAGTCGATGGCGAACACAAAACGAAAAGCTGCCGAAGACTCATATTCCTCCGATTCAACTTTCCAGCGTACTGGTTTGCGAAACATCAAATTGAGTTTGCCTGAGGTTCCGATCACCTGTTCGCTGTCTGTCCGCTGCTTGAGGTCAGCATCACCGATCAGTGATGCAGCTGTTTGAGGATCAGTGGCAAAAACAACGTGATCAAAGGCTAGGGCCTTATCCCTTGCATCATACTGGTAATATAGTTTTCCTGCCTTCAAATCCAATGCATCCAGGCTACAATTCAATATCAGATTTACACCTAATTGCCTGTTGATATCTTGCAGTTCATGAGCTATTTGCCAAATCCCTCCCCGAACGAATCCATAGTAGCCATTGAATACTGAACCGGAGTCCATGAGGGGTATGGTAAAAGCTGAATATGGTGAATCAAGTGAAACCGGT
>JAHELJ010000056.1:0-5886 GCA_024644235.1 Lewinellaceae bacterium
AAGCAAGCCCGTATGGCTGCGGACGGAGAATGGTCGAAACTGAGGGAATACCAACAGTATTTGTTAGGGGGTGGCGAGCCTTCCGTAGAGCATGAAAATCCCATCCACTCCAGCCAACCGGATGCACTCTCCTCATCTGATAATCCATCCGGAGCAATTAAGACCAGCCTGGACGAAGGTGAGGAAAGTGAAAAGAGAACAGGCCAGGAAACTTCAGTGGCCTCCCAGGCTCCGGATGAGTATGATCTGGAAGAAATCAAGGCGATCTATGGCCGAGCCTATCAGCAAAATGACTTGCGAATCATCGAAGGTATCGGTCCAAAAACTGCTGACTTACTCGTAAATAGAGGCATTGATACCTGGAAAAAATTATCAGAGACATCTGTCGGACAACTGCAGGGAATTCTTGACCGTACCGGATCGCGCTTTCAATTGCTCAACCCAAGCACCTGGCCCAAGCAGGCGGGTCTTGCTGCTTCGGGAGATTGGACGAAGTTGAGATCTTATCAGGATCAGCTAGTGGGCGGCCTTGAACCCGACGGAGGCATAGAACTTACCGCTGATGATTCAGATATCAAGTATGCAATGGGTAAACGAATTGAAAGCAATGATCTTACCATTGTTGAAGGTATCGGTCCCAAAACCGCAGAATTACTAAGCAATGCGGGAATCAGCAGCTGGCATCAATTGGGTCAAACCTCTGTTGAGCGTTTGCAGGAGGTATTGGATCGTGCTGGATCACGGTTTCAGTTGCTTGACCCTGCAACCTGGCCAAAGCAAGCCATGTTAGCGGCTAGAGAAGATTGGGATGCATTGGAAGAATATCAAAAATTTCTGGTGGGAGGGAAGGAACCCTCCTAGCGTATTCACACTACTTTCTCCAAAAGGCTGCCAATCACATTGGTGGCCTTTTTGCGATCAAAGCACCGTGACGTCCAGGAAATCCTGTTTATCTGGAAAATCGGTTGTGAAGTGTAGTCCTCTACTCTCCCTTCGCATGCTGGCAAATCTGGTCACAAGATTTCCATTGGTAATGAGATTGCGCAATTCAAAGAGTTGGGGCGAGAGGGTGGTAGTACGGTATAGGTCCTCGGTTTCCTCATAAAGAAGATTTAGGCGGGTAAGTGCTCGCTTTAATCTGACGTTGTTTCGAACAATTCCCACATAACTGCTCATGATTTCTTTCAATTCCTTCCAGCTCTGGGTGATCAATACCATTTCTTTGGGGTCTGTTGTGCCCATAGCATCCCAATCCGGTATTCCCTCGCGGTACTCGATATCATCTATCTCCTCCCTGATTACCCTGGCTATATGATCTGCATGTACCAGGCCCTCCAGCAATGAATTTGAGGCAAGTCGGTTGGCTCCATGCAAACCCGAAGAGGTACATTCTCCTCCGGCAAACAAATGATGAACCGAAGTCTTGCCATCCTGATCCACCTTCACACCGCCACAGAAGTAATGACACGCCGGTACCACTGGAATGAAATCTTTCATGGCGTCAATTCCAACACTGAGACATTTGTTGTAAATCGTGGGGAAGTGTCGAATGAAAGCATCCTTATCTAAGTGCTGGCAATCCAGCACGACATAATCTTCTCCTCTGATCTTCATCTCATTGTCAATGGCCCGGGCAACAATATCCCTGGGAGCTAAAGACAACCGGTCATCGTATTTGTGCATAAACTCCTTGCCGTCACGTGTCTTGAGTATGCCCCCAAACCCTCTGACTGCTTCTGAAATCAGAAAATCGGGATTCTCCCCAGCAGGGTTGTAGAGCGCAGTGGGGTGAAACTGAACAAATTCCATGTTTTCAATGCGCCCTTTAGCCCGGTAGACCATAGCAATTCCATCCCCGGTCGCTATCAACGGATTGGTGGTGCTGCGGTAGATCTGTCCTGCTCCTCCGGTTGCCAGCACGACTACTTTCGCCTCAATCTTCTGGATATCGTTGTTGGATTTATCCATGACATACGCTCCATAGCAGGTAATGTCGTCGTTGGCACGGGTGACACTGTAGCCGAGATGATGCTGGGTGAGCAGATCGATCGCATATATTTGATCACGCACGGAAATGGATTCGAACGACTTTGTCTTTTCTATCAGTGCTCGTTGTATTTCCCATCCGGTCAAATCTTTATAGTGCAGGATACGATCTTCAGAATGCCCTCCTTCTCGTCCCAGGTCATAGCGGCCATTATGCTTGTCAAACCGGGTGCCCCATTCGATGATCTCCTTCACCCTGGCAGGGCCTTCGGTAATCATCATCCGCACGATCTCCTCGTCACAGAGTCCATCTCCCGCATCCAGAGTATCAGCAATATGTTTTTCATATGAATCTGTTTGATGGTCCCAGACTGCCGCTACACCACCCTGAGCGTACTTGGTATTGCTCTCCCCTATTTTCGCTTTGGTGATAACGGTGATTGACAGATCACTTCTCCTTTCAGCCAATTTTATTGCAGTAGTAAGGCCTGCTACACCGGCACCAATAATTAGCACATCTGTTCTTTCCAATTGTGGATCTTATTTGATTGGCAACGCCTGCAAAACTAGGAAACGGGAGAGATAATATTCCTATTTTCAGCCAAACCAGCATAGATCACTTCAATGCGAATCCTGATCAACGCTCGCTTCCTGATACCCGGGAATGTAGAAGGAATTGGTCTGTACACCTATGAAATTGTTAGACGGTGGGTACGCAATCATCCCAATCACAGCTTTGTCCTTTGTTTGGATCGGAATTGCAAACCATTGATAACCGGTCCAAATGTGGAATATATCGTGCTAAGGCCCCCTGCACGGCATCCCTTTTTATTTATCTGGTGGTTTGAAGTTGCAATTCCCAGGGTTTACAGGCAGAAGAAGTGTGACGTGTTCTTTTCACCTGATGGTTTTCTTTCGCTATCTGCATCCATTTCCAAGAGCTTGCTCACCATACATGACCTGGCTTACCTTCACTTCCCGGATCATGTGGGTAAAATCATGCTTTGGTATTACCAGCGGTTTGTACCAAAGTTTGTGTCGAAAGCAACCCACATCATCACCGTCTCAGATGCATCCAGAAAAGACATCATTGGACATTTCCCGGGTAGCAGCCGCAAGACTACAACGATTCATAACGGCGTACGAGATGATCTAAAGCCTTTATCTGAAGAAGACGTAAAGCATGCTCAAATGACGTTTACAAATGGTGCTCCGTATTTCCTGGTGCTGGGTGCCATACAACCTCGAAAAAATCTGTTGGGGGCGCTTCGGGCTTATTCTATTTTCAGATCCCAGTCTGCATTGAATGTACGTCTTTTGATAGTGGGGAGGCAAGCCTGGAAATCGCGGGATGTGATGAAGGAAATAGCCCAACACCCATACCAGGAAGACATCCATCTTCTTGGCTATATCGAGGAGCCTGAACTAAAGGAACTGTTGGGGGCCAGTGCCGGGTTGGTTTATGTTTCCTTGCTGGAAGGCTTTGGTTTTCCCATTGTAGAAGCTATGGCTTCCGGGGTTCCGGTAATTACATCAGACCGGTCATCGATGAAAGAAATCGCAGATGATTCTGCACTTTTGGTGCCACCGGATGATCCTGGGAAAATTGCCGAAGCCATGTCTTTGATTGTCAGTGACAAGCATCTTGCAACCCAACTAGTGGAAAAAGGGCTAAAGCGAGCTCAAGCCTTCAACTGGGACCAAGCTGCGGAAAAATCCTTTGCTATCCTTACGCAACTTTAGGCTTATTGTTTCGATGCCGAAGATACAGGATCACACAACCGGCAATGCCTACAAAGAACAGAAGAGCTGAAATGATTTCCGCTTGAGTTGCTTCCATCCCTAAAAAGGGGATTTTATCATTTACCCGTATTTTCTCGATCCAGAATCGCTCCAGTCCATTGAAGATCAGATATATAAAAAACAAGACTCCAGGTATTCTGATCTTTTTCCGAAGAAACCAGAGGATTAGAAAAATGATCAGCCCAAGGACAGTCTCGTAAAAGGGTGTGGGGTAAACTGGATCTATAAGTCTCCGGCAATAATTCCAACTGCAGTCGGCAATGAGTTCACCCTTTTCAAGGACATTGTGAGGGTAATCATAAGCCCACATCCAGTCAGGTAAGAACCACCACCCGGGCTGAGCAAGATTATTCACAATTCCCCAGTCACCATCCCCTGATAATTGACAGCCAATTCGACCCACTGCATATCCCATGATCAAAGCCGGAGCAACGGCATCCATCACATGTATCGGCTTGATACCCTTTTTGTGTACATACCAATAGATATATATAAAAGCCACGATCAGCCCTCCGTAAATGGCTAATCCACTCCCTGAAAAAAACTGCCCAATGGGGTCCTCCCAAAACGCTTGGATATTCTCCACACTCTCAAAAATGGCAAACAGTTTTGCGCCTAATATACCTGAGATTGCTGCTCTGATTGTGATGTCACCCGCTCGCTGGTAAGGGTGAATTTCAATCTCCTTGATTCCTGGCTTGGGCAGTCGTTCCTTGTGCTTTCCATACCAGTGCAGGCCACCGAAAAGGAGGGCTCCCAAAAAGCCGGCACCCCAATTACCCTCTAGGGATCCAATAAATGGAAATAGATCGGTGCCTATCTCCTGATAGTGGCTTACTAAATAAATCACTTTAAACCCCAAAATGAATCCAATCAGTGCATTGAGGCCGATTTCACCCGGGGTGGCAGGAAAGCCGACTTTCACTTTTTCTTTCACAGACTTTATCAATCCCTCTTCTTCCTTCCTTTTCAACTCTTTCGTGAAGAAATACATGCTGGCCAGGAAAGCCAGAACCAAAAAGAATCCAAAGGTTTTTACGATGGAGAGCCAGTTATCTGGAGAGGTGCCAATAAGGTCATGCAGCAAATACGAAAGATCAGGATACATCAGCTAAATCTTGGATGGACAAAAATAGAACTTAAAAGCATAATGATGACCGACTCTAGATAGCCGTGGATCAAAAGCTAACCACTTGCTAAGGCCACCCCATCAATATGGGGTTTTCAGGCAGTTGGTTTTGGCCGTTCTTTGTAAGACAAAAGAACTAAAACGGGCATTTTAATAACCCCAGTATTAAATCATTGTAATCAAATTTTGTTGTAAGGGTGAATGGGCGCCAGAGGTAAGAACCTGGCGCTTATTTTTTTGCTCTGTTTATTCTCCCAGTTATCGAAGATCCGAAAGGAATACTACTCCTTAATTTTCAGGCGGTGGAGGCGATATCATGATGTGAGCCCTGTGGGTACCAGGATCCATAATCCAAGGGCCACCAGGCACAAGTGGCTTCAGTGGAAGGCCAGTAGATTCAACAGTGGCCCAGGGGATGTAGACTACATACCGATAGATGGCATCCAAGACCTGACCGGTGGCGGCATCATATCTTCCGTTGTGTCCCTCAAGAAGATGCAGTGTGGCTCCATCTTTTGGCATTTCCAGTGTGCCATCTTTGGCTTCCTGCTCTCTCATCTCGAAAATCTCTGCACTCGATTTTCCTTCTGCTCTGAGTTCCCTTCCTCGCGCCATAAATGGCTCCAAATCCTTATGGTAACAAACCACTTGAAATCCTTCTCGGTTGGGATCATCTGACATACAGATCAGATTATTGGTACCCTCTCTCAATAGGGTTAGAGTTCCATTTTGATCATAACCATATACGGTCGATGTGTTGCGTTCTTCTTCCGGAGCAGCCATGACTGCCGCAGCGATTTGGTTTTCCTTATCAGGTACCTGATTCTGAGAACATCCTGGTAAGCTCATCGCCAGGATGACGATTATTAATATGTCGTGTTTCTTAATCATTGTTAACTGGTTTACTTTGAATTTAAGCATTCTCTTCCAGTAAGTTTGATCTTATAGTACTCGGAGTCAGAGTAGCT
>JAHELJ010000056.1:5986-20555 GCA_024644235.1 Lewinellaceae bacterium
TCATCATTACATAAGTTTGGTTCCAGGGAAGAAATGCGGATGCGAGGGATGTCCACCTCCCTATCCAGATGTTCCAAGAGTTTGAGAAAGTCACCATGTATATGTCGAGCTTGGGGTTCAATACTATGACCAAAATCTCCGATGTTTACTCCTGTCAGTACAATCTCCTTACGACCTTGTTTAGCAATCTCGTGAGCAATTCGAACGATCTCCGGGATACTTGTGCTACGGCTCTTCCCACGGGCAAGAGGAATTGTACAGAAGGAACAGTTGTAATCGCAGCCATCCTGAACTTTTAAGAACGAGCGGGTCCGGTCTCCAAAAGAAAAGGCTGGTTGAAAGCTTGCAACATGATCAACTGAAGTGTGATCAATGAGCCCCTTAGCAGGCGTCTTCTCCAGTCCATCAATATAATCAAGGACCTGAAATTTCTGGCTAGCCCCGAGCACGAGATCAACCCCATCAATCCCAGCGATCTCATCTGGCTTAAGTTGGGCATAACATCCGACCACCACGATCCTGGCAGATGGATTGGACCTCAGTGCTGATCTAACCGCCTTGCGACATTTCCGATCGGCAAAATCTGTGACGCTGCACGTGTTGATTACAGCAATATCTGCACCATCCTCAAATGGTATTACTTGAAAGCCATGAGTCTCAAACTGACGCCGGATGGAAGAGGTCTCAGCAAAATTCAATTTGCAGCCCAGGGTGTGAAAAGACACCGAATGCGGTGTAGCCATGATTGAATATTATGATGGTTCAAAATTAGTCAATCCTATTTACCTTGTGCCGTCTAGCCATCAGTCAATGAATATAGAACATCCGACAATGATCATCGATGAGCAGATTTGCAAGCGCAATCTGCATAATATGGTTGAGAAAGCAATTAGAAACAGCCTTGTATTACGTCCTCACTTCAAAACCCACCAATCAGCGGAAATAGGTGATTGGTTTAGGGCTGCTGGTATCAAAAAAATAACTGTATCATCTGTGCGGATGGCTGAATATTTCGCAGCAGCAGGTTGGCAAGATATTACCATAGCTTTCCCTGTGAACCTATTAGAATGGCATCGAATCCACAAGCTTGCCGAACAAATTGACCTGCAGATCATCATTGCCTCCGAGGGTGTATTGGAGAATCTACCTGATGGTGCAGGATCCGTAGGGGCTTTTATCAAAGTCGATGTGGGCACTCATCGTACAGGAATTGACCCGACCAATCACCGCGTAATGGATGAATTGGTGGCTGCACTGATGAAGCGATCGGATTTACAATTCAAAGGTTTTCTCGCTCATGCAGGGCACTCCTACGCATGCCGTGATAAAGGTTGTGTACAATTAGTTCATGACGAAAGCAGAAAGTTAATGATAGCCTTGCGAAATCGATATTCAAGCCAAGTTCCTGGAATGACCATATCCTTAGGTGACACTCCGACCTGTTCGATCTGTGAGGGCTGGGAGGGTGTTGACGAAATCAGACCAGGTAATTTCATCTTTTATGACCTCACCCAATGGCTCATCGGCAGCTGCGATTTATCGGATATTGCTGTTGCGCTTGCCTGCCCAGTGGTAGCAAAGCACAGGGAACGAAAAACGATCATCGTATACGGCGGTGGAGTGCATCTATCGAAGGACCGGATGGAGTGGCAAGACAAAGTAATCTATGGTCTTCCAGTATTGCTCAGCGAAGATGGTTGGTCGTTGCCAGATGAAGAAAGCTGTGTGGTCAGCTTGTCTCAGGAACATGGTGTAATACAAGCCTCCTCGGATTTATTTGATCGGGTAGGAATAGGAGACATCCTGGGAATTCTTCCGGTACATTCCTGTATGGCTTGTGACCTCATGAAAAAATACCAGGTCATTGGCGGGAAGGAGATCCAGATGATGACAACTTAAGATCCATAATCATAACCTGAACCGACTATGACGTGGTGGAAAGAAGGTATTATCTATCAAATCTATCCCCGAAGTTTTCGGGATAGCAACAGTGACGGCATTGGAGATATTCGGGGCATCATTGATAAACTGGATTACGTCGCAAGCCTGGGAATAGACATCATTTGGTTAAACCCGGTTTTCGAATCGCCCAATGATGACAATGGTTACGATATCTCAGATTACTACTCCATTCATCCGGAATTTGGTAGTATGAAAGATTTCGATGAATTATTGGAAAGCATTCATAACCGGGGAATGCGCTTGCTTATGGATCTGGTCGTGAATCACACCTCTGACGAGCATGCCTGGTTTTTAAAATCCAAGGAAAATGCTATTAACCCATATCATGATTTCTACTTTTGGCTACCTGGCAAAGAAGGAAGTCCACCGAATAACTGGATTTCATTTTTTGGTGGATCGGCCTGGGAGTATGAGCCTGACCTAGATGCCTATTACCTCCATCTGTTCACCCGGAAACAGCCTGATCTGAACTGGGAAAATGAGCAGGTGAGAAAAGAGGTGCAAGACATCACCAGGTTCTGGCTGGACAAAGGCATTGACGGTTTTCGTCTGGATGTCATACCTCTGATCTCCAAACGTCTGGATTTCCCGGAAGCAGATCTATCAGATTTCGGCAAAGTCATTGAAACCGTTTACTCTAACGGTCCTCGTGTTCACGAATACCTTCAGGAATTGAATAAAGAAGTCTTTTCTAATTATGATATGAAGACTGTCGGGGAGGGACCGGGGATCACCCAGAAAACTGTCAATGATTATGTTGCTGCTGATCGCAAGGAATTAGATATGATCTTTCATCTCGATCACATGTCAATCGACCATGGACCGCAGGGGCGATTTGATCCGGTAGCCTTTGATCTGCCGGCATTCAAGGAGATATTTTCATCTTGGGACCAGGCTGTGGGAGATAGGGGCTGGTTAAGTATTTTTCTGGATAACCATGACTTTCCCCGTATGGTTTCCCGATTTGGAAATGACGGAGAATTCCGGGTCGAATCGTCAAAACTCCTGGCGATGCTCATCCTAACCATGCGAGGTACACCATGTATTTACTTTGGATCTGAAATTGGAATGACCAACGTCGCCTTTGATTCGCTCCTTGATTATCGGGATGTAGAGACCTTAAACTATTATGAGATTTACAAACAGAATAGTGACTTTGATGAATTAGATTTTCTCAACTTGGTACATAGGCAAGGGAGAGATAATGTAAGGACACCGATGCAGTGGGATCACTCCGCGCACGCCGGTTTCACCACGGGTGAACCCTGGATCAAGTTGAATCCTCGATACACCGAAATTAATGTGGAGAATGATCTGGCTTCCGACGCTTCCATCATACATTTTTATCGAGATCTCATCAAGATTAGAAAGGCTCATCCAGCCCTGGTCTATGGTGAGTTTGAACTGCTTTATCCGAATCACCCTCAGCTTTTCGCCTATCTGCGCACAACGGGTGATGAATCTTTCTTGATTCTGCTCAATTTCAGCGAGGATCAAATGGAGATCCCGACAGAGCTTTACGGATACAAAGAGGTAATTGGAAACTATCGGGTATCGCATGATCATGAAAAACTGAAATCGTGGGAAGCCAGGCTTCTCACATCACATTGATTTCAATTTTTTACGGAGGGCGAACAACTCATCACGGAAATGGGCGGCGGAGATGAAATCCAATTCCTTGGCGGCTGCTTTCATTTTCTTCTCTGTTTCTTCGATGGTTTTTTCCAATTGGTCACGGGTCATATATTGCACCACGGGATCAGCAGCGATGTTGGGTTCTGTGGGCTCGATATAGGCTTTGGGTTGATTGGCACGGATATCAAGGATTGATTTTGCACCAATGGCTTTCACTACAGATTGCGGAGTGATATTAAATTCTTCGTTGTAGGCCATTTGTTTTGCTCGACGGCGATTGGTTTCATCGATGGTTCGTTGCATTGATTCAGTGATCTTATCGGCATAAAAAATCACCATCCCATTTACGTTTCGAGCAGCCCGGCCAGCTGTCTGTGTCAAAGACCGATCATTTCTAAGGAATCCCTCTTTGTCAGCATCGATTACAGCCACTAATGAGACTTCAGGAAGGTCCAGTCCTTCTCTCAGCAGATTTACTCCTACCAATACATCAAAATCACCCTGCCTGAGATCACGCAATATCTCGACTCGCTCCATGGTATCCACCTCGGAGTGGATATACCGGCATTTGATTTCCAGGCGAATGAGGTATTTAGAGAGCTCTTCTGCCATTCGCTTTGTTAACGTCGTCACTAAAACCCTTTCGTTGGCCTCAATTCGTTTAGTAATTTCTTCCAGAAGATCGTCAATCTGATTGAGACTTGGTCTGACCTCAATAGGTGGGTCCAGCAATCCAGTGGGACGCACCACTTGCTCCACAATCACTCCACCGGTTCGTTCCAATTCATAATCACCCGGAGTCGCGCTGACATACACAATTTGATTGGTCAAGGACTCAAACTCATTGAAGTTCAAAGGGCGGTTATCCATAGCGGAGGGCAGCCTAAAACCATAGTTTACCAAATTGAGTTTGCGAGCTCTGTCGCCACCCCACATCCCCCGAACTTGTGGAATCGTCACATGGCTTTCATCAACGACCAATAAATAGTCTTCCGGAAAATAATCCAGGAGACAGAAAGGGCGGGTCCCTGCAGGTCGGCCGTCAAAGAAGCGGGAATAATTTTCAACCCCGTTGCAATATCCAAGCTCCCTCATCATCTCAAGATCAAATGTCACCCGTTCCTTGATCCGTTTAGCTTCGATATACCGACCTTCATTTTCAAAATAGGACTCCTGCTCATGCAATTCATCTTCTATAGCATAGAGGATCTGCTTGATCCGGTCTCGAGGTGCCACATAGAGATTTGCCGGAAAAATGGCGGCGTGCTCAAGGGTTTCGATTCTCTTTCCGCTGGAGGTTTCGATACGCTCGATCGCTTCAATTTCATCACCAAAGAAGACAATCCTATATCCATAATCGACATAGGGTAGATTTACATCCACTGTATCTCCCTTTACCCGGAAAGAGCCTCTTTCAAACCTCACTTCTGATCTTGAATAGAGGCTTTCGACCAGATCTAAGAGAAGGGTATTTCTGGTTACAGTTTGTCCCTGGTGAATTCTGATAATACCACTTTTGTAGTCTTCGGGATTTCCCATTCCATAAATACACGAGACGGAGGCCACAATAATGATGTCGCGTCGTCCGGATAAAAGAGACGAGGTGGCCCTCAGTCTCAATTTGTCGACCTCTTCATTGATTGACAGGTCTTTCTCTATATAGGTATCCGTTACGGACATATAGGCTTCCGGCTGATAGTAATCGTAGTACGAAACGAAGTACTCGACAGCATTCTCTGGAAAGAATTCTTTGAATTCACTATATAGCTGAGCAGTCAGTGTTTTATTATGTGTGAGCACAAGTGTGGGTCTCTGCACCTGGCTGATCACATTCGCCATTGTGAAAGTCTTCCCCGAACCAGTCACTCCCAAAAGAACCTGGGCACTCTCCCCATTTTTGATGCCGGCAACCAGCTGATCGATCGCTTCCGGCTGATCGCCAGTAGGTTCAAAAGGTGAAATTAATTTGAAAGCCATGATGTATATGAGGAAAACCACAATAATAAAAGAAAATGACTTTATTCGCAGCAAGGCGAAAAGCAGACGATTTTCTAATGAAACTTAATTATAAAGTACTGGGACAAGGAGAACCTGTAATAATCCTGCATGGTCTGTTTGGCATGCTCGACAATTGGATGGCGTTCGGAAAGCAGCTATCATCAGATTACACGGTTTTTCTGGTGGATCTTCCCAACCACGGAAGATCTCCCCACATCCCAGCAATGAACTACCATATTCTGGCCGATGCTCTAAAAGAGTTTATGGAAGGCCTCTGGATCTACGAAGCCGCTCTGCTCGGACACTCCATGGGAGGAAAGGTGGCTATGCAGGCAGCACTATCCTATTCTGATCTAGTCAGTAAACTCGTCGTATTTGATATTGCTCCGAAAAAGTATACACCAAATCATGACAATATCTTAATGGCGCTCTCTAACATCAATCTGAACGGAATTGAATTACGAAGCCAAGTAGAAGAAGAGCTACTTGCTGAAATCAAAGATCCGGGTGTCACTTCTTTCTTGGCCAAGAACATTCAGCGGACCAAAGATGGAGGATTTGAGTGGAAACTAAACTTGGAAAATATCACAAACTCCTATGAAAACATTCTGGATGCTCCCGTGTTGACCGATCAGGAATATCAGAAAGAGACCGTCTTCATCCGTGGTGAACTATCGCCCTATATTTCTACGAATGAAGACAATCTTATACTTCGATATTTCCCGAAAGCTGTTGTTGAAACTATTCCTAATGCCGGTCACTGGCTCCATGTAGATGCCTTCGATATTTTACTCGATAAAGTTCGAAAGTTTCTCTCTTCGTGACTTCTCAGCTTTCTGCCTGCTGCCGGGGATTTTAATAGCTTTACAAGCCCCTGAAACATCTAGCGGAAATAGAGCGTTAATTTAGAACAAGACACTAATCAAACAATGCAACGTAGTAAGATCTTTTTCGTGGTAGTCCTAATCCTTGTTGGCTTCGCTTTTATAGAGTCAAATACAAAGCAATTTGAGATCAGCAAGAATCTAGAAATTTTTGCAAATCTCTATAAAGAGTTAAATACCAATTATGTTGATGATCTGGATCCATCCAAGCTGATGCGTACGGGGATTGAGTCTATGTTGGGTACTCTTGATCCCTACACGAACTATATCTCCGAAGCAGACATTGAAAGCTATCGTTATATGGCCGAGGGTAAATATGATGGTATTGGAGCGAGAGTACTTAAAATGGGAGATTACGTAACTATCGTAGAACCCTATGAGGAAGGGCCTGCGATGAAGGCTGGTTTGCTTGCAGGTGATCAAATCCTTGCTGTTGACGGCCGCGATGCCAAGGGTAAAAAGACAGACGAAGTGGAGGACATTCTCAGGGGTTTTCCAGGCACTGATGTGACCCTGACAATGAAAAGACCCGGGCAAAAGGAAAGTTGGGATGTAGTAGTAAAGCGCGACGAAGTGACGGTCAAGAACGTGCCGCATTTTAGTATGCTGTCGGAAGACATTGGTTATGTGGTATTGACAACCTTCACAAGTAATGCCGGCAGGAATGTCGCCGATGCCATTCAACAGTTAAAGAATGAAAACCCAAATATGAGGAAGTTGGTTTTTGATTTAAGAGATAATGGTGGGGGTTTTCTGAGGGAGGCTGTGAGTATAAGCAACCTGTTCATCCCTCGTGATGAAGTAGTTGTTACTACTCGAGGAAAGGTGAAGGACCGGGATCGAAGTTTCAAAACGAAAGAGTCGCCGATGGTCCCAGATATGCCAGTGGTGGTACTTACGAACAAATGGACCGCTTCAGCCTCTGAAATCGTCAGTGGAGTGCTGCAGGACCTGGATCGGGGGGTGATTGTTGGGCAACGAACCTATGGAAAGGGATTGGTCCAGAATACGGTAGACCTCGAATACAATGCAAAGTTGAAGCTGACTACTGCGAAATATTATATTCCGAGTGGACGATGCATCCAGAGTGTCAGCTATAGCGAAGGTGAACCCTTAGATATTCCAGACAGCGAACGAGCAAAATTTAAAACCCGGGGAGGGCGATCTGTGTTAGACGGTGGTGGTATTACCCCGGATGTGAAAATCGATGATCGAAGTAAGTCTTCCATTGTTTCATTTTTGGAAAAGAACAATCTCATTTTTCATTATGTTACGGAATATTATCAATCACATCCAACAATTCCGGAACCAGATGATTTTCATTTCGAAGAATTTGATGAGTTCGTGGAATTTGTAAAATCCAAGAACCTTGAATTCAAGACTAAAACTGAGACTGAGCTGGAAGAGCTGCAAGAGGCCGCCAAAGCAGATCATTTAGAGGACGTGGTACAAGAGCAGATAAAATCAATGCTGCAAACTGTAGCTGAAGAGAAAGCAGATGACCTCTACGAATACAGAGAAGAGATCACTGATCTTATCGAAAAAGATATCGTGACTCGATATTATTATCAAACTGGCAAGATCAAGAAGAGCCTGCAGAATGATTCAGAGATCGAGGTGGCGGTAGAACTCCTAAATGACATGTCCAAATACGAGTCTTTGTTGAAAGAATCAAACTAAGGTTTCAGCTGTGGCCTTAGTCCTTTGTTTGGAAACTGCTACGGACATTTGCTCCGTTGCCGTAGGAAGGGGTGGAAAAACCGTTGCCCAGTGTGATGCAAAGAATCCCTACAGTCATGTCTCACAGATAAATCTCCTTATTCAGGATTGTCTTAAGGCTGCTGCAATTGGTTTCGGCGATCTGGAAGCAGTAGCTATTAGTTCTGGTCCCGGATCCTACACCGGACTTCGGGTCGGGGCTTCTGTAGCGAAGGGCCTCTGTTTTGGAAGGGATTTACCATTCATCTCCATTGGGACTTTGGAAGCTCTTGCTAATGCGGCTAGAGCCAGCCATAGCGAAGACGGGGAGTATTACTACTGCCCCGTGATAGATGCAAGGAGAATGGAGGTTTATACAGCGACATTTGACCAAGACTTGGAAATGGTTGAACAAGCTCATTCCCTTATTGTTGATAGTTCAAGTTTCAATCACCTCCTACAGAGAGGCAAAAAGGTCGTAATCATGGGTGATGGCATGGAAAAAATCTCAGATTTACTATCCGGAAGAGGGTTTGTTTTCTCAAAAATAGCCTGTTCGGCCACTCATTTGGTACCATTAGCTCAAAAAAGGATTAATTCTGAACAATATACAGATCCCTCAATCTTCACACCGTTCTATCTCAAATCTCCGCACATAACAAAAGCAAAAAAATTCATATAATGTACATTTTCTGCATATTACATATAATAAATTTATAGAATTTGATGTATATTTATGGCGCTGAATCCTGCTTAAAATAAGTGATTTTGACCCCCTGAGCGAAGTTTGGTACAGTTTTGGTTATCAAAAGGGAGGATTCCAAAAATGAAAATTACTTAGATATGAGAAAGCAGAAGAACGAAAATGTCACGCTTAAGCATGGAAAAAAGGATATCCTTCTAGACTATGCCGAGCTGCGCAAAGCAGTTTTGGTACTGCGAGCAGTAAACCACAAGCTAAGACAGCGTATCATTGATTTACTAGAAGTAGGTGAATCAATGACTGTGACCGATATCTATATCAAACTGCGATTGGAGCAATCGGTAGCTTCTCAGCATCTAGCAATTTTGCGGCGTGCTGGAGTGGTTAAGACGGAGCGCCAAGGGAAATTTATATACTATTCCCTCGATAAAGACCGACTTGCTCAAATCTCCAGATTGGTTGAAGAACTCGCTGTCTGAAGAACTATACCTTCTAACTAAAACTTTGTTTTATATCAAAGAATTATACGTTTAGCTTATAGTTTTACTCTAACCGTACTTCATGTAAGAAAGAAAAGTGCTGTACCCCTTCTGGAGTACGGCATTTTTTTATTACAATTATTTTGTATATAAATTTTTTTTAATGCATATTTGTTTCGACTAAGGCTTTTGAAATACTAAGAAAACTACTCTTATGAACAGGACTAAAGTTACGTTCAATAACGAAAAACTGCAGTTGTCTTGTGAAATTGTTCGAGCTCTCGCCCATCCACTCCGTTTGAAAATCCTCGAATTTATAGACACTCACCGCCGGATTAACGTCAATAAGATTTACAACACGTTGAAGATTGAGCAATCTATCACTTCGCAACATTTAAGAATCTTAAGATTGGCTGGAATCGTCCATGCAGAACGAGACGGGAAGTTTATTCATTATACCCTCGATTACGAGAAGATTCAAACAGCGCAGACGGCAATTGATCACTTCTACGGAAGAGAATAAGCGAGGCTGATTTTGATGCTTTCCCTTATTTGGTCTCAGAAGAGACTGGACTGTCAGTAGTTGAAAGTGCTGGTTGGTGGATCAATTTCTCCTTTTGAGGCTCCGAGAAATTAGTCGAGAAGAATTTCCTTTGAAACAAGAGGAGGATTATGATTCCAACGCTAATCGAAGAATCGGCAACATTGAATACCGGCTTAAAGAATTGAAAGCGATTGTCACCGATACCCGGCACCCATTCTGGCCAGTAGGTATCGATCATCGGAAAATAAAACATGTCGACGACTTTGCCCTGTAAAAACCCAGAATAACCACCTTCTTCTGGAAAGATTGTCGCCAGGCCGCCATGGTAGGGTGATTCCGAAAAAATCATGCCGTAGAAAGCACTATCGATAATGTTGCCGATGGCACCGGCAAGGATGAGAGCAAAGCATACTAAAATGCCAATACCCTGCTTCATCTGCAACATCTTCCTCAGATAATATATCAAGAATCCAACTGCCAGAATCCGGAAGATACTTAACGCCAGCTTGCCTGCTTTGCCTCCGAAAGTAAGACCGAAGGCCATACCGTTGTTCTCGACAAAATGAATGTAAGCCCAATCTGCCCCCAATATGGAGAATTGATCACCATACTCCATGTGGGTTTTTACCCAAATCTTCGAAACCTGATCCAGTACTAGAACAGTAAATATGATCAGTAAAATGATATGTGACTTTGTAAATCTCAATGCTTTGGTGTCGTGAAGCGGCAATGGCTGCTAACGACGAGCTCGGTTTTGCTTTGCTTCAATGCTTAGTGTTGCGTGGGGCACGGCTTTAAGGCGCTCTTTTGAGATGAGTTTGCCTGTTTCGCGGCAGATACCGTATACCTTATTTTTAATACGGATTTTGGCGTTTTGTAGGTGTTGAATTAACTTCCTTTGTCTCCCGGCTAAATTTGTAATCCGCTCACTTTCGGCGGTGCCGATTCCATCATCCAATCCCTTCACTTTGGCATCAGGATTGTCAGCCAAGTCAGCAAGTTGATTAAGGTAGAAGTCCAGCTGTTCCTGAGCTTTACTCAGCTTCTCATCAATCAGAGCTTCAAACTCTTTCAGCTCCTTATCGGAGTATCTGGTTTTTGTTCTTGTGGTTCTTCTTTTTGCCATACCTGGTAAGATCTAAAGAGGGATTGCAAAATTATCTATTTTTTCTCTAGTGAACACACTACTGCTCGGGTAGAGAATCAACGGGTTCATCTGCCTCTTCACTTTCTACTGCTAATGATTTCTTTTTCAGTGGGTTAGAGTTGTATTCTTCGAAATTTTTTCTGTTCTTATATAAGTCTAGTGCCAGGAAAAGAGCCTTTCGAAATGATGATGGATCAGCTACATTCTGACCAGCGATTTTGTGTGCAGTGCCATGATCTGGTGAAGTCCTGATTATCTGTAATCCAGCTGTAAAATTGACTCCCTGTCCGAAATTGATAGCCTTAAAAGGAATAAGTCCCTGGTCGTGATACATGGCGAGAATGCCATCCACTTTACGAAACTCGCCTGAGCCAAAAAATCCATCGGCACTATGGGGCCCACTCACTAAATAACCTTTCTTCTTCATCTCCACAATTGCCGGCCGGATTATTTCAATTTCTTCGTTTCCCAATAAACCACCTTCCCCAGCGTGGGGATTTAGGCCTAATACAGCTATTATTGGTTTTTCAATACCAAAATCCTCCTTGAGAGATCTTTCCATCACGCCTAATTTTGCCAGCAGAAGCCCTTTACTCAGTTTTTCGCTGACTTCAGAAATGGGAATATGATCGGTGGCGACACCGACTCGCATTTGGTCTCCCACCATCAGCATCAAACTGGGTCCATTCCCAAGTTGTTCGGTCAAAAACTCTGTGTGGCCCGCATAGGGAAAGCCAGCCTTCGACATCGCATGCTTGTGGATGGGTCCTGTCACCAAAGTGTCAATGAGGCCCTTTTGGATATCCTGAACAGCGCGGTCCAATGCGATATAAGCAAATTTTCCACTTTCCTCATTGGGTTCGCCAAGCTTGATACTCACGGTATCTGTCCAGCAATTGACTACATTGACTCGATCATTGCTCAAGCGTTCAGCACTCTGAAGGCTTTGAAAAGCAAACTCATTGGGTTTGACAATGTTCTTGTGATAAGACACAATCTTTGCCGAGCCATAAATGACAGGTGTGCAGAATTCGGTAATCTTGGGATGCGACAACGCTTTGATAATCACCTCAAGGCCAATACCATTGATGTCACCAACCGTTATTCCTACCCTAGCTTTACCCATTGGATTCCTTTTGCGTTTTGCGAGTCGGCTAAGATACTTAAACTATGCTATTTTTGTTCCCTGCATGGGCCAGGCTAAGAAGCGATTTGGACAACACTTCCTGATCAATCAGGACATTGCAAAAAGGATAGTTGGTGCTTTGCCTCCATCGGCAAAAAGTAGCACCATCATAGAGGTGGGGCCGGGCAAAGGAATGTTGACTCAGTATCTGGAAACGACCTTTGATGATCTCTATTTGATCGAAGCCGACCGGGATATGGTAGCATACATTCAAGATCGCTTCCCCGAAATCAGTTCAAGACTTATACAGGCAGATTTCCTCAAGCTCAATCTTTCTAGTTTTAATTCCTTTCACCTGATTGGTAACTTTCCTTACAATATCTCAAGCCAAATCCTCTTCAAGGTCTTAGACAATAAGCATCAAATCCCGGTGATGGTTGGCATGTTTCAGAAAGAGGTGGCTGAGAGGATTGCTGCCAAAGAGGGTTCAAAAACCTATGGAATTCTGAGCGTTTTGACTCAGGCTTTTTACAGTTGTGAATACCTCTTCACCGTAAAACCGGGATCATTCGTGCCGGCACCGAAAGTGTACTCCGGAGTTATAAGGCTTGAAAGAGACCATAAAAAGGAAATGACCAGGCAAGAGGAACGATTCTTCAGGATGATAGTAAAACTGGCCTTTAATCAGCGCAGGAAAATGTTGCGCAATTCCCTCAAATCGGTTCTATCAGATTGCGGATTAGAAAATAATTCTCTCCTGAGCAAGCGCCCAGAACAGCTTTCGGTGGAACAATTTATTGAACTTGCCGAAGAATTGAATCGGCCAAAATCTAATCAATATGAGTCTTGAACATACCATTATGGAGAATCTGAAAAGTGCGATGAAGGCAAAGGATGAGCCGTCGGTAAGGGGTATCCGGGCCATCAAGGCAGCTATTCAGGTCCGAAAAACCGATGGCAGTGGCAAAGCAATAGAACCAGAGGAAGAGATAAAAATCATTCAGAAGCTAATCAAGCAGAGGAAGGAGTCTCTGGATATCTATGAGAAACAGTCAAGACAGGATCTCGCAAAAATCGAGCGCGAGGAAATTGAAGTCCTATCAAAGTACCTTCCCGCTCAACTAACAGAGGACGAGATAGGTAAAATAGTGAAAGATATTATTGAAGAGCTTGGCGCCAGTTCCATGAAAGACATGAGCAAAGTAATGGGTGTAGCCAACAACCGACTGGCTGGACAAGCAGATGGCAAGACATTGGCTAGTGTAGTCAAAGGCTTTCTGGCCAACTGAGGTCAATTGCCTCGAAAATAGTGTCCATCATCTCATAAGACTTCATACCTGTTTCCTCCTCAGGACTGCCGGTCAATGCTATGCCTTCGACATAGATTGAATCGTTCTTAAGTTTCAATACTTCTTCCGGACTATTAATCTCCAACCAGACGGGAATGTTGCTCATCTCCAAATCTCTAGAATGGTTCAAAACCCAGGAATATGTTACAATGATCGACACGCGAGGTGGATGTCTAAAACTACTAACTAACTGAGAGAGCCCACTTTGCGATTCGACGAGCACCCATTGATGAACTTCTTCTGGCAGTTCGGCAATTGGATTATCCCTCACAAGACAATGTTGGATATTGTTTGCCTTGATAAAGCTGTTCAAATCCGACGAAGCATGCTCAACTTCGAGCGACCAGATAACGCCGTCAATCCATGTCTTCACCGCCTGCCAAAGCTCATGATCCTGTTGACCACCTTTCCACGGAATAGCCATCACATCCACAAATCGCGATGCAAAATAGCGGGCATCTGTCAAATTAGTTATATTCTTGGCAAGTACTTTCACCTTGGAGAGGACACAGTCTATGGCTGACAAACATACATACTTTGATTGGGTTTACGAGGTGACCAAAAGCATCCCGGCCGGGCGGGTGACAAGTTATGGGGCTATTGCTGATTACCTGGCATTGGGGTCTGCCAGAATGGTTGGCTGGGCTTTAAATCAGGCACATTCTCAACCAGATGTTCCGGCTCACCGGGTGGTAAACCACAAGGGAGAGCTGACTGGCCGCAATCACTTTACTCCACCGTCCAGAATGCAGGAGTTATTGGAGAGAGAAGGGATCGTGGTGGAAAACAACCGAATAAAGGAATTCGAAACGCATTTATGGATTCCTTCAGTCCACCTTGCTGATCTCGATATTGATCTAGGCGCTGACTAGGTCATAAACTTTAACATATATAGCTGGCAGTGAGGACAATATTCGGCCTCTTGGACTAGTTTATTAGTCAGTTTGTAACCAAAACTTTACTGTATGACGCAAAACTGTACACAAAATGATTTAGTTCGTCTTTTGTACCGGGAGCTAGCCACGCTGGATAGATTGGCGCTGT
>JAHELJ010000001.1:0-35527 GCA_024644235.1 Lewinellaceae bacterium
TTGATCCACTACATGAAGGTGGTAAATGGTGCTATCATCAATACCTATAATGCGGAACTGGAACTCAAAATCGCCGAAGAAGCTGAAGACTTGCTGACCTATGCGATTCCCCGCATCCGGGAAAAATTCAATAGCGTGGCAAGGGAGGTCATTGTACCTCTTTCCCTATCTCTGGCAGACGATAGTATCAAGATCGTGGTGCCACGAAAAGGAGACAAGAAAAACTTGCTTGATCTCTCCGAAAAAAATCTGCAATTTTTCAAGTTGCAAAGGAAACGCGAGGAAATAAACCGCAAGCAACGTCAATCTCATGCCGAACGTATTCTCAAGACGATGGCTTCAGATCTTCAGCTGGATCAATTACCATATCACATCGAATGTTTTGATAACTCAAATACTCAGGGCTCACATCCGGTTGCATCCTGTGTGGTGTTTAAGAATGCCAAACCCGTCAAAAGGGAATATCGGCATTATAACATCAAAAGTGTAGAGGGACCAAATGACTTCGCCTCAATGGAGGAGGTGGTTTTTAGAAGGTATCGGCGTTTGCTTGATGAGGAGGAATCGTTGCCACACTTGATCATCATAGATGGAGGTAAGGGCCAGTTGAGCGCTGCCGTGAAAAGCCTGAAAGTGTTGGGCATAGAACATAAAATTGCGGTGATTGGTATCGCGAAGCGGTTGGAAGAGATATTCTTTCCTGGAGATTCACTCCCGCTTTACATCAACAAAAAATCAGAATCTCTTAAACTGATTCAGCAGTTGCGAAATGAAGCGCATCGGTTTGCCATTGGATTTCACCGGCAGAAGAGATCTCAAAAATTCACAGATACAGAACTTACAAAAATCAAGGGTATTGGTAAAAAGACAGCCGAGAAGCTCCTTACAGAGTTTAAATCAGTTAAACGGATCCGTAAGGCAAGCCAGCGCGAGCTGGCCACGGTGGTTGGCAGGCGGAATAGTCATCTTGTATACGAACATTTTCATGAAGAGGAGTAATAGTTTGTTGTATTTACTTGGCGCGGTCTTGATGATCAGTTGCCAAAAAGTTGCTGAGCCCGTATCATATGGCAAAGCAGATCTTATTGACCCGTTGATTGGCACTGGAGGTCATGGTCATACTTATCCGGGGGCTACTGTGCCCTTTGGTATGGTGCAGCTCAGTCCGGATAATGGCATGAGCGGCTGGGACTGGTCTTCCGGCTACCATTACAACGATAGCATCATTGTGGGGTTTAGCCACACCCACCTAAGTGGAACCGGCATTGGAGACCTGTGCGATATCATGTTGATGCCAGTGGAGGGTGATGTCGATCTAGGAAATGCGCCATCTGATCCCAGGGAAAGGACCTATGCCGCAAAATATTCCCATGAGGACGAATCTGCATATGCAGGTTTGTACCAGGTGAATCTTGGAAATGGGATAGGCGTCGAGCTGACTGCTTCCGAAAGAGTTGGCATGCACCGGTATCACTTTCCTACTCAAGAAAGAGGAGTGGTGATAGACCTGGAATATGCCGTGAATTGGGACCAGCCCACTTCTACTAGCATACGAATGACGGGAGATTCCAGCTTGGTTGGCTATCGGTATTCGACCGGATGGGCAAAGGATCAGCGAGTGTACTTTGCTGCGCGATTCTCAGACAAGATCCAACAGCTGACTGTGTATGACAGTGCAGGAGAGTTGTCAAACAATGGAAGCTGGCAGTCATCAAAGCTGATGGCAAAACTCCTATTTCCTCAGGGTGAGCAACCGCTGCTGGTGAAGGTCGGCATTTCTTCAGCATCAATCGAAGGTGCGCAGAAAGCGTTGGAGGAAGCTCCTGGCTGGGATTTCGAACTGTGGGCTGATAAAGCAAGATCACAATGGTCTGAGGAGATGGAGCGATTCACTATTGTTTCGGATGATCAAGAAAGATTGCGATCATTTTACACTGCTTACTATCATACTTGCCTGGCGCCTATCTTGTATGCCGATGCACTGGGAAACTATAAAGCTGCTGATGGCACCGTTTCCTCAGTTTCATTCGACAGATATGATATATTTTCCTTGTGGGACACCTTCCGTGCAGCTAACCCTTTGTTTACGATCACGCAGCCCCATCGGGTGACTAATTTCGTGCAATCGATTCTGGCTCATTATCAGGAATCCGGACTGCTACCGGTCTGGTCATTGTTGGGTAACGAGACCAATACCATGACTGGTTATCACGCCGTGCCGGTGGTCCTGGACGCGTACCTCAAAGAGCATAGAGGATTTGATGCAGCTCAAGCGTATCAAGCGATGAGAAAGAGTGCCATGCAAGATATACGAGGCAGCGATCATTACCGGAAATATGGTTATATCCCGCATGATCTGGATGGCCAGTCGGTGACAAAAACACTTGAGTACGCCTATGATGATTGGTGTGTAGCCCAAATGGCTTTCGTAGTGGGTGAAATGGAAGACTACCAGTATTTTATGGATCGATCTCAGAGTTATCGAAACCTGTTTGACCCTGGCTCTGGCTTCATGCGAGCCAAACTGAGCAATGGCAGTTGGAAGACGCCTTTTGACCCGGCCTATGCCGATCATAATTTCGAGGTGGCTGAATACACTGAAGGCAATGCCTGGCAACATTCGTGGTATGTACCGCACGACGTAGCTGACCTTATCCAGCTGCATGGTGGTAATGAGTCATTTATAACCAAGCTCGACGCTATGTTTGAGGACACAACTGGTATCAAAGGTGCCAATGCCAGCGTGGACATCACCGGATTGATCGGTCAGTATGCCCATGGAAATGAGGCAAGCCATCATATTCCTTATCTCTACAACTACGCGGGGGTGCCCTGGAAAACCCAGGAAAGGGTACGTGAGATTTTGAAAACCCAGTATAGTGCCAAACCCGATGGACTGGCAGGCAACGAAGATTGCGGGCAAATGTCTGCCTGGTATATCTTTAGCGCCCTGGGATTTTATCCGGTAAATCCAGCCGAAGGTGTCTATGTTATAGGTAGTCCATTATTTCCCCGGGTTGATATCGATGTAGGGGATGGGAAGAGGTTCAGAATCAAAGCTTTATACAATACACCTGAGAATATCTATATCCAGGCAGCTACGTTAGATCAGGATCCACTTACCCGGTCATTTCTTTGGCACTGGGAAATCATGCAGGGAGGTGAACTGGTGTTAGAAATGGGACCCCTGCCAAATTACCTTCATTGGTCAGATCCGGACGCCTTCCCACCTTCTGCAAGTGATCCGGATCGGGACTTCTAGCCGGATGGGATTCCTGACCAATCATAAATGGAACTGACTATTGATTTGGTTTTGTCGCTGAAGCCATGTGTATCAATACAAAAGTTCCTTTGAACCGGGGTAGCTTCAAGTTTGTGTCGAGGAAAAATTCCGATATATCAAAGCTTTTCTGTAAAAAGCTCGTCGAGATCGTAAATTTGGTGCTTGTGAATCTATCAGCAATTTCATCAGTAAAGGATCTGCAGCGATACGTTGTTGCAGTCCTTGTCCTCTTTACGATCGGCAGCTGCCAGAACTCAGACTCGTATTCTTCCGATGCTTTGTTCCTGAAGCTTTCGTCAGACCAAACGGGAATAGACTTTACCAACCAGGTCGCCGACCGGGAAGACTTCAATATCATTTCTTATCGCAACTTTTACAACGGCGGAGGAGTGGCCATCGGTGATCTGAACAACGATGGACTGGCGGATCTCTTCTTCACCGCCAATATGGAGTCAAATCGGCTTTACTTTAATGAGGGGAGTTGGAGATTTAGAGATGGAACCGCATCTGCTGGAGTAGCAGGAACAAAGGCCTGGAGCACTGGTGTATCCCTCGCAGATATAAATGCTGATGGATGGTTGGATATCTATGTCTGCAACTCAGGTGATCTGGAGGGTCGAGATAGAGCGAATGAATTGTTCATAAATCAAAGGGATGGAACTTTTCGGGAGGAAGCTCATGTATACGGACTGGATGATCCAGGATATTCCACCCATGCTACTTTTTTCGATTACGACGGCGACGGTGATCTCGATTGTTACATGCTGAACAACAGCATCAAAAGACCAGACCGGGTCGCCCTCTACGAAAAGAGCCGGGAAATCAGAGATACGTTAGGCGGAGACAAATTATATCGAAACGATGAAGGATATTTTTCTGATGTTAGTGAAGAGGCGGGGATCTATTCCAGTGAAATCGGATTTGGTCTGGGAGTTTCGGTGGGTGACCTCAATGGAGACTTTTGGCCGGATATCTATATAAGTAATGATTTTTTTGAACGGGACTATTTGTACCTCAATCAACAGGATGGGACTTTCCGGGAAGCATTGGAATCCTCTGTTCAATACACTTCGCTTTCCAGCATGGGCTCAGACATCGGCGACCTGGATAACGATGGGGATCAGGAGGTATTTACCACTGATATGTTACCTGGTACCAATAGTCGTCTCAAGACGATGACAGATTTCGAGCCGTACTATGTAAATGATGTAAAGTATCAGTCAAACTATGGCTTCCAGTATGTTCAAAACTGTCTCCAGGTGAATCTTGGTGATGCTACGTTCTCGGAGGAAGCCTATATCTCGGGCGTAGCCGCCACAGACTGGAGTTGGGGGGCACTCATGTTCGACTTTGATCTCGATGGATTGAGAGACATCTACGTAAGCAATGGCATCCTGCATGACATAACTGATCACGATTTTCGGGACTTTGTTTCCGACCGGCAAAACATCTTGAACATTATAGCAAATGCAGAAGATGGAAATCAAAAGGGTGTATTGGACTACCTGCCCTCTCAGCCTATATCCAATGCGGCGTTCATGAATCGAGGACACTTGAATTTTGAGAATCAAAGTGACGTTCTGGGGCTTGGCGAACCTTCCTTCAGCAATGGATCCGCTTACGGTGATCTAGATAACGATGGTGATCTTGATCTCGTGGTCAATAATATCAATATGACCTGTTTTATCTATCAGAATCAAGCCACCACACACGGAAACCACTTTCTTAAAATCCGGTTTAAGGGAAATGAGTCAAACCCTTTCGGAGTTGGCGCTGGTGTGAAGGTCTGGACAGGTTCTGACATGCAACAGATGGAGTTGTATCCTGCCCGGGGTTTTCAGAGCTCTATGGAGCCTGCACTTGTGTTTGGCCTTGGTCAATCTGAAATCATCGATTCCATGTTGGTGGTTTGGCCCGACGGGCTTTCAAAGAAATATGGATCTGTTCCGGCAGACACCATCATAACTCTGACCCAGGTAGATGCCTCAGATTCTTATCAGCGTGGGGGAATTGCTGAGATTCCATTACTTGAAGAGGTTTCTGGCTTAGTACCTGAGATCAGGCATATGGAAAATGACTTCAATGATTTTCAGTATGAAGTACTGCTACCTCACAAACTGTCCAATGAGGGACCGAAAATTTTGAAAGGTGATATCAATAAAGATCAGTTGGAGGATTTCATCTTGCTGGGTGCAGCTAATGATCCGGATAAGGTCTATGTCCAGACGAGTGCAGGCACATTTCGACGAACGATTCAGCCACAGCTTGATCTCGATGTGTCGTCTGAAAGCAACTGTGGAGCACTTTTCGATGCGGATAATGATAATGATCTGGATCTCATGATTGGTGTGGGTGGAAATGAGTATCAAAAGGGATTCGCATCCTTTGCCGTACGGTTTTATCGCAATGATGGCCGGGGTAATTTCTCCAAAGATGTCATGGGGGCTCCTCAAGCCGGTGGAAATCTCTCATGTATACGGCCTGCTGATTTCGATAGAGATGGTGATCTGGACGTTTTTCTAGGCGCCAGAGTTGTACCGGGAAACTATGGACTGATGCCACGCAGTTTCCTGCTTTTGAATGAAGGCGGTGCCATTTGGCGGGATGTAACCAAAGAATTGACGGGCAACCTGGGCATGGTGACCGACGCGGTATGGACGGATCTAAACGGAGACCATTATCCCGAGCTGTTGGCAGTGGGTGAATGGATGCCGATCACTATCATTCATAACGACCGTGGCGAATTGGTTTCCAGGTCAGTTATACCTAACAGCCATGGCTGGTGGAACTGTATCGAGATGGCAGATTTGGATGGGGATGGAGATGCTGACTTTGTCATTGGTAACTGGGGCAAAAACTCCAAGTGGCAAGCCGATAGCGAAAGGCCGATTAAGATGTATGTCAAAGATTTCGATTCTAACCAAAAATCTGAATTCATTATCGAGTGGTTTGCCCCGGAGGAATCCAGATCTTATCCCTTTGCCACCAAAATGGATTTGACCAGTCAGCTGCCTCATCTGCGAAAAGTGGCCCTCAAATACGAGACATACGCAGATCTAACCTATGATCAGCTGTTTAGCCAAAGTGAGAGAACAGGTGCGGATGAGTTTGTAGTGCATACTTTGGCCACTTCAGTGCTGTGGCAGGAGGATTCCCTATTGCAACTGCAAGAACTACCGCGATCTGCCCAATTAGCCCCGGTGTACGCAAGCGAGATTGCTGATCTCGACAGCGATGGTGCATTGGATATCGTTCTTATGGGTAACCAATATGGTCTCAAGCCCGAAATTGGAAGACAAGATGGCCATGGAACAGTTTTGCTGGGTAAAGAGGGATTGCTAGAATTCCTTGCCGCCAATCCGCATTTAAGCGGTTTGAAAGTGAAAGGTGAGGTCAGAGATATTGCTACTATTGAGATTGAAGGAGAGATGATTATTATCATTGGAAGGAACAATGATCAAGTGCTGTTCTATAAAATCAGGGAATTAGAGGATAGCTAGACTGATATTACTTTGATTTAGATTTGTTTGAAAGTGACAGATTTCTGTATCTTTCGATCGCTCAAGAGGAAGTGTCCCTCCCAGGGATTCTTTTGGAACTGTTATAATCTATTTGTTTGACAATCAAAATTGGAATGAAAGCATGAAATACTACTACCGTATTTTTAAGCATGTTTTTGCTTTAATGCTGGCGTTTCTACTCGGAACTCAGATCAGTTTTGCCCAATCCCGGTCTATCACCGGTGTGGTATCTGACGAGTCTTCGGGTGATCCGCTCATTGGAGCTACAGTCATAGTCAAGGGCACTACCGTTGGTACGGTGACTGATCTTGATGGTGCTTACACATTAGAGGCCAGTACGGGAGATGTATTGGTATTCTCTTATACCGGATACACAGCTCAGGAGATCACCGTGGGTGTCTCTGACATGATTGACGTGGCGATGAGCCAAGGTGTAGTCATTGATGAAGTCGTAGTGACTGGGTATTCTACCCAACGCAAACGTGATATTATCGGTGCTGTTGCCGTCGTGAAAACCGATGAAATGAATCAGGTCACCGCAGCTAGTTTCTTGCAGAAACTGGAAGGACGCGCAGCGGGATTGACAGTCTCCACCGGAGGTGCTCCTGGCGCCAGATCGACAGTAAGGGTACGAGGCATATCTTCGTTCCAGAATAATGATCCACTGTACATCATCGATGGTGTACCGGTGCAGGATGCATTCAATAATATGATCAACCCAAGTGACATTGAGTCGATGCAGGTATTGAAAGATCCTTCAACTGCTTCGATCTATGGTGCCCGGGCGAACAATGGGGTGATCATTATCACGACTAAGAAGGGACAGGCCGGACAGGTGAAAGTCAACTACAATGGATATGTAGGAACCCAGAGTCCGGTAAAAGGCATGGATGACTTCCTGATCCAGGATCCGCTCGATTATGCTGAAGTAGTACGACTCAGTCACGTCAATGGTGGCCTGGATGTACCCACCAACATATTTGGAGATCCAAATAATCAAAGTATTCCCAGGTACCTCTGGCCAAATGATGGGGTAAATCAAACCCAGAGCGTGGATGAGAGCTCCTACTCATTCCCGGGTAATCTGATCATGCCATCCAGTCAGGGAACCAACTGGTGGGATGAGGTCTTCGATCCCTCCATTGTACATGATCACAACTTGTCGGTATCCGGAGGAAATGAATTCAGTACGTTCAATATCTCTGCCGGATACTACGATCAGGACGGTACAGCGAAACACACCTGGTGGAAGCGTTATTCACTGAGAGCAAACAGTGAGTTCCGCGCAGGAAAATTCACCTTTGGAGAAAACTTCTCCATTGCCCGGTCGCAGAATGTGGACGGAGGTTTTGGAAGTCAAGGCGAAGGTAGTTTTATCGGGCAGATCATAAAGATGCAACCGGTTATACCAGTATATGATATTGGAGGCGCCACGGCAAACCCAATCACCAATGAAAGCAGGTACTTTGCCGGAGCCAAGGCCAATGACCTGGGTAATGGCAGCAATCCGATTGCTGTCCTATTCAAGGATAGAAATAACACGTTTACAGCCAACCGGGTGCTGGGTAATGTATTTGGCCAGTGGGAAGTGATTCCAGGCCTGGCAGTGCGTACCAGCTTTGGTATTCAGTATGATGCCAATAAGGATAAGCGATTTGGATTCCCAACTCCGGAAAACAGTGAGCCCTCGACCGTCTACAGTTTAACGGAAAACAACTTTGAAAACACGAACTGGACCTGGACCAACACCGCCACGTACAACCGTACATTTGGTGAAAATCACAATTTCACCTTCTTAGCGGGATATGAGGCGATCCAGAACCGCAATACCTTCCTGGAAGGTTCAATTGCCGGATGGGTCACCACCGATATCAATGCCTGGTACATCCAGGATGCTTTGGCAGACCCTGGCACCAAGCAGGTATTTAGTAATGGTGGAATCAGCTCTCTGGCTTCTCTGTTCGGAAAAATTGACTATGCGTTTCAAAGTAAATATTACCTGAGTTTGACGATCCGTCGTGATGGATCATCAGCCTTTGGAGAAGAAAACCGCTACGGGGTGTTCCCTGCAATTAGTGCGGGTTGGAGGCTATCCGACGAGGCCTTTATGGCCAATGTAGGCTGGTTGGATGACCTGAAGATTCGTGGAGGGTGGGGGATTACTGGTAACCAGTCGATCCCTGCCGGACGGGTATTTAACCAATTCGGTGGTAGTACCACCAGTTCTTTCTATGATATTACTGGTTCAAACAGCTCTTTGAGATCAGGATTTATCCTGACCTCCCTTGGTAATCCAGGTTTGAAGTGGGAAGAAAACATCTCCACTAATATTGGTTTGGACGCTTCTCTTTTTGCCGGCCGATTGACTTTGGTATTCGATGTTTATCAGCGAACAGTGGATGGACTATTATTTAATCCTGCCCTTCCTGCGACAGGAGGTAACGCAGCGCCACCATTTGTAAACATCGGTGAGATGGATAACAACGGATGGGACCTGACAATAGGATATCGTGGTAATCTTGGGTCAGAATTGAGATTCAATACCGATCTTAATATAGGCCACTACAAAAATGAAATCATAAGTATTGATGGTGTACAGGATTTCTTCTTCGGAAACTTTGGTGGTCGCTTGGGTAACATCATCATCAACCAGGTAGGTGGTGAAATTGGTGCCTTCTACGGGTTCAAAACCGATGGCCTTTTCCAAAGCCAGGCGGAAGTGGATGCTCATGCTACCCAGGATGGAGCCGCTCCCGGCCGTCTTCGATTCGTCGATGTAAATGGAGATGGCGTGATTAATCTTGATGATAAAACTGACATTGGAAGTTATCATCCGGATCTTACTGCCGGACTGGGATTGGGCTTCAATTACAAGAATTTTGACGCGAACATCTTTCTTTTCGGCTCGTTCGGTAACGATATTTTCGACATAGGCAAGGAATTCACGATCTTCCGACTGTTTAGAACCAATGTTCGTACTGACGTGTTAACCGATAGTTGGAGTGAATCGAATCCGGGTGCAAGTATTCCCAGACTCGATCAAAATGACCAATTCAGCAGTGCTGCCAGTGATTTTTATGTGGAAGATGCATCGTATATCAGAGCTAAGAATTTGACGCTGGGATATACCTTCCCAAGTGATTTGTTGAGCAGATTGGGTGTATCGAATCTGAGAATCTATCTGCAAGCTGAGAACTTGTTTACGATCACAGATTACAGCAATATTGATCCAGCTTTGCCAACGATTGATCGAAACGAAAATGGTGTAAACGTAACAGATCAATCGGCTGGGGTGGACAGAGGTACGTATCCGGCGAATCAAATTTTCATGTTTGGTGTAAACGCATCATTCTAAGATTAAATCCAAAAAGAATGAAAATGAAAAGCTTTATAAATTATCTCGGAGTTTTGGCAATCGTGTCTCTCCTAATGATGGCCTGTAAGGATGAATTCCTGGACGGGCCGGCACAGGGCGTACTGGATCAAAGTACCCTGGGGAACCCAGATGGGGTGGAAGGTACCCTTGTCGCCGCCTATTCCTTGTTGGATGGTTATGGAGGATTTAGTGGTTGGGGAGCAGCCGGATCTAATTGGATCTGGGGAAGCGTGGCTTCTGACGATGCCTATAAGGGATCTGAGGCGGGTGACCAGCAGCCTTCCACTGATGTAGAACTCTATCAGTGGGGTACCACCGGTGCCGATAGTTATCTAAACGAAAAATGGACAGTGATCTACGAAGGAATTAACCGGGCCAATTCAACCCTCAACCTGCTCGCTTCGGTAGATGCAGTGGGAGATGCAGACCGGCAGCGAATCAGAGGGGAAGCAGTCTTCCTGAGAGCCCACTATCATTTTGACGCCTGGAAGATCTGGGAGAACATTCCCTATTACAGAGAAACTGACACCGATTTCCGAAAGAGCAATACAGCAGAAGATGCTCTGGCGGCAGTGATTGCAGATTTGAAAGAAGCAGCTAGTCTGTTACCGGAAAGCCAGGGAGATATTGGCAGGGTAACCAGCTGGACTGCTCGGGCTTATCTCGGAAGGGCTTTGACCCATGGTGCCTCCAAAAACTTAGGTGGTGCAAGCTGGGCAGAAGTAAAAAGTACCCTTGATGCTGTGGTGAATGGAGGACCTTATGCACTCAATGATTGCTATCACTCGATTTTCAGTGTAGCAGGAGAGAACAGTGCGGAAATGGTGTTGGCTTATCAGTCGTCAGTGAATGATGGAGACGGCAATGGAAATAACGGAAACTATGCTGATCGATTGAACTTCCCACACGGGGGTAGTCCTTTTGGTTGCTGCGGATTTCATCAGCCTTCACAAAACCTGGTCAACGCATTTAAAGTTGATGGCAGTGGATTGCCGCTTTTCGGAACTTTTAACGATGCAGATCTCACCTCAGGTGACCCTGTAGATCCTAGACTCGATTGGTCGGTGGGCCGTGATGACGTGCCGTTTTTGAATCATGGCATTCATACGCCAGGTTGGATCCGGGATCGCGCGTGGGCTGGTCCGTATAGTCCAAAGAAGAATATTTACCATGCCGGGCAGGGCGAGAGCAGCAACGTGGGCTGGAACAGTACCCACCTCACTTCATTGAACCTGCACATTCTGCGGTACTCCGATGTTATCCTGATGCTGGCCGAAGCTGAGGTCGAAGCCGGCAGCCTTGAAAGAGCAAGAGAACTTGTTAACATGGTACGAAGCCGAGCTGGCAATTGCGCTCAGGGACCTGGCTCTGGGGTAGAAGATATCGCCGTTCCAATTGATGATCCATCCATCACCTGGGCCAATTATCAGGTTAGTACCTATGATAATCCGTGGTCAGATCAGGCCGCTGCTCGCCAAGCAGTACGGATGGAACGACGGCTCGAGTTAGCGATGGAAGGTCACCGCTTCTTCGACTTGCGAAGATGGGGGATTGCGGAGCAGGTATTGAATGATTACCTCGCAGTCGAAAAAACCAAAAGACAGTATCTAACCGGATCTGCCGGATACACTGGAAGAAATAATCTTTATCCACTTCCCAGTGTGCAAATTGAATTGAGTAGAGTAGAAGGTGAGGACCGATTACAGCAGAATTCTGGTTGGTAAAATGAAATGAAGATTATTTCCAAATAAATGAAAAAAGGAGTTACCTCGCGGTGGCTCCTTTTTTGCTTTTTGACAAATGCGATAAGCTAGTTATTCCAGCTCGTCCTCTATAGCCCCAATTTCCCCAACTGACTTTCGAAATTCAATGTTCTGAACCATCTCTCTTGGTCTCCAAATGGCACGGATAGATTGGGATAGGTAGCCACTTCCATAGTGAAATTCGACTTTCTCTTCACCACCATCCAAATACGTGATTAGAGCGTGAGTATCTTCCGAAGCTGCAAAAAAAATCTGCATGTCTGATTGTTCCAAGAGGTACGGTAATATCTGACCTTTGTTTTGAGCAGCAATGATCAAATTTTGTTGATTCGGAGTACTTAGTGATACCAAAGACTTTGCATCTCCGGGAACATTGAGCCCCATGTCTGGCCCTCGGACTGTTGTAAAGTCGCCTACTCCATTACCTTCCAGGATCAATCCATTCATGGCATCATAGCGACCCATACCAACTTCAGTAGAGAAAGAATTTCCAATAACAATCACATCTAGATTTCCGTCCTGATTGTAATCCAGGGTTTGCATTCCAAAGATGGGTGCTACCTGGCACTTCAGAGGCAGCGGCCGCACTTCAAACTCCAGATTACCTCTATTGATCAGGATCGAACTGGAAAAGGTGAAGGACTTGAAAACTTTGGCATCCTCTAGCTCATCGGGAGGAAATATTTCATTGAAGGGGGCTCTGGCGTAGCTTTCGTAACTATGAAACCGGCGCTGCAAACTTGGGATTTGCTTGATCATGCCGTCCCGTAACGCCACCGGGTAATTGACATCTCCATAATACTGGCACATCACCGGATCAATGGTGCCATTGTCGTCATAGTCTTTGGCGTAGATACAAAAGGGTCTGTCAACAGAGGCCTGGTAAGAGGTGTTCAGTCCCAGATTGCCGATAATATAATCTGAGTCGCCATCTCTGTCAAAATCTCCGGGAACTATGCTGTTCCACCAGCCATTGGTGTTCGTTAATGACGAAGTATATGCAGGTGATAAATGACCAGTTTCGTTTAGAAATATGGTTATGGGCATCCATTCTCCGACTAGGATTAGATCGATCCAGTTGTCGTTATTGATATCGGTCCACAGTGCTGAAGTCACCATACCTGGGAATGCCAACAAAGAATCGACTGCTAGGGTGATATCGGTGAATTTCCCATGGTTATTCTGAAACAGGTAGCTTCTTGGTGTCAGGGGATATTGGCCAGGGGATACACGGCCGCCCACGAAGAGATCCAGATCCCCATCCCGGTCATAATCCGTTGCGATGACACAGGAACCGCTAGATGTGATTTCCGGCAAGGCCGAGCTGTCGGGATGGAAATTACCAAGCCCATCATTCAGATACAATCTGTCTTGCAAATCTGTCTCCTGGTTCATTAGATGGGTTCCTCCGCTCACGACATAGAGGTCAAGATCATGGTCGCCATCTGCATCAAACAGGAGACTGCCAAGATCCTCAGCCTCAACATGGTAGGGTATCACTGTCGATTCGAATCCTGATTCTGACTGGATAAAAAGCTGACCCGGATAGCCTGAGGCACCTCCAACGAAAAAGTCGTCGAAGCCGTCTCCATTTACATCTCCAACAGCCATGCCCGGACCCAGTCGGGAAAGTTCATGCGGTATCAGGGATTGTATAAAAAAATCGTGTGAAGGATTTTCCCGGTGTCGGAATGAAAGGAGATTAGAATCCGGAAAAGACCTGAACGAGAGTGAAGAATCAACCGATACTCGAGGTGATTGATCACGAGATGCTGCTTTCTGATAGTCTATTTCAATTGTTTGATTCGTCTCCACATTTTCTAATCTAGAGATTTTACCATCAGGCCAGGTTACCAGAATACTGTCTAATGTGGTTTTATTTAAGCCGGTCACGATAATCGGATCCACACTGGACAGATAGCCCCGATAGATATTGAGGTCGTAATATTGAATATCAGGTCCTGCATGTAGCATAATTTTGCTTCCCAGCCCTTGGGAGTTTTTGCGATCACCTTTAAGTTTTAACCGAAGAAATGACTTGCCCTGCCTCTCAGACCGGTTTTCATAAATGAAAGCAGGTTCATTGATGTTGCTAACTACCAGGTCCAGATCTCCGTCGAGGTCCAGGTCGCCATATGCACATCCATTAGAAAAGGAGGGACGATCCAGGCCCCAGGATAATGTTGCATTGGAAAACCTAAGACCTCCATTGTTTTTGAAAGCGTAATTCGAAATCTTGGTCCCTTTTTGATTTACAATGGATTGGTAGTGCTTATCGGCGGGAGCCCTTGGATTAACAAAGGGAGAGTTCTCATTGTAGTTTAGAAAATCTAGATTTCCCAGATCTCGCGAAAAGCCATTGGTGACGTAGATGTCTTTAAACCCATCCAGGTCGAGATCTGCCAGCAGAGCACTCCAACTCCAATCCGTCTTGTGCACACCTGCCATTTGTCCTATTTCGCTAAAGGTGCCATCTCCGTTATTGATTTGTAGCATGTTGCGGGGATACTGAGGTTCATATCCAAGCCCAAGCAAATAGTAAAACATATTGTAATTGGGTGTTGGCACTAGAGTCTTTTCCCGGTAGTTGTCTTCCGGGTACATGTCAAGGACGTAGATATCTGGCCACCCGTCATTATCGACATCTGCAACATCGTTTCCCATGCTGGCAAAACTGGTGTGACGCAGGTATTGATCAGCCCGGTTGGTGAAGGTCCCATCCCGATTATTTATATAGAGTACATCATTGGTGCTAAAATCATTGCTAACGAAGATATCCGGCCAGCCGTCATTGTTAATGTCTGCTGTATTTACTCCTAAACTGTACCCTTCATATAAAATACCTGCTTCCCTTGAAACATCCGTGAATGTGCCATCCCCATTATTCTGATAAAGCTTATCGGTACTTCTTGCTTCGCCTCTGACCTTCCTGGTAGTAGCCCGCCCCATCAAGTTCAGAGCGAAATCGGTTGGATTTATTGCCAGGAAAACATCAAGGTCACCGTCCCGGTCGTAGTCGAAAAAACTGGCATGTGTGCATTGGCTGGAATCATCAAGCCCATACCTGTTGGCCGCCTCTACAAAAGATTCATCGCCCTGATTCAGGTATAATAGATTACGGTTTGCTTCCGGATCAGGTGGCCCCGAGACGCTGAAGTAGATGTCGGTGAGATTATCTCCATTTATATCGACCATTGAGACTCCAGTGATCCACCGGCCGGCCGACAAACTCGAGGCATTAGTTTTATCCTCAAACCGGAGGTCACCCCGGTTAAAGTAAATCCGGGCTGAAACTTGATTTCCTCCAAAAACCAAATCAGGCAGCTGGTCGTTGTTTAAATCGCCGATGCCCACGCCCGAACCAGTGTAGAAGTTGGTAAAGGTCAACATATTGACCGAGTCATTCTCTATCAGTTGGTTTGTGAAGTCAACCCCTGTTTTCGCTGGCTTCAATAAATGGAAAAGCTGATCTGAATCACTGCTGTCACAGCCAGTGAGCATCAGGAAAAATATCACAGATAGAGGAAACGGAAGCGAATGATAAAGATCCTTTCTCGACATTTTTGGAAAAAAAATCAAAAGCTGTTATACGAAACTACCGAAATATGCAATTTGCAATGACATATTCCGGGAATCCCCTTGGATAGGAGGCTCCAAAAAGACTAAGTTTGCCAGTGGAAGATGAAGGAAAATTCATTGCACAGAAAGCGATCGAAAATAATTGTTTGTCATGCTTTGCAATCATCGACGACAGTAGGCATGGGTATCCTCCTATTCCTGATAATTTTCCTATTGACAGCTTGTGATCGTGGCGAGACAGCCCTATTTCGATATGTAGAACCATCTCGGAGTGGGGTAGCCTTTGAGAACACAATTACGGAGAGCGACAGTTTCAACATTCTTGACTATGAGTATGTGTATAATGGCGGAGGGGTCGCGCTGGCAGATTTTAACAACGACGGCAAAGTGGATATCTTTTTCACTGGCAATATGGTTTCCAACCGGCTATATCTGAATACTGGTGATCTTAAATTTAAAGACGTCACTGAGGCCGCCGGTTTAGGAGCGGATGGATTCTGGTGTTCCGGGGTCGCTGTTAATGATGTCAACTGTGATGGCTGGCTTGATCTCTACATAGCCACAAACACTTATGAACCGGGTGCCCGGAGGAGGAATTTATTATTTGTCAATCAGGGTCGGCAGCAAGGATCAGATGAAATTTCCTTTATAGAGGCAGGCGGAAGCTATGGGCTGGCTGACACTACCCATAGCATGAATACTGTATTTCTCGATTATGACAACGATCAGGATTTGGATGTATTTATAATCGTCAATGAGATGCAGGACAAGCGCAATCCAGGCCAATACCGCCAAAAGAAAGCTGAAGAAGATGCAAGAAGGGTAGATCGTTTGTACCGCAATGATTGGGATGAATCACTGGGTCATCCCGTCTTCCGCGATGTATCTGCAGAGGCCGGTATAAATGTGCCTGGTTATAGCCTTGGGGTAAATGTCGTAGACATCAATGGAGATGGTTGGAAAGATATTTATGTGAGCAATGACTTCATCAGCAACGATGCCTTTTACCTGAACAATGGGGATGGAACATTTACGGATATTGCCAATAAGATCTTTAAACATACCTCGCATTCGGCGATGGGTAACGACATTACTGATATCAATAACGATGGCCAGCCCGACCTCATCACCTTAGACATGTTGCCGGAAGACAATTACCGCAAGAAGACCATGCTTGGCCCAACCAATTACATGTCTTATATCAACAACCGTAAATTTGGCTACGATTACCAGTACGTCAGAAACTCATTGCAATTGAATTTGGGGCCTGATCCTATAACGGGAAATACGGTATTTAGTGAAGTCGGTTTGTTTGCTGGTATCTCCGCCACAGATTGGAGCTGGGCTCCGATGGTGGCAGACTTTGATCACAACACCTACCGGGATTTAATAGTTACAAATGGGTTTCCCAAAGACATTACCGACAGGGATTTTGTGGATTACCAGGTGGATATACAGGCATACGCCTCCAAACCCTTTCTGCTGAGACGGATTCCTGAAGTCAAGTTGAAGAATTATGCCTTTCGAAATAATGGAATGTTTCCACTTGAAGATGTAACCAAACAGTGGGGGATAGACAGGCCTTCTTTTTCAAATGGTGCGGCCTATGCTGACCTTGATGACGATGGCGATTTGGATTATGTAGTTAATAATATAAATGATACCGCCTTCATCTACGAAAATTTGTTGCTGGATGGCCTCAATCAGGACTCGGTTAGTCACTACTTGAGAATTGCGTTGAAAGGGCCTGATAAGAACCCGTTAGCCCTCGGATCGGTCATTAGGATCTATGCAGATTCTCAAATCCAGTTATATGAGCACTCGATATACCGTGGCTACTTGTCATCTATCGAGCCGGTTGCTCACTTTGGCTTGGGAGGTAGTGCTTCAGTAGATAGAATTGAAGTGGTATGGCCTGATCAAACAACGACCGTCTTATTGGGAGTACTGGCCGGACAGGAAATAACTATCTCGTATGATGAGAGTGAACGAAAGCCACATAATATTGACAAGGAACAAGTTAATTTTGACCCTCTGTGGATTGAGGCTTCGGGCGAAATCGCACTGAATTTTACTCATCAGGAATATGATTATATCGATTTTAACGTGCAGCCGCTGTTACCTCACAAGTTTTCTCAATTCGGTCCTGGTTTAGCCGCTGGAGATATTAATGGAGACGGAAGGTCGGATTTGTATATCAGTGGTTCCACATTCTATAGTGGCAATTTGTTTTTACAGCTGGAAGATGGAAGTTTTCAACCGGCCGACTGGAATCAGACCGAGGAAGAGATGAGGCACGAAGAATTAGGAGTCTTGTTTTTTGATGCTGACCTCGATGGCGACAACGACTTATACCTCGTGAGTGGCGGTTATGAATTCAATGCTCAGGATTCCTTCTACAATGACCGTTTGTATATCCAGGAACAGGGAGCATGGCGGCTAGCCAAAGATCTAATTCCTCGCTTAGCGGTTAGTGGCTCATGTGTGCGGGCTGCTGACTTCGATAAAGATGGAGATCTCGATCTTTTCGTCGGTGGTAGAGTATTTCCGCATGAATACCCCAGGCCTGTTAGCAGCTATCTCTTAGAGAACAAGCTGGAAGAAGGTGCACTTCGCTTTGCGGTGGCCGACTCTTCGATCGCTGGCGTGTTGACAAATATTGGTATGGTTACGGACGCCCTTTGGACAGATGTGGACAATGATCAGTGGGTTGATTTATTGCTGGCGGGAGAGTGGATGCCAATCACTTTCCTCCGAAATGAGAATGGCGTCTTCAAAGATCGAACCCAAGGATCCGGGTTGGAAAGCAGGGTAGGGTGGTGGAATTGCCTCATTCCAGGTGATATAGAAGGCGATGGTGATGTCGATTACGTAGGTGGCAACTTCGGACAAAATATGCTTTTCAAGGTCACCGAAAAGACCCCAGTGAAGGTCTATGGCAAGGACTTCGACGGCAATGGAGGGTTTGACGCAATCGTCAGTGCGTATTTCAAAAATACCGAGGGACAATATGCCGAATTTCCTTTGCATGGTAGAGACGATCTGTCCAAGCAAGTGATCGCATTTAAGGATGATTTTCCTTTTCATAAAGATCTCGCTGTAGCTACAATGCAGGAGATTTTTACCCGCGAGCAACTTAAGAATGCTTTGGTACTTGAAGCCAATGACTTGCGCACCTCCTTGATCCTTAACCAGGGAAATGGTCAATTTGTAATAATGCCCTTAGCTGATGAAGCCCAACTGGCTCCGGTATATGGAGGACATATTCAGGATGTGGACGGTGATGGAATTATGGACATAACCTTGGTAGGCAATGACTACGGGATGGAATTGCTCACCGGCAGGTGTGATGCGCTAAATGGTCTCACTTTAAAGGGATTTGAAAATCAATCCTATCAGACGATGAAGCTTGCAGAAAGTGGTTTGGTGGCTAGTGGCGATGCGAAGTCGATGATAAGAATCTCGATAAGGGATCTACCTTATTACATCATTGGTCAGAATCAGGGAGAACTTTTAGTTTATCGAAAGAAGAATCCTACTCCCCAACACTCCATCTCTCTTGGACCATTGGATTTTCGAATTCACTATCAATACGACGGAGTGGACCATACAATCGAAGCCTACTATGGCGAAGGATTCATATCTCAATCCGACAGAACTAAGTTTCTTCCTATCGGTGCTTCTTCGGTCATTGTTGAGGATTACCAGGGAAATCGAAAGAGCGTACCTCTTCCAAAGCCAGGATTGTAAAAAGAAAAAGGGCTGGAACAATGTCCCAACCCTATGTGACGGTCAAGTGGAATAAATCCTGACATTACCATCCTAAGTCTTTGTTTTGAAAAGCGGGACCGGTCTTTACCGGTCCCTAAAGTCAAAAAGTAAAAGCTAATCTATTGGGTTAACGTATTCCAAAAAATGGGCCGAACATCGTAGTGCTCAGCCCTTGGGCGGGAGTGTGATATTCGAATGATTAATTTTTATATATGACGGTTTCAGAAACGAGTACCACAAAAAAGGACCAAAATATTTTCTGGCCCTTGTGAGGAAATGATAAAGATCAAAACTATCTCTTCATGATTCTTCTTACAGTACGTTCTCTGCCTTGGTCTATCACGATGAAATAAATTCCTGCCGGGAGTTGACCGAGCTCAAGATCTGTACGCCGTGATTGCATGATAGAGGAGATCAAGATTTGTCCGGTATTATCCACAAGTAAGATGCTTGGCTGGCCTTTCCGGTCAAAAGAAGGCATTTCAATCCTCACGTCTGTATCTACTAAAGTTGGGTATACAGATATGTTGTTTTCATGATTGAAAACAACCACCCGCACATCACTGTAACTCACACTTCCATCAAGGTCTACTTGCTTTAGTCTGTAGTAATTCCTGCCCATAAGTGGATCCAGGTCAATAAATTGATAAGATTTCAAGGAGACTGAAGTCCCGGCTCCCACTTCTTGACCGATACCTTCAAATGCCGATCCATCTGCAGATCGTTCAATGACGAATTGATCATTATTGATTTCACTGGCTGTTTGCCAGGTGATCTCAACAACTGAGTTCATACCTCGTGCATTGAAAGATATCAGTTCCACCGGCAGCAGCAAATTGGAAGCAAATCCAAAGTCGAGATCCATCATATCTGCACCTGAATTCAAGGTCTCACTGGTAGCCATATCATAGTTACCATCTTTATCGTATGAGTTGTACATGTCATAGAGTGCCCCTCCCACTTCAAAATTGGAAGAGTGAATCTCCACAGTGTAGTTCCCCGGTAATAGTCCACTGAACAAATAATCACCATTTGCGTCTGAGTAGACTTGGGATATCTGTGTTCCATTCAGGTCTTTAAGCACGACCAGAACGTTTTCGTGGCCAGTATCGGTTGCATCTTTAGTGCCATCGCCGTTGGTGTCAATCCAGATGTTATCGCCAAGCGAAACACGACTGAAAATCCCAGCATCCCAATTGCCATCATTTTCACCAGAGGACAGAGTAGTGGTAGATGTCCTCGATGTTGTTGGGTTAACATCAGAATCTTTAGATGTATCATTACCAGACCCTGCAGTCGTGAACTCAGCTCCATTCGGAAGATTTGAAAACTGCACATAGTAGTCTCCGGGGGTTAATTCATCAAAACTATATGATCCATCCATTGCTGTCGAAGTAGCTGCCCCTATTTGATTACCTGCGCCATCAAATAAAGTCACTGTTAGTCCTGGTGCAGGATCTTCTCCGTCATCTTGGATTCCGTTGGCATTTGCATCAATCCATGCATAATCGCCAATCGATGCCCAGCGATAAAGTCCACCGTCAACTGTGTTATTGCTCTCACCGGAGCCCAATGTATAAACACCACTTCGACCAGTCGAAGGATTAATATCAGAATCGGTGTCATCTGATCCCTGGTTTTGGGGACTGATGAATAGCCCTGAAGGGTAGACAACCTCGATCATGTAATCACCAGGTTCGAGATTATCAAAATTATAGGTACCATCAAGATTTGTGAACGTAGATAGACCGGTAGGATTGCCGTTCCCGTCAATCAGATTTACTTGTAGAGCAGGTAAGCCTAGTTCACCATTGTCTTGAACGCCATTGGCGTTCTTGTCTTCCCAGATCAGGTTTCCGAGTGATGCTGTCTGATAGAAACCGGCATCGATATTAGATATATTTTGACCAGACAATAAGGTAAATGAAGACGTGACCCCTGTTGAAGCATTTGCATCAGAGTCCTTGGTATCGTCAGTGCCCTGATCCTGAGGTGAGCGAGAGTCGTACCCGCTGGGTAACACAAACTCTACCGTATAGTCCGCGGGTTCCAAATTGGTAAAGGTGTATTCACCATTCGATCCCGTAGTCCTACTGATTATAGTGCCACCTCCACTGAGTTTTACGGTTGCACCTTGAATTGCGGGCTCTCCATTATCCTGGATGCCGTTGCCATTGAGATCATGCCAGACATACGAGGTCACCGAACCAAGATTATAGAAACCAGCATCTATGTCCCTATTGTAGTCTAACACGTTGAGAGTGAATTCTGATGTTCGCCCGGTGGATGGAGATGGATCTGAATCGATTGAGTCTGCGACTGCACTCTGTTGACTGACTTCGGTAAATCCATTTGGTGTTTCAAATTCTATTTGATAGGTATCCGGATCGATATCTTCGAAAGCATAGAATCCCGAATTGTCGGTTACAGTCGTATTCACTACGGATCCATTCTGCAACAGATTGACGGTGGCGTCGGGAATGCCGCTTTCACCATTATCTTGAATTCCATTTCCATTGGAATCATGCCATACAAAATCTCCCACACTGGCAAATTCCTTGCAAGTTTCAATGAATGCAATTCCCCCGCTAGCCGCCAAAGAAAAGGTCAATTCGACAATATTGCGTGCATTATTGTTGGGATCAGCATTGATATCCCACTCTCCATAGGCATTTTCACCAGGACCAGAGTAGTTAAAGGATCCTGTACTATTATCGCTATACGTGATGGTCACCGTGACATCGATGTCATCAAGAAAGCCGATTTTACCCACAGTGGTTGGTACGTCAAAAGTGATTTTGAACTGACCCCCACCGCCCAAGTCATCTGGTACATCATCTCTGCCATCGTTATTGATATCAGTCCAGGTTTCCTCTATGATCAACACATTCCCAAGAAAAGTGCAATTCTCCCCTGGTTGGCCAGGAGCACCTCCCGCACCAATTCCTGGCCCACCGCCTGGACAGGATTCGTTCGGTGACCCCATATCAGGATCTCCATCACCACTATTCACCGCACCTGTCACGGGATTGCCGGTATCAAATGCTACCAAAGGATGATTGGAGCTAGATAATGTCTGAAAATGAATGCCTTGGGGAGCATACGTGTTCGCATCAATAATCTGTCCTCGCTGGATAGTGTTGCCATTCCCGTCTTTATCAAACTCAATGAGAAAATAGCCCGTTGAACCTGGTCCGCAATTTTGGGAATTGGAAAAGGAAGGTAGCAGAAGAAGAAATATCAGGATACGACAAAATTTGCCTGGCATATCAACTAAATTTTTTGAAATACGAGAATAGCCCCAGTACGAATGCTATAGTAGCCGCAACGACTAAAAGACATTGCCTGTCGACAAGCATCGGGATATCAATTAGACAATGGAGAATAAAGTGATGTGAAAGCGATCCAACACTAGGCTAAGAAGTAGTGTGTCGACCGAATTAGCGTGTAGCTGCTTGCGGTCATATTAGTTGAAAGGAAATCGGATTTGAGTGTTAATTTCGCCTTCAATCTCACCTGCTTTCTTACGGATCTGTGTTAAACTACTCCAGTTGTGTCAACTTTTCTCCACTTGAAAGACGGGTCAAATTCCATGCCGCGCAAAATTAATGAAAGATTCTTCATATAATTTTGTGAGCGGGCAAATGACCCAACAAGTACCCTACAGTGAAGACAACAATTAGTTTACTAAAACGTGCAGATAACTAACAGATTATGAATGTCTTACGTATTTACAATTTACGAGGATTTCAGCGTGCGAGAAAGGTCGATATTACGAATCAAAAGATGTGTTAAAATTTTGACTTTAGGTCAAACTAAGGTGTCCGGAGCTGATTACATTTACTTTAATTGCATGCAATTATCATATGTGATAGATCGAATTCCCCCAATTTCCAAGGAAGAGGAGGAGTGCTTTTCATACCTTACCATTTCATCTGTTCATTAATTGATATGAAACGAAGAAATTTTGTGCAGGCAGCAGGTCTAGGACTGATATCACTTGGTTCTTTTTCAACCTCTGCACGTACTCTTACGGGTGAGGAAACTGGAGAAATGTTCTTTAAGATTTCTCTGGCTGAGTGGTCACTTCACAAGACATTATTTGCCAAAAAGATGACCAATTTAGATTTTGCTGCCAAGGCTAAGAATGATTTTGGCATCGAGGCCATTGAATATGTCAATCAATTTTTCAAGGACAAAGCAAGAGACAAAGATTATCTCGATGAATTGAATCAAAGAGCGGGTGATCTTGGTGTGCAGCAGCTCTTGATCATGGTGGATGGAGAAGGAGGCCTGGGTGATCCGGATGCCAAAAAGCGAAAAGAGGCTATTGAAAATCATTTTAAATGGGTGGAGGCTGCCAAACATCTTGGATGTCATTCAATCCGGGTGAATGCTTTTGGACAAGGGACGGCCGCCGAGGTTGGATCAGCGGCAGTAGATGGTCTGGGTTCTCTCGCCACATTTGCCAAAGACTTTAGCATCAATGTCCTTGTTGAGAATCATGGTGGGTATTCTTCAGATGGGATATGGCTCTCTGGAGTAATGAAGGAAATTAATATGGAGAACTGTGGCACACTCCCCGATTTTGGAAACTTTTGTGTGAAAAGGTCTGGAGGACAACCATGGGGTAGTGAGTGTATAGAGGAGTATGATCGTTACAAGGGTGTTAGTGAATTGATGCCCTTTGCCAAAGCAGTGAGTGCCAAGACCAATGATTTCGACTCTGACGGAAATGATATGAAGACGGATTTTATGAAGATGATGAAGATTGTTAAAGATGCCGGGTTTAGCGGGCATGTGGGTATCGAATATGAGGGCCAGGATTTAAGCGAAGACGAAGGAATTCTCGCTACTAAAAAATTGCTTGAGAAAGTCGGAACCGCTCTAGGCTGATGGTGAATATGTGATTTGCTCACATGTGTTAAAATCCGAAAAGTCACTCATTATTTCGAGGATTGATTCTGAAGATTCTTTATATTCGCACTACCTTAGTTATTATTTCCCGATCATAAGTTTGAAAAGTTGTAGTCTATTTGACATTGGTTTGTCCAATGAGTAAAATCACTTTTGGCATGCTAATTGAATTAGAGCTATACAGTTGCGACGATGGTTGAAAGACTACCGGAGCAATCCCCAAAGCCTTTAAGATTAACGGGTTTCATTTCATAGCAAGAGGTTGTATTTCGTTTACGAAATCAACCTCTTTTTTGTTTGGCATGCTCCGGGATGCAGATTACTCCTGACGATTAATCCTTATCTTTTGAGTTCCTTTGATAAATGCCATGATAAAACAAATCATCTTGTTGGGTCTATCCCTGTTCATTGCTTGCCGCACCCCTCTTGAACAGTTGGCAAGAACGAAATGGAATAGCGGATTTCAAAATATTCTCATTGACAGTTCAAACTCGATTAGTCCTTACCGGCCATGCGAGCCAAGCATTTTCATCAGCCCCACAAATAATCAGCATATGGTGGCAGGAGTTGTCCTCAATAAGACTTTCTATTCACATGATGGAGGGCGTAATTGGACGATGCAACTGGTCGAATCGCCTTACGGGGTATTTGGAGATCCTGTGATCACAGCAGACTACAAAGGATACTTCTACTTTGCTCATTTATCAGATCCGGAAGGGGTAGGCAGGGCCAGTGATCGCTGGCTGGACCGGATTGTCGTACAACGATCAGTAGATCAGGGAGTGACTTGGAGTCCGGGAAGCTATGCCGGAATGAGGCATCCCGCCGATCAGGATAAGCATTGGCTGGTGACCGATCCACGCACCGCTGCGATCTATATGACCTGGACAGAATTTGATAAATACGGTAGCGCGGATCCCCAACACAAGAGCAGGATTCTGTTCTCCAAATCTGTCAATCAGGGCATTTCCTGGTCCGGTGCTATCCCCATCAGTCAAATAGAAGGCGATTGCATCGATTCAGACAACACCACGGAAGGTGCCGTTCCGGCCGTAGGTCCCGACGGAACGTTGTACGTTGCCTGGTCCCATGGAGAGCATATTTATTTCGATCGTTCAGTTGATCTTGGCGTAACCTGGTTAGAGAGAGATATCATAGCTGCAAACCAAATTGGTGGTTGGGATATTGACATACCGGGATTGGGTCGAGCCAATGGAATGCCGGTAACCGGCGTTGATCTCAGTGACAGCCCTTACCGGGGTACGATATACATCAACTATTGTGATCAAAAGAATGGCCCTAATGACACAGATGTATGGTTGGTGAGATCCACAGACTACGGTGAAACTTGGAGTGAGCCAGTGAGGGTGAACGATGACCCACCCGGCAAGCATCAGTTTTTCACCTGGATGGCGGTTGATCCGGTCACGGGAGGCATATACATAGTCTTTTATGATAGACGGGCTCACGCTGATAATCAAACTGATGTTTTTCTCGCAGCCTCATTCGATGGAGGATCGACCTTCGAGAACGTACGAATCAGTGAAAAGCCATTTACACCTAATCCCACTGTATTTTTTGGAGATTACAACAACATCAGTGTGAATGGTGGTGTCATACGGCCGATATGGACACGAATGGATGGCAACCGGACCAGCATCTGGACGGCTCTCATAGATCTTCATCCGTGACTAAGTTTTTAGCTTTCGATACCAGGCAAGATCAGATTGCTGATGCATTTGGAGTCATTGTTCGCCGGTTGCAACCAGCGATTAGGGAAGTCAATCAATATGGGATTCCCTTCTTCCATCATTACGGCAGGTGTTTCTACCTTAGTCCTAAAGGAAACGGAGTCGATATAGGGTTTTGCCGGGGTGCGATGCTGAGTCAGCAGGTAAAACTTTCGGGGCAGGATCGGAAAGTTATTCGGCTACTTCACATCGAGTCAGAGGATGATCTTGACGGTGATCTGGAAGCCATACTCAAGGAAGCCCTGATGCTGAACGAGACATTATCCGAATTGTAGTGCAATGGATAGACTGATGAAAGTGTCTCTTTGGCTCAATGGAATTCTTTTTTTGTTGTTAGTCTTACTTATATTTTTATTTCTACCGGGCTTGGCCCTGGTATCTGTGGGGTGGGGTGGATTCGTCTACCTGGTAGTGCTGCTGAGCATACCTATTTGGGGGATTAGGGTAGGAAGGCATAATCGTTATAGTGAGGACTTCAATGCGATGTATAAAGTATTTTGGATGGCCAGTTGGATCAACCTGCTGCTTATATTCATACCGTTTATCTTGATTCTTCTATGAGCCTGGGACCAAAGGAAGTCGAATCTGCTTATGAACGGATAAGAAATTATATCCGGCACACCCCCTTAGAGCAAAGCCGAGCCTTGGAGAGCTTCACCAATGGATCTGTTTTTCTGAAAATGGAGAATCAACAGGTTAGCGGCTCGTTCAAGGCCAGAGGTGCTTTCAACAAGATACTTTCAATTCCGGAAAAAGAAAGGACGGAAATGCAATACATCGCGGCATCTACCGGAAACCATGCAATTGCCTGCTGTACAGTTCTCCAGCAATTGGGCTTGCATGGCAAGATCGTACTGCCAGAAAATGTGGCAAGCTCAAAACTGCAGGATATCAAACTCTTTGGAGTACCATTGGAATTCCATGGCAAGACGAGCTTAGATGCAGAGATTCTCGCCAGAAAGCTAGCCTCGGACAGTGGGTATCAGTTGGTACATCCCTATGATGACCCGGAAATTGTAGCCGGCCAGGGAACCGTAGCCATCGAAATCATCGAAGAGATGGGAGTGCCTGATGTCGTCGTCATACCGGTGGGTGGAGGTGGTCTTATCTCCGGCATTTGCACTTACATCAAAAACCAATTTCCTAATGTTCACATTATCGGATGCCAACCCGAACGTAGTCCCGAAATGGTTGTTTCTATTCGAAAAGGTAAAATCATTGAAGAGAATATTTCAGCTCCAACTCTTTCAGATGGTACTGCAGGAGGTATGGAACCAAATTGCATGACTTATGATATCTGCAAGGAATATGTTGATGAATGGCTGCTTTTGTCTGAAACGGAAATTGCCAACGGTATCCGATTTCTTATTGAGCGGCATCAGGTATTAGCAGAAGGGGCGGGTGCATTATCAATAGCCGCCGTAATTCGCTTAAAAAAGCAGCTGGCTGATAGAACGGTAGTCTGCCTGGTGACTGGAAAAAGAATCTCAGTTGAAAAACTTAAGAAGGTGATGAGAAAAGACTGGGATCCCAATATTTGAGATCCCGGTCAATACTTTTTTTTAGCCTTTCTTTCTCAAATAGATTCCACCCGAAAAATTCTTAATCATCACCTCGGGGCCTCCTCCGTTCAATGAGGCTTTTGTCCATTCATCGGTGCTTAGCTTAAAGTTCTCACCATCCACCTTGTTGAGCGTTGAAGGAGACTTATTAATCTTCATATCAAAAGCACTGTAGATATCTCCCCATACCGTCTTCATTTTGAAATTGGCAGCGTAGTCTGGCGGTAAAGTCAGCTCAATCTTTCCTGTATAGTTGGAGAAAGCCATCGCCTGATCTTTCTTCACCTCGTTGAACGAGACGGTAATATTACCAGTGTATGTGCTGGCGTTCACAACCCCGGATACATTCTTGGCATCTATGGTTCCTGTGTAACTCTCAAGATTGATTTCTCCTAACACGTTCTCTACCTGAATCAACTTACCGGTATAGTTCTCCAATTCCAGGTTGAAGTACCTTGGCACCTCGATGGTCAAGTCAATGCCGGTAAACCATGATTCACTCTCTATATCTACTTCATTGTCATTCTCGCTGATTTCCAGATTAAACTTTGGTTGGGATATTTTTTTAAGTCCAGCTGTATTTTCCTTTTGTTCACTGGCATGCTGGTCCTCATGGTGGGCATGTTCATCTTCCTCAACTTCAATAGTGGAGTATTTGATCAATACATCAGATCGATTGGTGCCAAGTACTTTAATCGATCCTCGTTTTATATCGATCTCCAGAGTTCCGATCTCTCCCGGACTGGAAAGTGGCACAGAGACTTCACCCGACTCCTGGGCAAAAAGAGACCACGGGATGAGAGCTAAGGTTAATAATTTGATATAGGCGTTCATAGTTGATAATTTTTTTAAAGTGAATTAACTTTTAGGATCACGTCTCCGTTAAATGTTTCGAACTTGAGCTCGGGGCCACCCTGACCAAATTGCATCAATGATTTACCTCCGATTTTTACATGGAAGCCATCGGCGTCCTTCTTTTTTTCAGCTTGGATTGGCTGGACTTTTACATCACTACTATTGGTGAAAAAGTCTCCATTGTAACTTTCAAAACTCAGGTGGGCATTCAGTTCATTTGGAAAGAATGCACGAATATCCCCGTTGAGCGTGTAGAAATCACCCGCCAAAATCTCGCCGGGTGAGAATGCGAGGTCAACATCACCATTTATCGTTCGAGCGGAACGTATTCTGCCGGTATTTATCTTAATGCTTCCGTTTATGTTCTTTGCTGCTACTTCCTGATTAGGTGTTAGACTGCCTACCACTATGTCCCCATCATTAATCGTACTGACCAATACTTTCAGTAGCGTTGCAGGTACAACAACTTTAAAGTCGATATGAGCCGGATCTTCATCTTTACAATTATTCTCCCATTTGTAGAAGCCCCAGTGATCTCCATCATCCTGATTTTTTATTTCGAATTGATTGCATTTAGACTCTATATAAGCCACCAGAGTATCTCCAATTTGCTTGTACACTACAGATTGCAGTTTATCATTCCCCGATTTTGATTCTACTTCAAAAACAATTTCCTGAATTTTACTGCCCTCGACAGAAACATTTCCATTGATGTTAGCAATGATCAGAACCGCAACATTTTCGGCCGGGAAAGAACGAGTATCCTGACTGTTCAAATGGCCTATTAAGAATGCAAGCAGACATGCCGTTAGCAAGATTCTTGGTCTCATAGTTTATTTATCGTTAAAGGATTTCTTTCAAACCAGTTTCCAATTCCTTCAGGATTTCTTGGGGTATTTGTTTATTCATTTGACCCTGAAAGCCTTCGAGAGTGGGCTTTTCACCGATGGATGTCAATGTTTCGGCAAGTGACATTAATACTAAAGGTGAATGTTGATGCTGGATGGCATTGATCAGTCCTTCCCGTACCCTAGCGTTTTGAGCATAAGGTCTCAAGGCCTCAATACTTGCAATACGTACATTGTCACTTCGATCGTGATTTACCCGATAAAGTAAAGCCTCAGCTATTTGATCACTGACCTCCGGCATATCTGCCGTAAGACTTACTGCCTTAAGCCGGTCGCTGGGTGACTTCTGCTCGAGCATCGAGAGCATCATCATTTCTCGCATGGCTTTCATCTCCCCGGTCAACTGATGCACCTTGGCATTCGACTGATTGATCAACATACTGACACCGAATCCGACAAGTACCAAGATAGAGGCAGCTACTCCGGCCATCCAACGGGTTATTTTCAAAACACCGGCTTTTGGCTTGCCGATTGTGTGAATAGATTGATAAAATTTGTGATCGAGTGTGGAAGGTGGCTCGAGAAGGAGATCATCATCAAGCCTGTCGCTGAGGCCCTGCAAATCTTCGAAGTCTTCTAGGGCTAACTTACCCTGGCCTATGAGTGTTTCCAATTTTTTTTCTTCTTCAGGAGTCAGCTCTCCTTTTTTATATTTTTCCATAAGGAACTTGATTTCTTGATCCATCAGAGTGATTGCTTTGATGTTTGTAATATTTTCTGCAATTCTTTCATGGCTCTAAAGACTTTTACCTTGACAGTAGATTCATTCATCAGAAGCATCTTCGCTACATCTTTGTATTTCATTTCGTGCAGTTTCACCAGTATCAGTACCTCTCTTTTATCTTCATCAAGCCGGCTGATAGCTTTGTGTAGGAAGTTCTTTCTTTCATCCGCCAAAATTTCTTCGTAAGGGTTAGATTCACCATGAAGTTCATGGGTATATGAGTCTATCATCTCCGTGCGCATTTTGGCACCTCTCCGGTAATGATCCGCCATTACATTTCTGGCGATAGTGAACAACCAGGCTTTAAAACTGCCCTCACCTTTGAACTGTTTGTTGTAGCGCATCACCCGGATGAAGACATTTTGTACCAAGTCCTCCGCCAGGAAACGGTCTTGTGTCATATGGGCAAAGAACGAATACAGGATCTTCTTGTAGCGCTCAAAAAGTATACTGATGGCATCAGTTTGTCCATTCTGCACCTGGACCATTACCGCATTGTCTGGTAGAGGATTCAATTGAATTTTCTTTTGTCTGCTCAGAAGGGTATACTTCACAAATGACTTAAAAGTTACAGGATTGCCTGTTTTATTTTAGAATTGTCCAAGTTTGGGGATGAGGATCGCTCGGATAATTTCTAATTTACCCTGAGAATAATTCAATCGACAATGAAAGTTCTCCCTATTCTGATCATAGTGTTTTTATCATGTTCATTTAATCTGGCCGACACTAAGAACTACGACGTAAGTTCTCCCTTTATGGAGATAGGCAGTCAGCCCGATTCACTCTTCAAAGCAATGAAATGGCGGAATATAGGCCCTACCCGCGGTGGACGGGTCACGGCCGTAAGTGGGGTAATCCAGGATCCCTTTACTTTCTATTTCGGGTCTACTGGAGGGGGTGTGTGGAAGACTCGCGATGGAGGAGCCACCTGGCTCAATATCTCTGATGGATATTTCCGTACGGGTTCTGTTGGAGCCATCGCAGTGGCACCTTCTGATCCAAATGTGATCTATGTAGGCATGGGTGAGGCAGCTATCCGGGGAGTGATGACTTCTCATGGCGACGGTGTATATAAAAGTACTGACGCCGGAGAGACATGGGAGCACATTGGACTGGGTAAAGCCAGACAGATCTCGCGGATTGCCGTGCACCCTGACGATCCTGATGTCGCTTTTGTCGGCGTGCAAGGCAGTCCGTATGCACCCACCGAAGAAAGAGGAGTCTATCGCACCCTAGACGGTGGATCTAGTTGGGAAAGAATTCTGTTCGTGGATTCGTTCTCCGGCGTTTCTTCATTGAGTATGGATCCTAACAATTCCCGCGTGCTCTATGCAGCTTTTTGGGACCATCAGCGCATGCCATGGAAAGTGCGTAGTGGCGGACCCGGTAGTGGTATCTGGAAAACTTCAGATTCGGGTGAAAGCTGGACACAGTTGTCGGAGGGATTGCCCGACTCATTAATGGGAAAGATCGGAGTTGTGGTCTCCCCTGCAAGTTCTTCGAGGGTGTACGCGATCATCGAATCGCAACAAGGAGGACTCTATCGATCGGACAATAGCGGACGAACCTGGAAGTTGATCAACGAAGATCGGGTGTTGCGTGCCAGGTCTTGGTATTACATGCACATTTTTGCTCATCCGACCGATCCCGATCATGTAGTGGTCTTGAATGCACCTTATATGTACTCATTGGATGGCGGTAAGTCCTTCCAGCAATTGCCCACTCCTCATGGCGATAACCATGATCTGTGGTTCCATCCGGATAATCCGATGATCACCATCAATGGCAATGATGGAGGAGCCAACGTGTCTTACAACGGAGGCCGTACCTGGAGCACTCAACAGAACCAACCTACCGCTCAATTTTACCGGGTCAATGCAGACAATCGATTTCCCTACTACGTTTATGGAGGTCAGCAAGATAATAGTACTGTGGCGGTACCTTCTGCCTGGACGGGCTCTGGCATTCCCTATCGTGAATTTTACCCGGTCGGTGGTTGTGAGAGTGCTTACACAGCATTTGACCCGGATGATCCGCGATATGTTTACGCAGGATGCTATCAGGGTATCATCACACGATACGACACTGAATTGAGAGTCTCTAAAGACATCATGGCTTATCCTGATCTAGGGCTTGGCCAGAAGCCAGCCACCATGAAGTACCGATTTAACTGGAATGCTCCGATAATCGTTTCCGAACATGACCGCAACGTGCTCTACCACGCTGGCAATAAAGTGCTGAAAAGCGAGGATCAGGGACAGTCCTGGACGGAAATTAGCCCGGATCTGACTCGCAATACTCCAGAGCGGCTCGACTTTGGCGGTGGGCCGATTACCAATGAGGGAGCTGGTGGAGAAAATTACCATACTATTATGTATCTCGAAGAGTCACCCCTGGATGATGAGATCTTGTGGGCTGGTACCGATGATGGGTTGATTTACATTACCAGGGATGGTGGGAATACATGGTCAAATATTACACCACCAGAAATGAAGGAAGGACTTGTCAATTCCATAGATGCAAGTTCGATCGACCCAGGCAAGGCCTATATTGCCTTTACCAGGTATAAATTCAATGACTTTACTCCTCATATATTCATCACTGGAGATCATGGCAAAACCTGGCGAAGAGCGATCAAGGGAATTGCTGATGAGCATCATGTACGAGTGGTGCGGCATGATCCTGAAAGAGAAAGCCTGTTGTTTGCCGGTACCGAGGCGGGTCTATATATTTCTTTTGATGATGGTAGGGATTGGCGGCCTTTTCAGCTCAACCTGCCTATCACTCCGATCACTGATCTGATGGTACATCGGGGAGATTTGATCGCTGCTACCCAAGGAAGAGCTTTCTGGATTCTTGATGATCTGACCCCAGTGCGTCATTGGCAGGAGGATCAGGAAGACCGGTTGGCACTCCTGCAACCTCGGGAAGCGAATCTTTGGGGAGGTGTGCGCAAAGATACCCTCATTGATATGGGCACTAATCCGGAATATGGCATGGTAGCCTTTTACCGGATACCGAATGCTCTCGATACTGCTGAGGTCCAAATCACGATTTTGGACGAGTCTGGAAACATCCTGAAGGAGTTTTCTAATAAGGAGGAAGAAAAGCCTAAGAAATTGCAGGTGGAGAGTGGGCTCAATAAATTGGTTTGGAATCTGAGACCAGATGTTCCGGAACCCGTAAAGGGTTTAATGACTTTCGGAGGAAATAATCGACCCCGGGTGTTACCAGGAACTTACCAGTTGCGGCTCATGCTATCTGAAGACACTCTCGCCAAGAGCTTCGAGGTGATAGATGACCCCAGGCTAGAAATATCTGCTTCAGACCAAGAAGCCAAGGCTGCTCTATTGAGCTCTCTAGATAAAGCTTATCTGGATCTTTTATCTACGATCAAGGATATGGCATATGTGAAGGAACAATTGAATGGAGTAATGAAACGTGAAGAGTTTAAGCAAGACACAGCCCTCATATCGGGGATGAAACAAATTAATGGTGAAATTGATAGCCTGGATTCCCGGTTGGTTCAGCGGCAGCAGAAGACCTTTCAGGATGTGATCAATTTTCCCAACCAATTGGATGCCAAAATCAAGCACATTCAAAATCTGACAGACAATTCACCTCCTCCAGTCACCGAAGGTCAGGTCGAAAGGGTAGCTGTAATACTGGCCGAATGGGAGGCACTCCGGGAGGCCTGGCAACAATTGAGGGATAGTAAAATAAATGCACTTAACGAAGAAATTCGCAGATTGGCTATTCCGTTTATCAGTACCAGTGAACCAGGCAAAAAAACAATTAAGCCATGAATTTAAGTATTAGAAGAAGAACTGCACTAGTTCTGTTTTTAATCATCAGTGCCTTCAACACGGTACTGTCTCAATCTTTATATTCTATTGAAGATATTCTCAGTGCTCCATTTGCATCTGACCTCGTTGCCGCTCCGACAGGGAACCAGGTGGCCTGGGTAATCAATCAGGAAGGATCCAGAAATGTTTGGCTGGCAAAGGGACCACAATTTGAGAGTGTGAAACTTACTGAATTCGTGGGTGATGACGGTCAGGATATCGAGGATCTCAGCTTTTCTCGCGACGGTAACACCCTGTTCTTCGTTCGTGGTGGCAGCACAAACCGAAGTGGCGAGTTTCCTAATCCAAGAAGTGAGACGAAATTTAGCAAGCAACAAATCTGGGCAGTGGATTTGGACTCCCGTGCGAGCAAACCACTGACTGAAGGTGCCAACTATGTCCTTCGACATGATGATGCAGTACTAACCTTTATTAAAAGTGGGCAAGTCTGGCAACTTGATCTCACAGGAGATAACGAGCCCTATCAGTTGTTTGAGATGCGTGGATCACCCTCTTCGTTGAGGTGGTCGCCTGACACTGAGCGAAATCTATTGGCTTTTGTAAGTAACCGGGGAGATCACAGTTTTGTAGGAATATTTGATGCCGATAGTGACAAGATCAAATACCTGTCGCCAAGTGTTGATCACGATCATTTTCCATCGTGGTCGAAGCGCGGGAAAAGGCTGGCTTTTGTAAGAGAGCCCAATGAAAAGCAAAGGCTCATCTTTATGCCTCGTCGCGATGCTTCTCCCTGGAGTATTCTGGTGCACGATCTTGAAGTCGATGAGACCGCTACATTATGGACCGCTGCACCAGGTACCGGTAGTGCCTATCGTTTCATTTCTGGCTCGCGCCAGATATTCTGGTTGGATAATGTTCAATTGATCTTTCCTTACGAACAAAGTGGTTGGACCCATCTATACTCAAGAAGCCTGAATGGGCATGAGTTGGCAATTGAAATCACCAAGGGAGAGTTTGAGGTACAGTTTGTCGGAGTATCGGATGATCGGACTGAGATTCTTTACTCATCAAATCAGGGAGACATAGATCGCCAGCATATCTGGAAATTTTCCAGCCTCGATCGTCGTCCGGTGCAAGTCACGTCCGGTGAAGGAATTGAGTGGGGAGCTGTGATCACAGATGCAGGTCAGATAGTGACTCTGGCATCGTCTTACAACAAACCTGCCCATGTGGCACTGGTACAAGATGATGGCCGGCTCCAGTCTTTGACAAATCATCTGATTCCCGCATCATATCCAACGGATGCCTTGGTTAAGCCGGAGCAGGTGGTTTTTTCGGCCGCAGATGGAATGCAAATACATGGTCAACTTTTTTTACCGAAGAATCGGGATAGAGGTCATCCGGCATCGATTTTCCTGCATGGGGGATCAAGACGGCAGATGAAACTGGGTTATCATCACAGCTTATATTATCACCACGCATATGCTTTAAATCAATATTTGGCCAGTCAGGGATATGTGGTGCTATCAGTAAATTACCGCAGTGGCATCGGCTATGGAATGGAGTTTCGGGAGGCCTTAAACTACGGTGCTCAAGGTGCCAGTGAATTTAACGATGTATTAGGTGCCGGACTTTATCTGCGGTCACGTGAAGATGTGGACCCGGAGAAGATCACATTGTGGGGTGGCTCATACGGTGGATATCTGACCGC
>JAHELJ010000001.1:35627-270935 GCA_024644235.1 Lewinellaceae bacterium
TATCGGTGAGGAATCCTTCAATGATATTTTCTGCTATCATCTTACCATGTGCTGCTGACTCTTTGATGTTCCCTCTGCCAGTCACGGCATTCCCCAGGGCATATACGGTCGGGAACCCATGAATGCGGCAAAAGACTTCATCATCGATCTGATAAGTCTGGCCTTTACTCGGGATACCGGGTATTAGCTCCGGGATGCTCCCGATTGATGACACCACATATGGAAACTTCACTTCTCTGTCGGATCCTTCAATCTCGATTGCACGCCCGTTTTCGATGCGAGTTCGTCGGAAAACCAGGCCCGTAAGGCGGTCGCCTTCTGTCATAGCCTGTACCGGTACATGGTTGGGTTCAAAGTTGAACAGATATTTTGATTGATAATTATTTAAGATTTTTTCTCGAACACCCTGAGCTTTCTCCAATTGTTCCGGGGTATCGGTGGGTAGTGGTGACAAGGGCATATCTTTGGCTCTTCTCCGGTAAAAAAGTGTACATCCTTTGATACCCAGGTCATCAAGGGTCAGATTCAGACCATCTAATACTTTTGCAATACTTCGGTCGAGTGTGAAGAGATCGACATCATGACCACGTTGTTGCAGAGCTTCTTTCACGGTTTCAAACATCAGTACCTTGGCCACATCGAGCGAAGCCAGGCCGCCTCCAATGATGGCAACCTCATCCTTGATTTCATACTCCGTGTTATCAAATCCGGGTTCGTGCATGTGATTAAACCAGTAGATGAACGGATTCTGATAGACCAGTCCTTTACCTACGTATTGATCGATTCCTTCAATCGGAAGGGGTCGGTCGCGCCAGGCACCGGTGGCCAGCAGGACTGCGCTAAATCCCCAGTTGCTGACATCTACAAAGTCAACATCTCTGCCTAGTGCTGTGCATGGGACATAAGTGACCAGAGGATGACTGAGCTTTTCATTGATTTTATTGATTTCCTTATCGCGCAGCTTCACATGCCACTTTGGCAACCCATCTTCTATTTTTCCAAAGGGAAGTGCATTTTGTTCGAATACTACCGAGGGGATGCCGCGAGCTGCAAGTTGGGCAGCGGCTTCAGAACCAGATACGGCTCCGCCAAATATGGCGACAAGGTATTTAGGTGTCGTCATGAGACTGAATTATATAAGAAACATAGTTTACGCTATCTCCCACGTTCTTGATCCGGCAATCATCTTGTCAAGATCACCTTCACCCTTTTTGCTCCTGGCATCATCAAGCTGACCAAACATCTTGTCTTCATAGGTGGCCCTGTCCTCTGAATAGATCACCCCGAAGGGTCTGGGCAAGTGACCCTCAACGCTTGGATCATCGAAGAATCGAGTGAGCATAGATGCTTTAAAGACGTCTTTTTCATCATGAATCCAAAGATCACCTTTAGAATATCCATTGTTCAAAGTTACAACCGTGGGTTTATAGCCATCAATCCGGACCCCCATATTTTGCTCAGCACCAAAGACCAGAGGTTGGTTGTGTTCAAGAAATACACAGTTGTCCATTTTCTTGTCTTTCTCCGTAAAGGCGAAAAAAGCGCCATCATTGAAAATATTGCAGTTCTGATAGATTTCCAGGAATGAGGTACCCTTGTGTTCATAGCTTCGATGTAACATCTCCTTCAGATGTTTTGGATCTCTATCCATGCTTCTCGCCACAAAAGTAGCACTACACCCCATCGCAAAAGCACCCGGATTCACCGGATAGTCCAGCGATCCCATTGGAGTAGATTTAGTCCTCTTGTTTACTTCAGAAGTGGGTGAGTACTGTCCCTTGGTAAGGCCATAGATCTGGTTATTAAATACCAGAATGTTTAGATCAAAATTTCTTCTCAAAACATGAAGCATGTGATTTCCACCTATCGAAAATCCATCCCCATCACCAGTAATCACCCAAACGCTCAATTCGGGATTGGACATTTTCAATCCACAGGCAAATGCCGGTGCCCGACCATGGATCGAATGCATGCCATAGGTCTCCATGTAGTACGGAAATCTTGAAGAACAACCAATACCTGAGATCACGGCTACCTTGTCCTTGTTAAGACCCAGATCGGCAAAGACCGTCTGGACCTGCTTCAGAATGGAGTAGTCACCGCAACCCGGACACCAGCGTACATCCTGATTTGTCGCGAAGTCCTTGGCTTTTAGTTTGTTACCTGCATCTGAAGTTTCTACTTGTACTGCCATGATTTATTTGATTTGTGCCAATACCTCCTTTGCTGCATGTTGCAGTTCCGATTGAGAGATTGGCATCCCCTGGATCTTATTGTATTGAATCACGTCAACCAGAAAATGATCGCGTATTAAACGAGCAAGTTGTCCGTTGTTGATCTCTGGTACCATCACCCGCTGATAACTTTTAAGTATGGTCTCCAAGTTCCTTTGGAATGGATTGATGTACCGCAAGTGTGCATGAGCCACTTTCTTTCCTTCTGCCAGCAGTTCTCTACAGACACCTTCGATGGTGCCGAAAGTTGATCCCCATCCCAGGATCAAAAGATCTCCACCCATTTCTCCTGACTCCAATTCGAGCAGTGGTATACTCTCAGCAATCTTCGCCACTTTGGCAGCCCTGGTTTTTACCATATATTCATGGTTGGCAGGGTCATAAGAAACATTGCCAGTATTAGCCTCTTTTTCTAATCCTCCGATACGATGTGCAAGTCCGGCAGTGCCGGGAAGTGCCCATTCCCGCACGAGTTTGTCATTTCTTTCGTAGGGCATGAACGGTGTTCCATTTGAAGGACTCTTACTGAATTTCACTTCAATCGGTTGGATTTCTTCTGCCTTTGGAAACTTCCACGGCTCCGAACCATTCGCGATGTAGCCATCACTCAAGAGGACTACGGGAGTCATGTGTTCTATGGCAATCCGGCAGGCTTCAATTGCTGTCTCAAAGCAGTCAGAAGGTGATCTGGTAGAAATTACCGGTATTGGTGATTCCCCATTGCGCCCATACATAGCTTGCATCAAATCAGCTTGCTCAGTTTTCGTTGGTAGTCCTGTCGATGGACCACCCCTTTGTATATTACATATGACCAGCGGCAGTTCAAGAATCATGGCCAGTCCCGCTGCTTCACCCTTTAGAGCCAAACCTGGTCCAGAGGTACCAGTGATTGCCAGGTTTCCACCATAGGAAGCCCCGATTGCTGCACAGATGGCGGCGATTTCATCCTCAGCCTGAAAAGTCTTTACACCAAACTCTTTGTAAGCGGCCAACCCATGGAGAATATCTGAAGCAGGGGTGATGGGATAAGACCCATAAAACAAAGGAATTCCTGCTTTCTTAGCGGCAGTGACCAATCCCATAACTAAAGCCTGGTTACCCATGATACCCCGGTAGGTCCCCTTCTCCAGAGGGGCAGCTTTTACTTCATACTGAGTAGTGAAAGTCTCAGTAGTATTTCCAAAATTGAATCCGGCAAGCAGGACCCGCAGGTTCGCATCGAGCACATCTGGTTTCTGATTAAACTTACTCGTCAACCACTCCTGAGTTTCTTTCATCTTGCGATTATACTTCCAATACAGGAAGCCAAGAACAAACATATTCTTGCAGCGGTCCTTTTCTTTCATGCCCAGGCTAGAATCACTCAGAGTCTCCCGGGTCATCTTGGTGATGGGGATTTCAATCAGCTCATACCCATCTAGCGACCCGTCCTCCAGCGGATTCACATCATCGTACTTAGCCAGACGAAGATTCTTCTTGTCAAATCCATCAGTGTTGACGATAATGGTTCCGGTGTCTCTCAGTCGGTCGATGTTGGTTTTCAGTGCCGCGGCATTCATGGCGACGAGAACGTCATATTGGTCGCCAGGTGTAAAAATCCTGTGACTTCCAAAATTTATCTGAAACCCAGAGACACCGGCCAAGGTTCCTGCCGGAGCACGAATTTCAGCTGGAAAGTCCGGATAGGTAGCTAAGTCGCTACCGGTCAATGCCGTATTACCGGTAAAAAGACCGCCAGTCAATTGCATGCCATCGCCAGAGTCACCCGCAAACTTTATGGTGACATTCTCTTTGACAATCGGTTTTGTTGCCATTAGGTATTAATTGGGCTGCGGAATGCAGCATTGATTACAGATGAAGACGATCTTTTCTTGCCAGTAAGACTTCTTCTCCTTCTTCGTGGTTTGGATCTGGAACACAGCAATCCACCGGACAGACAGCAGCACATTGTGGCTCTTCGTGAAATCCAACACACTCAGTACATTTGTCAGGTGTGATATAGTAAAAATCATCAGAGATGGGATCGTTTTGCTCTTCAGCATCTACTACTTTACCATCTCCCAGCGTATACGAACCAGTGAGTGAGGTGCCATCAGACATCGCCCATTCAACCCCGCCTTCATAAATCGCGTTATTCGGACATTCCGGCTCGCAAGCGCCGCAATTTATACATTCGTCCGTGATCATTATCGCCATAGCTAATAGCGCAGTTTAGTTTATGAATCAACGTATCAAAACGGGAAATCGTTTGCACAACTCCCCAACCCCTCGAATATACGAATTCCGACACATCTCCAACGGGTGAAAAGAACGGGTTCTCTGTCGATCATCTATCGCCAATCTGCTCTCTATCCAAAGGAAAGGGAGTCGTGATCAAATCGCTACTTGGTAGAGATGACCGGAATGTCATTTTCCTTGAGTTGTTTCAATAAACTTCCAACTTCTTCCCGGATGAAGAGATCATATTCCTTATCGAATGATCCATAGTCCATTTGTAAATCTTCCCATCTTTCGAGTTCACCCTGACTCGGCCTGTGGTTCTGACCAATCACTACCCGGTAAAGGCGTATCAGATGGTTGGTAAACTTTCTCGGATAATTGATTTCATCCTGACTGGATTCGATCTTATCCTGGTATATCAAATCCTGCAATTTCTTTGACTCTGTTGCAATCTTTTTAACTGCTTCCGATAGCTCCTTTTGCTCTTCCTGAAGCCTGTCAGCAAGAGATTTGGATTGCTTTTCAATCTTCCGTAGATTCGTCAGTTGTTGCTGGGATTTTGTGATTAAAGCAGCAATTTCATTCCCCAGATTATAATTATTGATAAGATCCTCCTGACTAACCTCCCAGCGTGGATCCTTTAAGATCTCCACCTCGGATTTCAACACAGTCTCGCCCACTTTTAACTCGATCTGATATATCCCGGGAGGGGCAGTAACTCCCCCGCCTGGATGTCTCATGTCCATCATGACGAGATCTTCGACCATAAAGGGCGCGGGGTAGCGCTGATCCCAGCTCCAACGATTCATACCGGTATCAACCTCAATCTTTTTGGTTTTCTCTTCAGCATCAGTAGAAACTTCTGCCGCTACCCTACCTCTTTCATCAATGATACGAAGCGACACTTCCTGAGCACTATCCAGCTCTGTAATCAAAAAATGCACGGCAACCTGATAGGGAGCCCTGGGAGGGGCATCGTGTCCGCCAAAGCCACCTACATTCGAACGGTAGCTGGTTTCGGGTTTAAAGAGAAAGACTGGATCCGTCGAACTATTTGCATCCAACTGATGCAGTACTGAGAGATCATCCAGAATCCAGAACCCCCGACCCTGGGTACTCAATACAAGATCACCCTGGTGTACGTGCATGTCGGTGATCGGAGTATGTGGAAGGTTGGCTTGCAGCGACTGCCATCTTTGGCCATGGTCAAATGAAGCATAAATTCCAAATTCGGTTCCGGCATAAAGCAAACCTTCACGGCCGGGATCTTCAGCCACACACCTAACGAAATGATCCACTGGAATTCCATTCTTGCCATCGGTCAGCAGCGACCATCTCTCACCAAAGTTTTCCGTCACAAATATGTAAGGCATGAAATCTCCCTGCCGGTAATTCTGGACTGCCAGATAGGCCTTTCCGTCTTGAAACGGGGAGAAGCTGATCATATTCACAGTAGCGTCAGTCGGAATCTCTGCAGGAGTGATATTTTTCCAATTGGTACCACCATCTCTCGTAATGTGGACAAGACCATCGTCACTACCAGCCCACATTGTTTGGTGATCAAAGGGAGATTCTTCGAATGCGAAGATGGTTCGGAACACCTCTACACCGGTGGCATCATGTTGAACCGGACCACCGGGAATTCCCATATGTTGATCGATGTTACGCGACAGGTCGGGACTGATAATCTGCCATGATTGCCCCTCATCGGTTGACTTATGGACGAAATTGGAAGTGTGATAAATGACATTGGGATCGTGGTGTGAGATTCGAATGGGAAAATTCCATTGCCACCGGTACTTGAGATCCCTCATCTCAGTTCCCTCGGTATAGTGCGGGTAAGCTCCAATATCTCGTTCTTCGTCTGTCGCACGATTGATCCGGGTGATGATGCCACTGTAGGTAGTGGCGTAGACGATGTCCGAATTCTCCGGATGTACAGTAACATCCGCACTCTCACCTCCACCCACGCTATACCAGGCCTGTTTGGGATCAAGATCACCGGTCGACCGGCTGGGTATCGAAATTGTGGTGTTGTCTTGTTGTCCCGCATACATCCGGTACGGCCATTGATTATCTACTGTCAAACGATAAAACTCTGCCGTAGGTTGATTGGTTTGCACCGACCAGGTATCTCCACCATTAAAGGTGACATTGGCACCTCCGTCGTTGCTGTTGATCATGATGTTGGGATTCTCGGGGTTGATCCACACATCATGATTGTCGCCGTGTTGCACTCGATAACGATGATCAAAATTCTTTCCACCATCTATTGATTTGTAGAACCCGGTATTGGTTACATAGACTGTGTTTTCGTTTTTGGGATCGGCGAAGATCCGCGAATAATACCAGCCTCTCTGCCTTAATTTATGATCCCGGTTTATACGGGTAAAAGACTTGCCCCCATCATCGGAGCGGTAAACACCACCTTTTTCCTCCTCGGCGGCCTGCTGAATGACCCAGATCCGGTCTGGGTCTACTGGCGAGATGGCAACTCCAATCTTGCCAATGATGCCTTCGGGCAGGCCATTGCGAATCCTTTCCCAGTGTTGACCTTCGTCTTTGGTGCGGTAAAGCCCACCTTCCTTCCCGCCATCAATGAGTGTCCAGGGTTTGCGTTCAGCTCTCCACATACCTGCATATAGAACCGACGGATTCTGCGGGTGCATTTCCAGGTCTACGCAGCCCACTGTATCACTCAGGTGCAGTATATGCTCCCAGGAAATTCCTCCATCTGTTGATTTAAAAACCCCTCGTTCTTTGTTTGATCTAAAAATGTTTCCTAGCGCTGCCATAAATACCACGTCAGGGTTATCCGGGTGCACTATGATATCACCAATCTGACCACAGTTTTCCAGCCCGATGTGCTTCCAGGTTTTCCCGGAGTCTTCCGATTTGAACGCTCCAATGCCTGGAGAAACGTTACCTCTTGGGCTATCGGAGCCTGTTCCTACATAAACTATGTGTGGTGCCGAAGGGGCAACAGTAATGGATCCGATGCTACCGCAAGGAATTTGTTGGTCAGAGATGTTGTCCCAAGTGTTTCCTCCATCATTTGTCTTCCAGACGCCCCCTCCGGTTGTACCCATGTAAAATGTAAATGGCTGCTGGGGGTGGCCAGCTACAGCAGTAGATCTTCCTCCCCGAAAGGGTCCAGCGAACCTATAGTCTATCTGAGATAGCAAGGCGGTGTCTACTTGTGCTGTTGATACAAGTGTACAGATCGAAAGGAGCAAAGTGCTTAGGTGACTTTTCATATGGGAGCGAATCTTTTTCGGAGTGGAAAAGGTAAGAAAAGAGATGAAAATCAAAGGCCATCTCTTCTGTTTGAAATAAGCGAATGTTGATCCAGGGGTGTTCTTTTGACCGGAAAATCTTAAATTAAGGGAGCCCAGTCCCTTCTACAAGAAATTGAATGAAAACGAAGAGGCCATTGAAAAGCCTTTTCAGAACTGTACTTCGGAGTCGCTGTAAATCTTCACCTACGTCCATAAGTGGCTTCGTTTATCGGAAACTTGACGAATTCAGACAATTAGGCAAAGTTTTTGCCAGCAGATAAGTAACCTCAATCAGTCAGAGTCAAATGTTCTCAATGAAACACACTTTAACGCTATCGTTCTTCATTTTCAGTTTGTTTTCGCAGGCTCAGAGTTTACAGCCTAGTGTACTCGCATCCGCAGGTGGATCAGTGCAATCCGGAGATGTCAACTTGAGTTGGACACTCGGCGAAGCTGTGGTAACAACGCTCAGTAGTGACGGAGTTATATTGACTCAGGGTTTTCATCAACCCTTGCTGGAAGTGTCGACCGGTTTCACAGACCCAACTTTCGATTACGACATTCATTTGTACCCCAATCCGGTGCAATACGAGTTGAGTATTGACACAGAATTTGACAGGACGCTTCAATACACGCTTTCAAATATGGAGGGCCGAATCATGGCTCGTCGCAAATTCGTTGGTGAAGACAAACTGGATCTGTCGAGAATGTCACCTGGTACTTATGCTGTTTACTTCTTCAGGGGTCACAAGATTGTGAAAGCCCTGTTGATTGAAAAGCAGTAAGGCGGCTCAAAAATCAAACTGAACAAATCAGATCGACCCCTGAATCGGCATAGGTGATGCCGTCAATTTATTAATTCCAAAAAACTAAAACCATGAGATGGAACCTGTTATTCTTCGTTGCACTTTTTTCTTCCTCAGTACTAGATGCACAGCCTGGAGTAAATTATCAAGCTGCAGTGCGCGATGCCCAGGGGGCGATAATGGCTAACACGAATGTGTCTATTACGATTACACTGGCAGATGGTGAGAATGGACCAATCCTTTACCAGGAAACACATACTACTACTTCAAATGAGTTAGGCTTGATCAATCTGATCATCGGTGAAGGGACGGTCGATCAGGGTACCTACGCTTCAATCACCGGTGTACAGGATCTCAATATTGGTATAGAAGCACAAGTGGGGGATGGTCCTGACATTGTGGATGTCGGATTCACTAAAGTCGGCGCAGTGCCTTTTGCGCTCTATGGAGAAGATGCCGATGCTGACCCTGGCAATGAGATGCAAAGCCTTAGCCTGGAGAATGATACATTAAAGATTGAAGGCGGTGTTGGAGTGTCTCTTGAGAGCATAAAGTCGCCCTGGGAGCGCATAGATAGCGGCTATATTCTCGATCTGGAACCTACTTTGGCTAGATCCGGTATGCACCGTGGACTCCGCCTCCAATATTTTAGTCGATCTGGACCCACTTTGGTGATCGAAGAAGATGACTGTTATTATGAATTAGGACCAAAACATTCGAATAGGCAGTTCAATGGGTTGTCATTCGGAAGCAAATTTTTTGGAAATATTGGTGAAAATCTGACCAGTGAAGAACAAGTTGAAGTGGGAACCAACCTAAATATCACTCCGACACTTGTAGGTAGCTCGCTTGGCATAGTGGGTCGGAATCAATTTGGATATTCGGCAAAAGGGGTCACACCTGATGTGAGTAATCCTACTCAATTTTCTTATTTGCAGCACGACGATTATGAACTTAAGGCTCGAATTGAGGCACTAGAATGCCTAGTTGTCCTTGCTTATGAAGGAACCCCAATGTGGGATATGATCCAGCAGGACGGTATTCTCGGTGAATCCCGTTACCTTGATGGTAGCTTTGTCCTTGGCAATATCATGTCCAGATACAGTGCCGAGCCGGGTTCTGACCGATCTGCTCAAAGCACCGTCGGTGCTTCTCATTTTACAGCTTCTGAAAACGGATTGACCACTCAATTAGGTTCATTCCCCGGCACTGATCAATCTAATGGCTGGCTTACCCTCTACCGTGAGAACAGTCCGGTCGTTCTCGCGACGGCCAATAATGAAGAAGGAGGCCTGATGGCTACCAACGGACCAAACGGCAATCGCAATATTAGTCTTAATACCTTGGGTGGTGAACCAAATAAGGGCGCCGTGCTGATCTACGGCGATGCCGGAGATACGCCGTTAGGCTGGTTTTATGTCGACGCCAATGGCCAATCCATTTTGCGGGTAGATCAGGTGGTGATGAATGCTTCACCACAGAACAGTAACGGCGAGATTGTGTCTTACGGCGCGCTGCTCGGTCCCGAACAGGCTGTATATGATCGAGGTACTGCCAAGCTGATCAATGGAGAAGCAACCATTACCTGTTCGGAGCACTTTCAATCTGTTGCTGATCCGAATAGCATGACTGTCACGATCACGCCACTATCGGCAGAGTCAGAAGGGGTGGCGGTAGTAGAAAAAACGCTGCATGGCTTCAAAGTGAAGGAATTGCATCAAGGTGTAGGGAATTACTCATTCGACTATGTGGTGACATGCACCAGAAAAGATGTGCAGGATGTTGGAACTCCGGAAATGCGAGAGGCTCCCGTGGAAGATATCCAAGGATTGCTTCCAAAGGGACCGATTAAGAATGTACGTGATCTGGTAAGAGAGAACTAAATAGGGTCTTCCGGCTTTTTGGGAAGTATTGCTAACTTGCCGCCCTGATAAAAAAACATTAGGACGGATGGCAATACGCATGACCCCCGATCATCCCCAGGAGCCAGATCCAAGGAAGCGTCAGCAACCAGACAGACCCACCCAACCCGATCAGGGAGAACAGAGAGGCCCCTTCGCGGGTATCCCAATCTGGGTGCGCTGGCTGCCGTTGCTGCTATGGTTTTTGATCAAAAAACCGAAGTATCTACTTCCGGTTTTGATCGGTCTCGGCATCTACTATTTTCTGGTGAAACCCACCTGGAACCAGATTCTGAATTTTGAGTATACGGCGCAGGATGAAGGTTATTCATACGGCGCAGAACTGAGCGAGGAGGAGTACGACAAAGCTTATGTTTTTGAGCCATTATCCGTTGGTGCGGGGGGGCTACCGGTAAGAGTAGATCTGGAAGATTTCAGCCCACAAATCCTACATCAGGGTAGGCAGGGGTCTTGCAGTGGATGGGCTGGTGCTTATGCAGCCCGAACCATCTCTTATGCACAGGCTACCGGATCTGCTCCGGACCAGGTTGCATTTAGTCCGTCATTTCTTTACAATCAGATAGCCCTGCCAAGATGCCAGGGAGCCTATCTGCGTAATGCCATGGAGTTTATGACCAAGGTAGGAGCGTTACCGTTTAAAGACTTTGGCTATACCGATGAGACTTGCCAAATTCAACCCGACCCCTACGATCAGCAGGCCGCCGCTGCATACAAAATTAAAGGCTATACCAGGCTTTCGAGAGGCGCCAATGATTATCAACCCGACCTTTTCGCGGTAAAGCAGCACCTTGCCCAGAATGCACCGGTAGTGATCGGCATGATGGTGGGGCAGAGCTTCCAGCATGCCATGATGGGACAAGCCTTGTGGCGACCTAGCCAGCAAGAGTATGCGGGCTTTGGCCTCAGTGGTCATGCCATGTGTCTGGTTGGATACGATGATGAAGTGGCGGGAGGCGCCTTCCGCGTGATGAATAGTTGGGGAGAGAGATGGGGTGATGGCGGCTTCAGCTGGATAAGGTATAGTGATTTTGAGCAGTTCACCAAGGAAGCATATGGACTTTATCCTGAAGGCAGAGCGAATGTAAAGAAGTTTGACCGGGACCGGCTCGAAGTCACTTTTGGGTTGGTTGACAACGCTACTACATCACTAATACCACTAGAACAAATCAATGAGATAACTTTTCGTACTGAGCGTCCATTGCGAAAAGGAGATCGCTTTAAGATCATTGTAGATAATGCGATTGAATGCTATATCTACGTGCTGGGTATGGAAACCACTGGAAGCAGTTACGTCTTGTTTCCCTATACTGACAAACACTCTCCTTACTGCGGCATAACTGGTCAGCGCCTGTTTCCAAAGGACTATTCGATGGAACTGGATGCAGTGGGTAATCGCGACTATATGGCGGTTATCGTGAGTAAGGATCCCCTCAACATCGATCAAGTAAACCGGGTGATGAATCAGAATACACGTGCAGATTACACCGAACGGTTGGTCGAGGCCCTTTTCGATCAATTTGTGCTTAGCTGCGATTTTGATGTCGACGGTGCTGTCCGACTTGATTGTCCCATTGGGGAGCGCAATGCACTGGGAATGGTGATCGAAGTGGATAAAATGTAGGTGAATGTCATTCTGGCAAAAGATTCAGTATTTCTTTCGTTCCCGGCGGGCAGAAGCGATGCACGATCTGGCTCCTTCATTGCGTACGAAGTACCGGCGCCATGACCAGTTTGGACTACTTAATCTGCTCAAGGATTTTCATCTCTTCCGACGGGGACATAGCAAAAAAATCAAACATATCCTCTGGCGTGATGAAGTCGCCACAGATCTAAAAGTCAGGGTCTTTGATTATCAATACACGGTTGGAGGTGGACAGAATAGCAGGACAATCAGCCAGACCGTATTTTTTATCTACTCCAAAGACCTGGGTTTGCCTCAGTTTTTTCTACAGCCGGAAAAATTCTTTCATCGCCTGGGTGCCTGGTTAGGCAAAGAGGATATTGACTTTGTAGAGTATCCAAAGTTTTCTGACACCTTCCATCTAAAGGGTGAAGATGAGGAGTTGATACGGCATACCTTTAGCGATGATGTATTGCATTATTTCACCAAAGAGGCAAACTGGCATGTTGAAGGCTTAAACTACTTTTTGATTGTTTACCGGGCGGGCAATAAATTGAAGCCACCAGTAATCAAACAATTTTATCAGAAGGGACTGGAGATCTTTGAAATTCTCAAAAACGAGGGCTTTAAGATTTAATGATCTAGACTAAAACTTTAGCCGCCATTCCGGGCTAGAATCGCATCTGTCTCACAGAAAAGAATATTTTTTTGTTTTATGTAAATGATCTAGTCATTTTCCACGTTTAAATAGTACTAGACTCATCGCTCTCGTAAGGATGCCCGACCACGAAGACAAGTTAGATCACCAGGAAGACTTTCGCGAAGCATTTCTTAGTGAGGATATGTTTGGTACTCCCTATCACCTTCCTCAAAAGAAGAGCCACCAATTTTATGATGACATTCCGAATACCACACCAAAGTGGTTGGACGATACCAGGGTAGTCAGTTTGCTTGTAGGAATCCTGGGCCTTGGATATACCTTGTTTAATCTTGACTTTTTCTATTGGCAGATCAAAAGTGCTTTTTTCCTCAATTTGATACTACTTACTACACTAGCCGGATTTGCTAATTTCTTCGTATTTCCCTATTCACTTAAATACTGTTTGACCAACGGGATTAAACGACCGAAGCTGCTGCGAAATCTCAATTCCTTTATGCTGGTGTTTTGTGTGCTCACATTAATCTATCTGTTTACAATTCCTGTTTCAGGATTGGGATTGGCACTTATCATGATTCCTGCCCCCTTGGCGTTTGCTATTGCTACGAGAAGTTTTCCTGATCGATTGGAGCTGTATTCAAAATCTACTAAACACTATCCGTTTTCAGCAATCTTCAATCAGGACCTCCGCCGGGTAGCATGGTTGACATTCATTATCCTTTTTACTCTTATGGTAGGTCTCTTCTTTGGCCTTCTCTTTAATTTGATATAGGATCTTATACGCTCTTTTTTAATCTTCATAGAAATTACCTCTATGATTAATGAACTAATTGATCAATACCAAAAAGTCTATCAAGGGAAAGCCTGGTATGGGAAAAATATCGTAGACAGCATTTCTGTCATTCCCAATGCCTTATTGTGCAATCGGCTGAATGGAAGCTATAACATCGTAGAGTTGGTGCATCACATGCTGGTCTGGCGGAGATATACCACACATGTGCTTAAACACAATGAAGATTATCGGGTAAAGGATGAAGAAAATTTTCCGGTGATAGATCAATGTGATGAGACCAGATGGCAGAATTTATTGGAAGAACTTGGGCGATCACAGGAGGAAATGGTACGGACTATGACCAATTTCAACCGATCGCTTGATGACCCGATTCCACAAAAGAATTTCAGCAATCGGGATTTGCTCCATGCGATCATCCATCATGATATTTATCACATCGGGCAGATCAATTTCATGACGAAGTATCTTGATCGCGCTCCTGAGGCAGTATCAGGGTAATCTGCAAAGGTGTGAGTCAAAGCGTTCCATTTCTGGATGAGCTACTACAGCGTTTTCATGCATTGAATGAGAATAGGCGATTCCTGGTTGGATTGATAGGCCCACCCGGTTCTGGCAAATCATATTGGGCAGAAGAACTGATCCGGCAAATTCGGATGGATTTGGGTAGTGATGCTGCAGATGGCCTTGGGATGGATGGTTATCATATGCATAATGATCAGCTGATTCAGAAAGGACTCTATCCCTTTAAGGGATCTCATTTCACTTTCGAAGCGGTACGATTTGTTCAGAAGGTGAAGGAACTCATGCCCCTGGATCGCACGGTTTCGGTTCCAATTTATGATCGAAGCTTACATAATCCCACTCCAAACGGAAAATTGATTAGTAGATCATCTCGGATAGTCGTACTCGAAGGAAATTACCTGCTCACCCGGATCAGTCCCTGGGATCAGATCCGAAATATGCTCGATTATTCAGTTTATATCGAGGTGCAGGAAGATATTCAGTACGAACGGTTGATGGAGCGTCACACCCTGACAGGAAAGTCGACAGAGGAAGCTCGTTATAAGATCATTCGAACCGATTGGCCAAACAGCGAATTGATAGTTCAAAGCAGGGATCTTGCAGACTTCATTTTCCGACCTGCAGCTAATTTTTCCAGTGATTAACCCATGCTCTGGTGCCACGAAAGAGACAAGAGAACGTGGCCACTTCTGAAGCCTTTGTCAGTGCACTGATGAAATCAGGCTTGTCCGACGAAAGGAAGTAGGCGAATGCTCCATGTAAGATATCGCCAGCTCCCAGGGTATCTGCTGCCTTGATTTTCCGGACAGTGATCTCGGATTGATGACCATTACTGAAAACCTGTATTGGCAAGGCACCGTTGGAGATCGCAAAATTCCTTTTTCCTTTTTCCAGAAGTGCAGGAATTGGATCTTGTTGATCCGGAAATCGAAAGTTGGAGGCTAAAATTGGATAGTCCACATTGTCAAGCAGCAGATCGGTGCCAGGCTTAAAGCTTCCTCCATCGAAAACGATGGGGACATACGAATTAAGAGTACGTAATAGTGCAATAGCAGCTGGATGGTAGAATCCATCCAGTAGTATCACATCAAAGGAATTGATATCAATCGATGGAACGATGCTTATTGGATGAGGTGCGGCCGTGCTGATGACTGTCCGGTCTCCATTGCTGGTGTTGATCAGCACGGATGAAATGATCGGAAAGGTTTTTTCTTCTTCACAAAGATCGTGATGATTGATGCGGTATTCCTCCAGTTTATGCCGGATATGTGATGAGAAGGTATGATTCCCTACAGCGGAGATCAATGTTGCGTCTCCTCCTAAAGCATTATATGTAAATGCTGCATTTGTAGCTGGACCACCAATATCAGCCATGAAATCGGTTGCATTTCGTTTCGAATTTTCCAGGGGGTGATTTGGTAAGTAATAGATCAGGTCGACAGTAGTCATCCCAATAAAAAGTCCTTTGGCCATCTAAGAATCTTTTAATTCAATTTGTACACAAGATAAGACCAAGTGTTTGGCAAAGGTCTATGCCTAATCAGCTGAGTCGGGAAGACATGAAAGCTGGTTATATTTGCGGGGCTGACATCTATTAAATGAGCCGAGCTAATCATCGATTTGATTTTGGAGAAAGACCCAAGATAAAGTGGTCCACACTACAGGAGGTCACGCGCATTTTCCGTTACATCCGTCCTTACCGGATGTATTTTTTTATCGGCTTGACTTTGCTCTGCTTATCGAGTATGATCTTCATGATCTTTCCTGGTGCCGCGGGCGAAATGGCAAATGCTGCCAATGGCACTTCCCGGTTCGATTTTAGTGTAAGCCAATATGGTCTCTTGTTTCTGGTGATTCTGGTAGTGCAGGGTGTTTTCTCGTATCTGCGAACCATCAGCTTTGCTATTGTCAGTGAGAAAGGGATGGCCGATGTGAGGCAAGCCCTTTACAACAAGCTGATTAGCCAACCGGTGCAATTTTTCGAAGAAAGACGTATTGGTGAAATCACCAGTAGAATTACTGCAGATGTGGAGCAATTACAAGGCGCTTTCAGCATTACCCTGGCCGAATTTCTTCGTCAAATCGTAATCCTGGTTGTGGGGGTGGGAATCCTGGCCTGGCTGGCTCCAAGACTTTCACTGATCATGCTGGTGTCTTTTCCGGTGATCGTGATTATAGCCATCATTTTCGGACGCTATATAAAGAAACTGTCGAGAAAGCGCCAGGATCATTTGGCAAGTACAAATACTATCGTCGAAGAAACATTGCAATCTTTTGCTGCAGTTAAGGCATTTACCAACGAATGGTATGAGTCGATTCGATATGGCAAGTCGGTACAGGAAATTGTCAAGATCTCGTTATCCTTCGCACGTATCAGGGGTTTGTTTTTCATCTTCATCATCACGATTCTCTTTGGTGGGATTTTCTTCGTTCTGTGGCAGGGAGCACTATTTGTAGAAAAAGGAGAAATGCAAGTCGGTGACCTATTTTCCTTCATCATCTATACCGGGCTTATTGGAGGGGCAATTGCCAGCATAGGCAGCTTATATACCTCCTTAAGTGGCGCATTGGGTGCGACGGAGCGGATCCTGGAAATTTTAGATCGTGATAGCGAGGTTGAAATGAGAGAAAAAGGCAACAATGATCTGAGACTGAAAGGTGACATCCGTTTTGAAAATGTGTCTTTCAGTTACCCCACCCGGCCAGAGTTGAAGGTTTTACATGATGTTTCATTTTCAGTCTCAGCCGGGCAGAAGATTGCGCTGGTAGGGGCCAGTGGGAGTGGCAAGTCGACGATAGCCAAGTTACTCATGCATTTTTATGAGGTCAACTCGGGAAAGCTGCTGATTGACGACCGTTCGATCGAAGAATATGATGTGACTGCATTGCGCACAAATATGGCTGTCGTTCCCCAGGAGGTGATTTTGTTCGGAGGGACGATCCGGGAGAATATTTTATATGGTAAGCATAATGCGACGGAGGAGGAAGTCATTGAGGCTGCGCATCAGGCAAACGCTTGGGAGTTTATTAAGACATTTCCCGATAAACTGGAAACTGTTGTCGGAGAAAGGGGTATCAAACTTTCCGGAGGCCAGCGTCAGCGTATCGCCGTAGCCCGGGCCATATTGCGTAATCCCCGCATACTTATTCTCGATGAAGCTACCTCTTCGTTGGACGCTGAAGCCGAAAGGTTGGTGCAGGAGGCTCTTCATGTTCTGATGGAAGGCCGCACCTCGGTGATTATTGCACATCGTCTTTCGACCATACGAGATGTAGACTGCATATATGTCTTGCAAAACGGTAGAATAGTTGAGCAGGGTACACATGAGGAACTATCCGTGATGGAAAACGGTGCTTATAGCTTGCTGGCCAAGCTCCAATTTGAATCAATAGCCTGATGCCGATCCAGGTTATCAAAAATCAGTCGTTGAAGGCCTTCAACACCTTCGGTGTGAATGAAATAGCTGATTCTTTTGTAGAAGTTTCCAATGTGGAGGAGCTGAAACAGGCACTTGACCTGGGATTCGATCACCGCCTTATTCTTGGCGGAGGCAGCAACGTCCTGTTTGCAAAGAGATTTGAAGGACTCGTAATTAGAAATAGGATTCTGGGGATTCGCAAACTGGAGCATGCCGAAAACCAGGTAGTTGTCGAGGTTGGTGCGGGTGAGAATTGGCATGAGTTCGTGCGGTGGTGCTTATCTTCAGGTTTTGGAGGACTGGAGAATCTTTCACTTATCCCTGGAACGGTAGGTGCAGCACCCATTCAGAATATCGGCGCATACGGGGTAGAGCAGGATCAGTTGTTCATTAGTCTGGAAGCCTTAGACCTCCAAAGTGGCGAATTGAAGACATTTGAAAAGACGGATTGTCAGTTTGATTACCGTCATAGTGTGTTCAAAGGCACACTGAAGGGCAGGTACTGCATCACCCTAGTGCGTTATCGATTGACCACGAAAGGTCATAAACTCAATCTTAGTTACGGTGCAGTCAGCGAAACGTTAGAGAGAGCGGGTATTGGTGATCCTACAATCGAGGAGGTAAGTGATGCAGTTATAAGTATTCGTCAATCTAAACTGCCAGATCCTGCTCAAATTGGTAATGCTGGCAGCTTCTTTAAGAATCCTATTGTACCAAATGATCTCTACGATCAGTTGCAGCGCAATTATTCTTCAATTCCCGGATATAAAATTTCCGAAGATAACGTCAAGATACCGGCTGGCTGGCTGATCGAAACATGTGGATGGAAAGGTTATCGATCAAATGGAGTGGGCATCTATGAACGGCATGCACTTGTGTTGGTAAATCATGGAGGTGGCAGTGGGAGTGAATTACGAGCCCTGGCAGAAAAGATCATCGAATCGGTGAAGGGAAGATTTGGGATTACTCTGATTCCCGAAGTGAATATTATCTAGTTGTGACTTGTGGTATCCGTTGTCGCAGGGTCCGTTTCGGGAAGTGCATAGTCCTTCTGCTTTTTACCAAATACGGAAACGTTGACATAACGTTTGGGATTGAGCCTGAAATCTTGTAGTAGTAAATCTAGATTTCGGGTTGCGCTGGAAAGGTTATCATATAGCTCCTGGTCTTTCACCAGTCCTCCCAAAGTACCTTCACCACTATTCATGTTTTTCACTAGAATGTTTAGCTCACTAAAAGTCTTCTGGGCCGAGTTCATGGTCTCTTGTAGGGAGACAATCGCATCCTCGGTATTTGCAAGCGTCCGATTGGTCTTTACCACCGTACTGTCTAGACGACCTACCTTTAACTGTTCTGTCAGATCATTTAGGTTTCGTAAGGTGTTGCTAATGACCTCACCGTTGTTTTCAAAGGTCTGAGTTACCGCTTCCAGATTCTCAAGTGTTCCAACCAGGTTTGCCGATGAACGGGCAAGCATCTCGTTGAGTTGCAGGGTGGTGTATTTCAAATTGCTAATGGTAGCACTCAGATCTCGCACCGTCTTACCCAATTCATTATCACTCGTTTCGTCCATAAGATAGGTATTCACAGTATCCATAACACCACCAATACCTTGCTTAATTGTTCTCAGGTATTGGTTTAGCTCTTCGGTCGCTATCATCGACTGTATAAAGCCCAATTCGACCCCTCGCAGGTAATCACCATCTGTCAGGCAATCGGTAGAACAAACTCCGGAGTATTCCAATCTTATCGCTTTGGATCCCATCATTCCGCTGTTGAAAAGATGTGCCTCAGTTTTGGGAGGTAACTTCACCTCGCTTTTCACATCAATTACCACCACGATCGTCTTGAAGTCTTCCGGCTTTAGATAGATGTCTTGCACGGTTCCAACATCAAACCCATTGATGCTAACCGGGTCTGAGACCTTCAGATTATCGATGTTGGTGTACTCGATGTAGTACTTATTACTTGCTTTGAGCAAGTTTTGACCCAACAAGTATTTATAGCCCCAAATGAGAACGGCAATAGCAACAATTGCCAGCAGACCAATGCGTATTTCTTTCGACATAGCTAAATAGAAAAGGGCGTTTACAAGGAAACAAGTGGTGTCTAAATTAGTTGTAAACGCCCCGAAAGTAATAAAAAGTATGATCTAACGGCCTAGCCGGATCGCGTCTTTGATATCAATGTGGTCACCATCGTAGTATGCTGCCACAAAGCAATCCTTAAAGCCAAGCGCTCTCAATTTTGTTCTCATATCCAGAGCCTCTTCATATGTTGGGGTAGTCCCTATCTGGTATTTGTACATGTTTTTCTCGAAACGAATCATCACATCTTGTACTTTGTCCCATTTGCCCCCACCGAGTTTGAGCTTGTTGGGTGAGGCGGCTACCTGGATGACATATTCAAGTTTCTTCGATCTTGCCGTTGTACTAGTTACTGTTGAGGCCTCAACTTTGGACTCCACTGGTTTTTCCACTGGTTCTTGTTGTGCAGGAGCACTCGGTCCGGGTCGATCCATCTCTTTAGCTACCTGGCGTACAACCAAGGGACTTTCCTCCGAAATTTTTGTTTGTTGGCTAACCGGGGTTGCTTCCATCTGGTCGTGTTGAAGGACGAAACCACTTTGCTCAATATCATATTTGTATTTGCTGAAGGCATTAAAAATAGAAGCGGCAATCTTGCTCTTGCCGTTTTCTGAGTTTAGATAGTTCTCCTCTTTGTTATTACTCAGGAAACCCGCCTCAACTAGTACGCTGGGCATTACCGTATTTCTCAAGACTAAGAATCCGGCTTGTTTCACACCTCTGCTACTTCGACTGGCATGATCAGCAAACTCCTCCTCGATCATATTGGCAAACATGATGCTCTGGTCGAGGTGAGCACTTTGATACATGTTGAGCATAATATGGCCTTCGTCGGAATTGGGATCAAAACCATCGTAATGACTGTGATAGTCAGCTTCATGCATGATGGATGCATTCTCCCGCCTGGCAACTTCAAGATTATCAGCTGCGCGATGCAGCCCCATGACAAAAGTCTCCGAGCCTTTCACGCTGTTTTTGCTTGCCGTGTTGCAATGAATCGAAATGAACAGATCTGCCCTGCTTTGGTTTGCGATGTTGGCCCGTTCGTGAAGAGGTATGAATTCATCTTTATCACGGGTATAGATCACCTCCACATCAGGATAATGATTCTTGATCATTTGTCCCACCCGCAAAGTGATGTCCAAGGCAACATCTTTCTCATGACTATGTTTTCCGGAACATCCATGGTCTTTGCCACCATGCCCGGCATCCAGCACCACCTTTCTTAAGATATATCTTTCGTCGCCATTGTCTATGCCAACCGGATCGGTCTTTAACAAAGTATTAAAGTTAGCCACTTCAGGCAGCGAATGATCTAACTTAGCAGCTTTAGACGTAAAGTTTGTACCGAAGGCAATTGCCAGAGCCGTCACCAACGAAAAGATCTGGAAGAGGGCTGAAATGCTTTTCATGATGTAGAATTTTTATTTTGTATGACGAAATTACATAATATAATGCAAAAATAGAGCCAAAAACGTTTGAAATCAACAAATTATATACAAATATTTATTTTAATATGTTGTGGTAATTTTGCCCTGGCTCAGGTAGATACTCTTCCGGATCAAAGGCCTCGCTTTGATCTGCAACCCAATGTTCAACCCGACACTAATCGGAGTATAGCTGGTTTAGTAAGATTTTCAGCTGATACGCTGGATGATTTTGTGAACTACGGAGCGAAAGATTCGATCCGTTTTGATAACGTAAATCGGTTGATTTACTTGTATGGGGAGGCTTTTATTAAATACCAGACTTACAACATAACCGCTGATTATATCAAGGTAGATCTCGAAAATAGCGTTGCCGAGGCCGAGCAACTTCCCGACAGTTTGAAGCCGAAAGATCCGTTCGATGCTCTGAGTCCTCCTGATGAAGCGGCCGAGGCACTACCGGAACCCGAACCCGAACCCGAAGATTTATTTCAGGAGGACACTTTTGGGATCGATTCCCTGTTTGATGAGCAGCGGGATCCTTTCGCTCAGCAGCGAGTGGCCACCGAACAGGCTACTGAGGACGGAAGAAATAAGGATGGGAAACCGGTGTTTGAGGACGGTAGTACCACTTTCACTGCTAACCGCCTTAGGTACAACTTCAAAACAGGGAAAGGAAAGGTATATGATGTGATCACTCAGGAAAGCCAGATGTACATTCATGGCAGTGAGACCAAATTTGTGACTGGCAAGGGCGACACTACGGTTAGCGATGTGGTGTACAGCACCGATGTACTGCTCACTACCTGCGATGCTCCCGAACCGCATTACGGCATCCGAAGCCGGAAGCAAAAGATCATTCCCGACAAGCAAGTGATCGTTGGTCCCAGCAATCTCGAGATCGCTAACGTACCTACGCCATTTTTCCTGCCTTTTGGTTTTTTCCCTATCTCAAAAGGTCCTAAGAATGGATTAATATTCCCACGTGACTATGAGTATTCGCAGGAGTGGGGTTTCGGCTTGCGTGATATCGGATACTATTTTCCCATCAGTGATTACATGGATCTGGAACTTACCGGTGACATTTATTTCAAGGGGAGCTGGGGCCTTCGGGTGAAATCTAATTATCGAAAGCGTTATCGCTTCAACGGAGGATTGGATCTGGGCTTCTCCAACCGTATTCAAGAGATCGTCGATGACGAAGGCAAGGTTCTCAACAATCCACAGCGCTCGTTCAGTATCACCTGGAGCCATGCACAAGACACCCGGGCTCATCCAAATCGGTCGTTTAACGCCAGCGTGAGGATGCAAACAAATGGATTTGATCAGCGCAACTATAATGATGCCGACCGTGTTTTGCGGAGTCAGTATTCCAGTAATATATCTTATCGAAAGTCATTCACTGGCACTCCCTTTAGCATGTCAGCCAACATCAGCCACTCTCAAAATACCCAGACGGGAGATATGCAGTTTACCCTGCCGGATGTCAACATGAAAATGAATCGGATATTCCCCTTTCAGCGAAAGATCAGGTCAGGCAGACAACGTTGGTACGAGAAAATCACTTTACAGTACAACGGAAAATTCGTAAACCGCCTCCGCACCAAAGACACTCTACTTCTTCAGGAGCCCTTGCTGGATAAAGCGGAGTTTGGTTTTAACCATGACCTTAATAGCTCCGCATCTTTTCGATTGTTTAAGTATTTCAATATTACCCCTTCGGTGAACTATGAAGAAAGTTGGTACTTCAAAACAATTCAAAAACGGTTCGATCCTACCTTCGAATCGCGCTTGGACACCATCTACAATGCCGATAGTACTGATTTTGTGGTTATGGAAGATACTTTGACATTCGGTACTGTATTAACGGATACATTGAGAAACTTCCGGTCGCTCCGGGAGTATACTGCAAGTGTGTCGCTTTCTACACAAATCTTTGGTACGTTAGGAGCCGGTCGACGATCCGGGTGGTTTCGGGGAGTGAGACACGTTGTAAAACCTAGTATATCCTTCAACTTCTCACCGGATTATAGCGACCCCGCCCGCGGCTATGTGGGAGAGGTACAGACTGACATTCGAAGGCCGGATGACTTGCAGGAATATTCGGTGTTTGAAAGTGCCTTATTTGGCTCCCCGCCACGTGGGGGCCAGCGGATGGCTTTGTCTTACTCCATCACCAATCTTCTAGAAGCGAAAGTTTTTTCAAGGCGTGATTCGACTGAAAAAAAGCTAAAACTATTCAACAATATTTCGGTGACCGGATCCTACAATTTTATCGCTGATTCCCTCAAGTTTTCACCGGTGAACATAAGTGGTAATACCAGCTTGTTTGGAGGTCTGTCGCGAGTGAGCTTCCGGGCTCGGTTCGATCCATACGATATCAACGAATTCGGCAGAAGGATAGATAGGTTCTATTTAAATACCAAGGGAAAACTGCTGCGGTTTGAAGATGCCAATGTACGGATTAGCACAGGTCTTACAATTGATCAGATTCGAAAACTGGCCAAAGGAGAATCAATCGAACGGGGAGGAGGTAGAAGCCGCCAGCAGAGGGGAGGAGTGACCGCGCTTACCGATGAATCGATCCTGGATGTCGTGCAGAGCTTTCGAATCGATCACGACCTGGTACTCATATGGGACGTCGAAGATGGAAATACCAAACTGGACGTAAGAACCAATTCGATCAATACCAGGGGTAATATCCCTATTTCACCGAAATGGAACATCCGGGTTGGCAACATCGGCTACGATTTTAGCAGTAAGCGACTTACTTTCCCCAATTTCGGACTGAGCCGTGATTTGCACTGTTGGGAGATGGGATTTGATTGGACTCCTACGAGGGGAACTTACAGCTTCTTTATCCGGGTACGGCAGGCTCCTCTCAATTTTATCCGCATCCCATATACAAGGGGTACTCAGGATACTGGATTCAGGCCAAGGTAGAAATACTCAATAGACGCCTGTTCCTCTAGCCAGCCACCAAGGATGTACTTCGATTTCGAGCAGACCTGCCTTTACGGCCGGGTCTTCACCAGCGAGCCGTTCTGCTTCTTCTTGATTAGGTACTCGGTAGACAGTAGCGCCTCTGATATTGCCATCATCACCAAAAGGACCATTCATACAAATGATTCCTTTCTTAAAAAGTGATCCGAGATAATCCAGATGGCCTTTCTGGATCATCTGCACATCGAGATCCTCCGAAGGGGCAGTCCCTCTTTTTAGAAAGACCAGAAAGTACTTCTGCATAATGTAAATGGAATCTTCACTCTTGTATTCAAAAGTTTCAAAAGCAGCCGCACTGTCTGAAGATTCCTGGCCGAAAGAAAGTTGAATGATGGAAAGGAACCAGATGATGAATAGTATATATCTCATGTAGCGCTTATTTTCTCTGCTTCAATCGGCGGTTCCATTGAACCTCTTTCACCAGGCCGTCATTTCTCAAGCTGTCCAATAACGCTGATTTTTTGTCATCCTCTACGACCGTCACAAAAAGGTAAATTTCGTGATTTGGTCCCAGTCTCCTTACCAGGCTAAGTTCATATTCCTCATATTTCTTCAAAAGGACATCTAAATCACTAGCAGAATGAAGTTCGATAATTAATTCACTAGTGTCGCTTACCGACTTGCGGGCAGCTCCCCTTATCCAGGCTCGGGCATCGGCAAGTTCCTGTAGCTTTCTCTGCATCATGAGGAAAGCGGGCGGGGCGTCCCCCCTGCATTGTACCTTCCTGGACTTTCCATCCATATTCATGAAAATGGAAGTGGTGGGAGCATCCATGATGGGCTCCAGGTAGGCAGAATCAAGGTCATGAAAACGCGATCGATGCATGACACTCAGCAACGATTGCCATTCGGAGCTTGAGAGAGTATCTACAACTTCTCCAATGACCTGGGTGTGGGCAATACCATTAAAGTTGAATGTGCGATCAGAAAAGATGACCGCCTGATAAACCGGGCAGCGACCGAGGCATCCACTGGTTTCGATCGCGGCGACTATATGAACAGAGTCCCCAGTTGTACTTGCCTCAGATGTGGTCTTGCAACCAGCAAGGCTCAGCAAAGTCGCTATGTACAAAAGATGTTGCATTCCGGTAAATTGGCTTAGTTGCGACCAATTTACCATTTCCCAAACAGGCCGGCAGCACTTTAAGAGTTAATCAACTCATAAAGTGCATCGAGATCTGGCGAAAGTATGATTTCGGTGCGCCGGTTGATTGATTTATTAGCTTCTGTGTCGTTCTGCACTTTTGGATCGAAGAAGGATCTACCTGAAGCTGTGATTTGATAGCCATCCAACCCGGCTCCACTAAGCTCCTTCACTACGGCAGTAGCCCTGGTGACGCTTAGATCCCAGTTTCTGGCTTCTGATCCGTCTGTATCGGTGTGGCCTTCCACATTAATACGGATGTCAGGATGGCTTTTGAGCACTCCTGCCAGCTTGCGGATGGCATCCCGGCCAGCCTGGTCGATGACATTACTTCCCTTAGCAAAGAGCAGATTCTGACTCAATGAGACATAGACTTTGCCGTTGCGTTCGCTGATAGTGAGGTCAGAGGCGGAAAAGCCCCTCAAGGCATCATTGACTTTGGCGCGGATCGCCTGCATGACTGAATCCTTTTCGTGCAAACTACGGGTCAGTTCAAGAAGTTTTCGCTCACGAATCCTTACATCTTCTTGCAGAGTAGCAAGATTCTCTTGCTGAGAATTCAAGCGCATCTCCATCAGCCTAAGTTCTTTCTCTTTTTGATCCAGTTCACTTTGTTTTGTTGATAATTCCTCAGCCAGCACTGCTTTCTCTTCAGAAGTGGTGTTGAGTATCGACCGACTCTGTTGCATCAGTTCGTCATACTGTTTCTGCATATCAGCATGAGCACTTTGCAGGCCTTCCAGCTGAGATTTCGTTTTGGAAAGTTCAGACTCTGTTGCCGAAAGGCGGGCGGCTTTCTCCTCCAAATCAGCTATAAGTTGATTATTGGCAGCAATGACCTGTTGCATTTCCATCTTCTCTTTCTCCAATTGGCGTTTTTCATAAGCCAAGGCATCAAATTTCTTGGTGGAAACACATGAGATGACCATTGGAATAAACAAAGCAAGGACTACTGACAACCAGAAAGTTTTCATTATCAATGAATTTTGATCCAGGCAAAATTACCATTCTGACACATAAGAAGAAAGTATCATATATATCGATGTAAAAGAACTTATCTACTTTCAAACCCAGGTGCTACCATAATGGTGAGCAGTTGCATTAAATATATCTCTAATATTTTCAATAATTTGGCACTCATAACCAACCCCGAGTTTGTGACGGAGAACGAAAATCCCTGCATTCATTTTTATTACTTGCTAGTATTCCTCGTTGGGTTTATTTTGCTATCAGCATGCAATCAGCCAGAGGGCACTTCGAGCCGGACTGCTCTCGCCATGCATACTCCTTATGAAGATGGCCATTTTCAGGTGATGGTTGAGGTGCCAGTGGGAAGTAACATCATCACCAGCTACAATTTGGATGCCCAGAAAATTGACACGCTGATCCAGGACAGTCTCCCTCTTTTACTCGAGTATCTTCCTTATCCAGTGAATCAGGGATTCATCGCCACAACTGCGGCAGATTCCTCATTTCAGAAAACCATTGTCTGGATCTTGGGACGACAGATCAAACCCGGTCAGGTGATTCAATCCCTGCCTCTAGCCATGATGCAGTATGAAGACTCTGGAGAGGAACATATTGAATTCCTGATGATCCCCCGGTCCAGAGATCTGCGAACGGTAAACGTAGAGAAGTTCAGGGACCTGATTATCGAATACGATCCTGTCAAATACAATATTGAACATTGGTTGAGAAACAGGTACGAAATCGGGCGGATCAGCTCGTTCGTGTGGAAGGATGAAGCCGAAGCCCGGGAAGCGTTGATGGCTTTGATCAACCAATCCGACCCTCCACCGTTATAGATAAGTTCGAGAAGATTTAAAGTTTGCATCACTCAGGAAATCGCAGCAGGCTGAAAGATGGCATCACATTCGTTAAATATGATAGCCTGGTTACTAGCAGTAGTCTCTGGGATACCCTGGTGACCAACCCCTTCCTTAAGAGCTCTTACCTTAGCATTGTTGAAGAATCCGTGCATACGGCAATGGATTTCAGATATCTCCTCTTCTTTCGAAATGATAGACCTTTGGGAGTTGCTTATTTTCAAATCTACCCTTATTCCACCCGCTACAGTTTCAAATCATTGCGTGAATCCCAGGGTCGATCTTTGCCAGACCGGCTGAAAGGCTGGCTGGCAGACAAGGTAAAAATGCATGCTTTAGTTTGTGGTAATCTCATGATCACCGGGGAGCATGGGTTTGAATTTCAGCCTGACATTTCTTATGAGGATCGGATCAGATTAGTGCTGGGAGCAATGGAGAAGGTGTTCTCGGATCTGAAGTATGAATATCCTTCCCTTCACCTATACTTCATCAAAGAACTGTCGCAACTAAGCGACAAATATTCCAGCGATATGCTGCAGCAGAATGGATTTTACCGGTTCCAGGTACAGCCGAGTATGATGATGAAATTCGACCGGAACTGGAAAGCACCTGACGATTATCTGCTTGATCTCAAATCTAAATATCGCCTGCGAATGCGGAAAGCCCGTGAAAGGGCAAGGGATCTTATCTCACGGAAATTGAATTTGGAGGAAATCACAAAAGCGGAATCAACTATACACTCACTGTTCCAGGAAGTAGTGGACGATGCTGATTTCCATATGGTCGATCTGAAAGCAGGGTACTTTGCCCGGCTCAAGAAAGGATTGGAGGCTCAGTTTCAATTTCAAGCTTATTATGAAGAAGATGAGATGATCGGGTTTATTTCCTATCTGGTCGATGATGGTAGGCTATTTGCTCACTTCACAGGCTTCAGGAGGGATCTTAACACTGCCTATGATCTCTATTTAAATATATTGCTTGATTTGATCAATATCGCTATTCTTGAAGGGCATCAAGAAATTGATTTCTCGCGAACAGCTATGGAAATCAAAAGTTCGGTGGGAGCTATTCCCCAAGACATGTACGGTTTTCTAAAGCATGACCAGTTTATACCTAACTTTTTGCTTGGAAAGATTTTCCGGTATTTCTATCCCGGGGAGGACTGGCAGCAGCGGCGACCTCTCAAGAATTAATTCACGCTGTCTGCGGGTGGTTGAATCTTCAACGGAGTGGCTCCTGATTTGCTGCTGATGAGAGTTACTTTTTCTCTTCCTTCTTCGATGTTTTTCCAGTTCTGCGAAGCGTAAGCAGCATGTACATTTCCCACTTGCTCATAAACTGAGGCGGTGGAGAGATTGTCGACCTTCAAATCCTGCATATCAAGTTGCTCGGTCGAAGAAATGGTGAGCATCCACGTGGTGACAATGATGAAAGTGGCTGCCATTGCTAACGCACCTGCCAGAGTACTGATTGAGATCTTTCCCTTATCCTGATCCAATCGGCTTTCCAAACGCCGCCATACTCTCCGGTTAGGTTCCACCCGGTAGTTTCTGGCTTGTCGACGTATCTCGTTCAGATTCCTATCCATTTTATCAGCTTGCTCTAGTTACTTTGTTTTTTTTTATCAGTTGACTCAGCTTTCGCTTAGCCTGGATCAACTGTGATTTCGATGTATTTATGCTAATGCCCAGTTGCTCTGCAATTTCGCGGTGTTTGTATCCCTCGATGACATATAGATTGAAAACTGTACGATACCCTGCCGGTAGTTGTTCCAAAAGTTTCATTACATCCTGTTCAAACAGCAGCTCTTCCACGTTGGGGCTATGCTCTACAAATATGTCATTCAATTCCGCCCTCAGGTACAGGTTTTTATTCTTTCTCAAAAACATCAGCGATTCATTTATGGCAATCCGCTTCATCCAACCTTCGAAACTTCCTTTAAACCCATACTGACCTATGTTGCTGTAGATCTTATAAAATGTTTCGAGCAATACATCCTCGGCATCTTCATTCTGTCTGATATATCGTCGGCAGATACCAAAAAGAACGGGAGCATATCTGTCGTAAAGCATCTTCTGAGCTTTACGCTTTTTCGCCTTACAGCCTTTTATGATCTCCCTTTCAGTCATCAAGAATTAAAACGGAAAAAGATGTTCCTCAGTTTCACTTGAATATTTCTAAGATGCTGGCTTCAACAAAATTGGTGTATGTATCTTAGCGGCCAAGATTGAAAAGTCGTACAAAAAGATGACCAAAATTAGCAGCCGCTACAGTCCTGAGGCAGTCGAATCTAAATGGTACAAGCACTGGTTGGAGAAGGGCTATTTTCGCTCTAGTCCGGATGATAGACATCCTTATACGATAGTCATTCCTCCTCCAAATGTTACCGGGGTGCTGCATATGGGCCATATGCTGAACAATACCGTTCAAGATACATTGATTCGAAAGGCCCGGCTTGATGGGATGAATGCTTGTTGGGTGCCGGGAATGGATCATGCATCAATTGCTACCGAAGCCAAAGTGGTGCGATGGTTGCGTGAGGAAAAAAAGCTGAAGAAGTCGGAGGTGGGACGAGACAGGTTTGTCGAGTATGCCTGGGAGTGGACGGACAAGTACGGAGGCATCATCCTCAATCAACTTAAAAGGCTGGGTGCTTCATGTGACTGGTCGAGGGAGGCTTTCACTATGGATGAAGTGCGTTCGAAGCAGGTCATCAAGGTGTTTGTTGATCTTTATCGGAAAGGAAAGCTTTATCGCGATTGGCGGATGGTGAACTGGGATCCTCAGGCGCGCACTGTACTCAGCAATGAGGAAGTGATTTATCGGGAGGAGCAGACTAATCTATATCATGTCAAGTACCGGATCGACGGGCCAGAAGATGATTGGGTGACCATTGCAACAACTCGACCGGAGACCATCCTGGGTGATACGGCCATTGCTGTTCATCCTGATGATGAGCGTTACCAAAATTTGAAAGGGAAACATGCCATCGTACCTCTGGTCGAAAGAAGAATACCGATCATATTTGATGATTATGTAGATCGCAGCTTCGGCACCGGAGCATTGAAGGTGACTCCTGCACATGACACAAACGACTACGAAATAGGCAAGCGACATGAGCTGGAGGTGGTGGACGTATTTACCGAGGATGGCCGGATGAGCGAAGCGGCAGAGCATTTTATTGGAGATAATCTTTTCACTGCCCGGAAAAAGATGGTGACCTATCTTAAGGAGCAGGGTCAATTGGTGAAGTTGGAACCCTATACACACAGTGTCGGCAGATCTGAACGCACGGATGCAGTAGTGGAACCGCGTCTGTCCTTGCAGTGGTATGTGAAGATGAAGCCACTGGCTCAACCTGCCCTGGGAGCCGTGATGTCGGATGAAGTGGAGTTCTTCCCCAAGAATATGAAGAACACCTATCGTCATTGGATGGAGAACATCCGTGACTGGTGTATTTCCCGACAACTTTGGTGGGGGCACCGGATCCCGGCATACTACATCGACGACGAGATTTTTGTCGCCGAAACTGCCGAGGAGGCCCTGGCAGAGGCCCAAAATCAGCTGGAAAAGCCACAGCTGACTCTGGCAGATCTAAAGCAAGACGAGGACGTACTTGACACCTGGTTTAGTTCCTGGCTCTGGCCATTTAGTGTATTCGATGGGATGGAAAGTAACAAAGACATCGAATACTACTATCCTACCAGTGTATTAGTGACTGGATGGGACATCATATTCCTGTGGGTTGCCCGGATGATCATGAGCGGATATGAATGGAAAGGGGAGCGCCCCTTTGATCACGTCTACTTTACCGGGATGGTGCGTGACAAGCAAAGACGCAAGATGAGCAAATCTCTGGGTAACTCTCCGGATGCGATCGGACTGATCGACAACTATGGGGCTGACGGAGTAAGATTTGGGATGCTGTCGTGTTCACCGGCTGGTGGGGACTTGCTGTTCGATGAGAAACTTTGCGAGCAGGGACGAAACTTCTGCAATAAGATTTGGAATGCCATGCGGCTGGTGAAAGGCTGGGAGGCTACAGCAGTAGAAGAACAGTTTTCAACTCCTGGAGAAAAGGTGGCCATGGACTGGCTACATCACAAGATGCAGCAGGTAATAGAACAGATCACTGATGATTTTCAGAATTACCGACTGTCAGATGCATTGATGAACCTTTACAGCTTCATCTGGAATGACTTCTGCAGCTGGTATCTCGAAATGATCAAACCCAAAGGGGAAGATCCGCTGAGTAAAGAAACCTGCACGGTTACAATAGCAACTTTTGAAGAACTGATGAGCCTGCTACATCCCTTTATGCCATTCATCACCGAGGAAGTGTGGCATCAGCTCCGCAAGAGAAATGACGGAGATGACTGTGTGATCTCAGAATTTCCGATAGCTGATGAGTTTGAAGAAGAACGCATTAGAGACATAGACTTTTTGAAAGACATCATTTCCAAAGTACGCGACATACGAAATAAGAATGGATTGAAAGTACGTGATGAGTTGGATTTGATTGTGCTGGAGGGCGGAGATGCAGAGCGGGTATTATTTGATGAAGGGATCAACCACCTGGCGCTGAAACTCGGATATCTCAATAGCTTGAAGACAACAAGATCCGCTCCCCAGCAGGGAAATGTTCTGTCATTTGTTGCGGGTGCAGACAAGTTCTATATCCCTCTTCAAAAGGAGATTGATCAGGAGGAGGAATTGCAGAACGTCAGGAAAGAATTGGATTACCAGCGGGGATTTGTAGAATCTGTCCGGAAGAAGCTGAGTAATGCCCGGTTTGTGGATAATGCTCCAGCCCAGGTGGTGGAGAAAGAGCGGCAAAAGTTGGCCGATGGTGAGAAGCGAATTGATATGCTCGAAGAAAGCCTGAAGCGGTTACAGAATTAGCCTTTGATTTGATTCCAGAATAGAAAAACCTTGCCGGGAGGAAACCCTGACAAGGCTTTTCATTTCTTAGTCTTTGTGCCGGTCTACTTGGCCACAATCACGTGCTCCGTTTTTGTCCCTTCACGGGTGGAAACTCTCACTACGTAGGTGCCGGCAGGATACCGTTCCATATTATAGGTCAGATTTTCTGCTTGTAGATTCTCATGCAAATCCATTTCGATGATCTTACCGGACATGTCGGCAATGACTACCGTGGTGTTGGTAGATTTCTCAAAGGTGATATCCACCTTGATAAATTCGCTTGCCGGATTGGGATAGATCTTTACGGAGTTTTCCGGGAGTGGATTCTCATCTACAGCGGTCAAGAGCTCGAGATCGAAACCGATCGCCGCAATATTCTCTGCATAGGACGTATTCTGTGTGCTTAGCAATCTCCAGCCTCCAGCGGTTCCAAAACTTGGATAATATGCCAAGGTACTGATTTGCCAGAGTTTGAAGCTTCTACTAATCTCCTGGGCGATACTGTTAGCGGCGTCTTGATATCTTACGGCCACAAAATATTTGGTGGTTCCGTGGGCAGATCTGTTGGGCGAACTTCCCGGATCGATCACGACCGGACCTTCACCGGCTTCAAAATCAAAGACCTGGGCGTTGAACGGTCCGCCATTTTCATCATCTTCCAATGAAAACTGGTAGCTTCCGATGCCAATGACATATCCGGCAATAACCATTTCATCAAGATCCATGTCAAAATCGAAATTCACCAGATCAACTTCTCCCGCTAAAATAAAGCCGTTTTGTTCCACTACTTCCTCAGGCAGCTTGATCACATAGATAATCACATTTTTTCCCACTAATGGATCATCATCGGCAACGGAAAAAGCATCGAAGAAAACATTGCTTATTGTGAACGTCTCCGTGATCGAATTATCAAATTTGAAATAGTTCATGAAGGCAAAATCATCGAAGCCTGTCTGTGTCTGCCCCGTGAATCCAAATCCATCCCCCCCGGGTACCTTCCGGTAGGTAAGGTCTCTCACCACAAAGCCCTGGAAGTCTACATTGTCATCTGGTTTTACAACTTCCGGGAGTGTGTCCCCCTTACACCTGACATTATATACTACGTTGTAGTTGCTGTTTGCATCATTTTGCGGCAGCAATTCAGGAATCCAATGCCGGTCAAAATCCCAAATAATAGTGTCGCCCACCAACAGAGTGTCGATATAACCGGTGTCGGAGAAGACAACTTCAAGATTCTCATCTAACACCCTCACCACAAATTCAATGGAATCGAGTATGTCGCTATCGCCGAAGTTGGCAATCATCATCTCGAAGTCAGTGGTATCGTTTTCCAATCCCAAATCAGGGGTTTCAAAATTATTGATGTTGGTGAATTCCAGAATCGCAAGGTCTTTGCCTTTTTCACTGAAGAAACGTACGTCGTCGATCACCCAGAAATAGTATTCCCCTTCCCAGATAAATTTCACCGTGACATCGGACTGGCCTGCTGCGATCGATGAGATATCATATACCTTTATATCACGAGTGCTGGTCGCCTCGTTTGGACCCACATCCTCATTCAGTACGATTATCGTGTCGGTAGTGCCGTTGCTGATGAGTACTGATGAGTTTGGTGTGGTGAAATCCGGCTCTCCGCTGTCTTTTGCGAAATAGCGGTAATACTGATAAAAAGTGAGCAAGACTCTGTCTTCTTCAGAAAAATCCAGACTTGGAGAACACAGCTCTGAGCGCTGTGGCGCTGGGGCAGGACCATTTGCAAAGTTACCTTGGATCCCGGCATTGTCCAGGCCATCGGAATCAAATAGAACTGCTCCTCCCCCCGATAAAGATGCAATTGCTAATTCACCGGCATACGCTCCCGTCTCAGCCGTTCCATTAGGAGTGTGCACCCAAACTGCATTGGCAGCGGAATCTTGGACCAAAGAGCTGATCCCTACAGTCGTCCAGCCATCGAGTGAATCGTTGAAAGGGAAACTATAGATCGGATCTATTGAATCCTGTGCCTGGGCCGAAATCGCCATGAATAACATAGCTATGAGTGTGGTATAGATGTTCATAGTAGATTTCAACATAGTCGGAAAAAAATTGATGTATTAATGATTGATTAAGCCGCCAAATATATCAAATATGTATGAAGCCCTTCGGCTTTTAACAGGTTAGTGATAGCTTGTTTATACGATTCGGAATTGTAATGAAAACGGATCATTTGACCAAACGTTGCCATCTGCCACTGATCATATCAAACATTTCCCATCTTAAACAACTCTTTCGAAAGGGGCACGACACCCGGATATTCGCAAATTATACTTCCACCTAAATTAGACCAATATGCAATTTCTTCCGGAGAACCTTTCGCTGCTGCAACTAAGGTAGCGACACTGATCACGGTATCACCAGCCCCACACACATCTCGTATGGCCCGTTTATGGGCTGGCAGAATTCGGGATACTGATCCGTCGTCGTAAAATATTCCCCGATCCGCGAGGGTAACCAATACCAATTCACATTGCAATTTTTCGCGGACATAGGAGGCTGCTTTCGCCAGACTCTGCTCACTGATCTCAACAATAAATGGTACAGCTGCCCGGAGTTCAAGTAGATTTGGTTTGAAAAGATTTGCACCACGGAAATCGAAGAAAGAATTGAATTTGGGATCAACACTGACCATAATATTATGCTCTTGAGCAAACCCACATATTTTTGAAATAAGTTCTCCGGTTAACACTCCCTTGTTGTAATCCTGAAGGAGCATCGCATCCGGATTTATCTCCTCTACACAAGATGTTATTGCAGCAAACAACATATCGATTTCATCTGTGGACAGATCATGATTGACCTCGCGATCCACTCTAAGCAGGTGCTGAGCACCAGCCATCACTCTGGTCTTGACAGTTGTGATCCTTTCCTTCGACCTAATAATATGGTCGGTATTTAGCTTATGAGATTTGAGCAAGTCAATGAACTGCTGGCCTTCTTCCTCTTCGCCCACTATACTGCATAGTCTCGCAGTTGCACCCAGCTCATGGATGTTAAGCGCCACATTTGCCGCTCCACCCGGCCGGCTTTCGGAAGATTCATATTGCATAACCGGCACTGGTGCCTCTGGTGAAATCCGGGATACGCTTCCCAAGAGGTAGCGGTCAATCATGACATCCCCAACCACCAATAACTTTAGCTGCTGAAACCTGCTCAGTAAAATATCCAGGTCATGATTACTCTTTTTCATGCAACAGATTTTCGGCTACTAAGTAATCGATTATTTTCCGCGTGGCCCCTTTACTGGAGTATAGAAATGCTTTAAGTCCATGTTTTAGTGATTCATTTTTTACCTCATGTAAGAAATAATTTGCTGCCTTTTGAAAATCACCGTTGGTCTCTACACTCCTTGCAACATCCAGGTCAATAAGTGCCTTGGCCTCCCGGAATTTTTGATGCCTGGGTCCAAAGATCACCGGTACCAGAGCCGCTGCAGGTTCCAAAATGCTGTGGATTCCCTGATCGAAGCCACCTCCCACAAACGCCAATTTTGCGTCGCGGTAGAGGTATGCCAAATCGCCAACGGTGTCGACAAGTACTTTGCTCACTTCAGGTGATGGGCTTAAACGACTGAGACGTTGAGTCGAATCTCCAAGCTTATCTACCCACCACGCCAAGGACTTATCATTGATTTCATGGGGTGCTACAATAGCTATGTAATTTTCCGAATCCAAGTGACCTAGAAAATCAGCAATGACGTCCCAGTCAGAAGGCCAGACACTTCCAAAAATGACGGCGTCCCGTTCTCCGGTGACTACTTCTAAGTCCGGGTATCGCTTCGTTTCGTTCTGCAATTGAAGTACCCGGTCTATTCTGGTATCTCCTACTACATCTATCTGGCTGATTTCTTTACTACCCAAACGTTGGGCTGTGAGCTCGTCCTGTAAGAAGATGTGATTCGCCCTTGACAAAATATCTAGCAGCGATCTCGACCACGGTCGCAGCAAAAAGTGGTTTTCACTCATAACTACCGAAACATAGATGAACGGTATTGACCGGTGGTGCAGTTGATTGAGAAAATTGAACCAAAAATCATATTTGATAAAGATCGCACACCGGGGGTTGATCAAATGCAGAAATCGTATCGCATTGGCTCTGGTGTCAAGTGGCAGGTAAAGGATTTCGTCAACCAAGGGGTAGTTTTTCCTGATTTCAAATCCGCTGGGTGAAAAAAAGGTGAGTAGAATAGGCAGATTTGGGAATCGTTTCTTGATCTCTTCAATAAGGGGACGGCCCTGTTCAAATTCTCCCAGGGATGCACAATGAATCCACACAGGACGGTTCAATTTCTGACCAGCTGCGGTGGTGGCTGTCCACAGTCGGGAGCGACCTTGCCACCATCGTCGGGCTTTGGGTGAGAAAAGCCCAGCCAGCCTGATGGAGAAGCCGTAGACGTTAATCAATAAGTTATAGACACTGAGCAACTAACTGCAATTTCACTAATAGTAAACTATTTTCTCTTCCAAGAGGATCGGAAACATCCAACCGACCCTGATCCCGGTCAGAAGGTCAAAACGACTATCCTCATCAAACGATGCCAGATCGTAGTTGAATCGTCGCTGGTTTTTGGTAAACCCTTCCACCAGGTCGATCCCGACGAAAAAGTTTAGCATCTCATCCTTGCCCAAATGCAGATAACCGATGTGTTGGGCAAATGCCAGGCCCATTGTCAACCTATCGTAGCCTTTATCATAGGGTGAAGCCAGTTGCGTCACCGAGTCGAAATCATCCACGAATCTGATTTTGTGAGCAAGGAGACCGCCTCCAGCTGCCAGGAGTAAGCCGCTTCTCCGGTTTTGATCAGGTTTAAAAGGAATAAGAACCCCCGCCAACCCAACGACATACTGGCCCCGCTCCCGTTGGAATATGTTGGCAAATTGCATGTCTCTCCCCACGATCAGTCCCTCAGCAGTCCGTAAGCTCGCAAGAGCATCCTCCTTGACGTCAGTACCAAAGAGGAAGTTGTAATTGACAGACAGAAAAATACCCTGCTGAGCCAGATAGGAAATACTCCCTCCCAAGTTAAAGTTCATCCCGAATCTTTCTGCCAGATCAACACCGGGTAAATGAGCACCATAATGCAGCCCGACCAAAACTGTTGGAATCCCTTCATCCTCCTGAGCAAATGAATGATCTACAAAGGCATAAACCAGGCAAATGGTAATCAGTAAATTTTTGATCCTTATCACAGCCCGTAAAAATAATCATTTGGGTCCCGTTCTTCCCTGAATGTGTCCCATTCAGAAAGGCGAACTTCTAGGTAATGGAGTTGTATCGGTCAGAGGATTTATGAGGAAATGTGAATGCGATTGATGCCTTGACTTTGTTGATTAGAGGCAACGACCTGCCGGATGGTCAGGGACTCAAATTAAAGACCAATTCTTTGGCTATTTTAGCGCAGCAAATCAAGCAGCCGCAGGTGAAGCAAAGGATTTTAATCACGGGAGCAGCGGGTTTCTTAGGATCGCACCTTTGCGATCGGTTTTTGGCGGAGGGTTATCATGTCATTGCCATGGATAATCTACTCACGGGCAGGAAAGACAACCTAGCTCACCACTTTCCTAAACCTGATTTTGAATTTTACTTTCACGATGTGACCAAGTTTGTCCATGTGCCGGGTAAGCTGGACTATATACTGCACTTTGCATCACCTGCCAGCCCAATAGATTATCTGAAGATGCCGATCCATACCTTGAAAGTAGGCTCGTTGGGTACCCATAATTTGCTGGGGTTGGCTAAAGACAAGGGTGCGCGTGTACTCATTGCCTCCACATCGGAAGTTTACGGTGATCCTTTGGTCCATCCACAACACGAAGGGTACTGGGGTAACGTAAATCCAGTGGGTCCTCGAGGTGTCTACGACGAGGCCAAACGATTTCAGGAGGCGATGACCATGGCTTATCATAACGCTCATGGAGTAGAGACGCGAATTGTTCGCATTTTCAATACCTACGGACCACGAATGAGATTGAATGATGGAAGGGCCTTACCGACTTTCATGGCCCAGGCACTAAGGGGACAGAAACTGACGATATTTGGTGATGGATCACAGACCCGTTCCTTCTGTTTTGTTGATGATCTGATCGAAGGGATATTCCGTTTACTACATAGCAGTTATCATCAACCGGTAAATATTGGCAATCCGACCGAGATTACTGTCAAACAACTTGCTGAAGAGATCATCGAATTGGTCGGCAATCCTGATGCCGGGATTGTTTACGAACCTCTACCAATCGATGATCCAAAAATTCGACAGCCGGATACCACCCTGGCCAAACAACTGCTTGACTGGGAGCCTAGGATCGACCGCAAGGAAGGACTTAAGCTTACCTTAAAATATTTCAAATCAGTGATCAATGAGTGATCGTAGATTTCAGACTATCCTGATTACAGGAGGAGCTGGTTTTATTGGCAGCCATGTGGTCAGACATTTTGTGAAGAAATATCCGTCATGCCAGATCGTCAACCTGGATAAGCTTACCTACTCGGGCAATTTGGAGAGTCTTAAAGATTTGGAAGCGGAAGATAATTACCACTTCGTAAAGGGATGTATCACGGATGAGCCCTTCATCAAGAAAGTGTTTGAAGACCACAGGCCAGAGCTGGTGCTTCATCTGGCGGCAGAATCACATGTAGATCGTTCCATACTCGATCCATTGGAATTTGTTCGTACCAATGTGCTTGGGACAGTCAATCTGCTGAACGTAGCCCGAGATGCCTGGGAAAACAAATCCACAGGTTTATTCTACCTAATTTCAACTGATGAAGTCTTTGGCAGCCTCGGGCCATCCGGGTTTTTCAATGAGGATACGCCTTATGACCCCCGGTCTCCCTACAGTGCCAGTAAAGCCAGCGCTGATCATTTTGCTCGGGCGTACCATCACACTTATCAATTGCCAATATTAATATCCAACTGTTCTAATAACTACGGTCCCTACCAATTTCCGGAAAAACTGATCCCACTGATGATCAACAATGTCCTGGATGCAAAGGCACTTCCAGTTTATGGTGATGGCAAGAATGTCAGAGATTGGCTCTATGTCCAGGACCATGTGGAAGCGATCGACTTGTTGGCTCACCGTGGCGAAATAGCACATACTTATAATATTGGTGGCTGGAACGAATGTACCAATATCGACCTGGTGGAGATGCTTTGTGATTTGATGGATGAGAAGTTGGAGAAGGCTCGTGGTACTTCCCGGTCTCTAATCAGTTTTGTGAAGGATCGTCCTGGTCATGATCGGAGATATGCGATAGATTCCAGTAAGATACATCATGCTTTCGGCTGGAAGCCTACTAAAGATTTACAGGAGGGATTATCTTTAACGATCGACTGGTACTTGTCTAATCGGTCGTGGCTGAAGCAGGTGACCAGCGGAGCTTATCAGAAATATTACAGTGAAATGTATAAAGCACAGGAGTTATGATTCGAGGATTGCTTGCTTTGTTATTGGTCAGTTGCAGTGTGGCATTAGTGGTGCAGGCACAAGTTACCGATTCTCTGATCAGACAGGAATTGGCGGCAAGAGGAATCAGCGAGCAGATCTTTCTGGAGAAAATGAGGGCTAGGGGAGTGGACTACACCAGTGTCGAGCAAATTCCACCCGGAGAGATCGAGAATCTTCAAACCATAGTCCAGGAAGTAATCAGTGAAATTGAATCTGAACGGACAGAAGAGCTGCCACCAGTCATCTCAGAAGACATTCCTTCCGGTCCCACAAATCCTAACCCCGACGATAACAGAGAATCAGTTCGTGAAAATGTTCAGGATGCACTAAGCGAGGGTGCGAGTATTGAGGAAGCAGTTGCGGAAGAAGTGATTGAAGCCCAGCCGAATCTACCACCGGCCAAAATCTACGGCCAGGATATCTTTCGCAATGGAACTTTGAAAGTGTTCAGACAAGCTGACAACATCAAAGCTCGAAGTTCCTACGTTCTTGGACCTTCTGATGAAATTACCATCTCAATCTATGGAACCTCTATCTATGAGAATACCTTTATGATTGATGCCAATGGTTACATCAAACCTTCTCTGATGCCCCGGATTTATCTGAAAGGGCTCAGCTTCGAAGCAGCTACCAGGAAGTTGAGGACGACTTTTTCCAGATTTTATCGATTTACAACTGAAGAGTTTGAGGTTTCACTACGACATGCCCGCACGATTTCCATCGGCATTTTTGGTGAGGTATTTAATCCTGGCACATACACCATTTCCTCGATTAATTCTGCGTTTAATGCCATTGTGGCATCTGGTGGTCCGACTGACATTGGGACCATCCGTAATATTAAATGGATCAGGGAGGATGGTGAGATGGAGAAGATAGATGTATATGAATACATGAATGATCCGACAGTGGCCGAGTCTTTCTATTTGAGCGAAAATGATATTATTCAGGTGCCCATTGCCGAAAGAGTTGTGTCCATTCAAGGTGCAGTTAACCGGCCAATGCGATTTGAACTGATAGAGGATGAACAATTGAACAAACTGATTGAATATGCTGGGGGTTTGACTTCGAATGCCTACCGGCAATTGATGCAGGTCAGACGCTTTGAAAATGATCAGCAGAAGGTGTTGGATGTTAGCTATAGGGACCTTGTGAGTAGAGGTGGTGACTTCACACTGCAAAACGGTGACGTGATCTTAGTAAGAACGATACCGGCCCCTTATCGCAATTACGTCGAGATCAATGGCGCTGTGTTATTGCCGGGTGAATACGAGTTTGAAGATGGAATGCGAGTGCTCGATCTGGTACAAAAAGGACAGTTGGAAGAAGAAGCAGAAAGATCGGAAGTTTATCTACGCAGGAGTAATCTAGATGGTACTTATGATTTCAATAGGATCAGATTGGAGGAAGTCTTAAACAACAGTAGCTCTCCCGATAATGTGCTCCTGACTCCTGGTGATCAGATTACCGTTTACCGGCGTTCTCAATATGTGGATCAATATAATGTGACAGTGTCGGGTGCGGTACGAAATCCGGGATCTTTTGCCTATGACCCCTCATCCACAATGCGGGTGCGTGACCTCATACAATTGGCGGGAGGGTTGCAGGCGGAAGCTACCGAGTTTGGATACCTAACCCGATCGAACCTGGCTACCAACGAACCCGAATATATCCGGATAAATATTGGTGAAGTAATCGGGAATCCGGCATCAAATGACAATATAATCCTTCAGGCACAGGACCAGTTGCTGGTGCAAAATCAGGCTGCTTTCATTGAGGAGGCTACTTTGCGGGTAGCCGGAGCAGTAAGATCACCAGGTACCTACAGATACGACGCGTCGATGACGCTACGAGATCTGATTACCCTGGCAAATGGTCTGAGGTTGGAAGCAGCCTCCAACCGGGTGGAAGTATCCCGAATTGTAATTGAGGAAAATGAACCTACGGCAACAGTGATCGCCACCTTATCACTTGATGAAAATCTCAACCCAATTGGTGACCCCGGATTTGCACTGCAGCCGTATGACCAGGTCTTCGTACGAACAGTGCCGGAATTTGAATTTCAGAAGACAGTGTATTTGTCTGGGGAGATCCGCTTCCCCGGGCCCTATACCTTGATCACTGACAATGAGCGCATCACGAGTGTGATCAGAAGAGCCGGAGGTGTTACCCAGGAGGGATTTCCCGAGGGGGCCACCCTCGTAAGATCACAACAAGACATTGGCCCGATAGTGATACAACTACATGAAGTTTTGCAGAACGATCGAAGTGAATCCAATATCATTCTCCAGGATGGAGATGTGATTGATATACCGAAGATTAAAGACATCGTCACCCTTCGCGGGGCGATAAACACCTCCGAGTTGTACCGTACCGAGCTCATCGGGCCCAATAATACAGTGAACGTGATCTACGATGGAAACCGATCTGCGCGATATTATATTGATCAGTTTGCCGGGGGCTTTTCTAAGAATGGCGACAAGTCAATGGTTACAGTAGAGTATCCCAATGGAGAGATCAGGAAAAGCAAATCTATTGGACCTTTCAGAGTATATCCAAAGGTTGAAAAAGGGGCAGTTGTTCAAGTCGGTACTAAGCCGGTGAAGGAAGATTCAGTTCCTGGAGAACGAGAAGAAGTGGATTGGGGCAGAGTGTTATCTGATGCCGTTGCACAAGCTACGGCGGTACTCACTCTGATACTTCTCCTTGACCGGGCTTCTCAATGATGTAATCATGAAGAAAATTATTGGGCGAAAACCTGTAGTAGAAGCACTCCGTTCCGATACGCAATTGGAGCGAGTCTATATTCTTGACAGCCTACATGGACCATTCGAGAAAGAGGTGAGAAGACTTTGTAAAGAGAAAGAAGTAGCCCTGAGTAGAATTCCCAAAGCTAAATTAGACAGAGAAGTAAAAGGCAATCACCAGGGTATTTATGCGTTGGCCTCCCTGATCAACTATCTGCGTTTAGAGGATCTGTTGCCGTTCCTGTTTGAGAAAGGAACCGATCCCTTGATCTTAGTATTGGATGGGATACAGGATATCCGCAACCTGGGAGCAATTGCCCGCTCTGCAGAAGTTTTTGGGGCTGACGCGCTGATAATTCCTGCAAAAAGGGGAGCTCAGATTAACGAATTCGCCATCAAAGCTTCGGCAGGTGCCCTTACCAAATTGGCGGTGAGCAGAGTACCTACCCTATCTTGGGCGTTGGATTATCTCAAGCAGTCGGGGTTTCAGTTGGCTGGTGCCGTTTTGGAGACGGAGACAGAGTTGGATTCCCTTCAGATCAAGGGTCCAACAGTGATCGTCTTGGGATCGGAAGAAAAAGGAATCGATCGTAACCTGCTCGGCGAACTGGATCTGACATTCACGATTCCCCAGTTTGGCAAACTCGATTCACTTAATGTGTCGGTGGCAGCTGGTATTATACTATATGAGTTTAGCAAAAAGCGACAAGTAGTAAAAAAATGAGAGTTCAAATTGAAAGGTGGTTGCCGTTGGTAGTGCTGGTTGGGTTTTTATTGTCATGTAAGACTACTTCCGGAACGCTTCAGGAGCAGTCAGCCATTGAAAGTGGATCTGCTAAATCTTTGCTTTGGAAAGTAGATGGCAAAGAAAAGAAGACCTCCTATGTTTTTGGCACGATCCATTTGATTCAAGAGGATGATTATTTCTTCACTCCGGCGATGGATGATGCTTTTTCCAGATGTGGTATTCTGGCTCTTGAATTTGACCTCGAGGATGCCATGGACATTGGATCCCAGATGCAACTTTTTCAGAAGGCCTTCATGCGTGGGGATACTACCTTGAAAGACTTACTAAGCGACGAAGATTACGAGGTAGTCGAAGTGCATTTTCAGAAGATGGGAATACCCATTTTTTTCCTCGAGCGGGTGAAGCCCATGTTCCTGACCATCTTTGCTTCGGAGGATCTCTTTGGAGGTGGAGGATTGAATATGGAAGAACTCAAATCGTACGAGTTGGAACTCTTGGAGAAAGCAAATAGTGCAGATATGCCTGTGGAAGGATTGGAAACAATGGAGTATCAGATCAGCATTTTTGACAGTATTCCTTATAAGGTTCAAGCAGAGATGCTGGTGGAAAGCATCGAGGCTCCTGATGATGGAGGTGCCTCCCTTGATACACTGATCCACTATTATAAAATGCAGGATCTGGGCAAACTCGATGAGCTCATCAACGCAGAAAGCACCACCTCTACTTACCGGTCGGTCCTGCTAGACAACCGCAATATCAACTGGATTCCGGTGATGGAAGAACTGATGATAAGGGGATCTACATTCTTTGCAGTGGGAGCAGGTCATTTGCTTGGTGAACTCGGTGTGTTGCAACTGCTGAGAAACCAAGGCTATCAAGTGACTCCTGTTTTAGACGTGACCAATGGCTCTGATAAAGACCGTTAATAACCTTACCCCTCGCTGGGGAAATCATTGCTACTTTGCTGAGAACGCGACCATCATCGGCGACGTGATCATGGGAGATGAATGTTCGGTTTGGTTTCATGCCGTGATTCGAGGTGATGTCAATAGCATAAGATTGGGAAACCGGGTGAACGTGCAGGATGGAGCGGTGATACATTGCACCTATAAAAGAACGAAGACAATAATCGGCGACAACGTGTCCATTGGGCACAATGCTATTGTGCATGGTTGTACCCTAGAGTCCAATACACTCGTCGGGATGGGTGCAATCGTAATGGACCAAGCTGTCGTGGAGGAAAACTGTCTTATTGCCGCCGGGGCCGTGGTACTGGAAGGTGCGGTATGCCAATCAGGTCATATCTATGGAGGTATTCCAGCAAGAAAACTCAAGCCTATTGATGATGCCACTTTCCAAGATATGATCGAACGGATCAGCAGAAATTATGTGAAGTACGCAGGTTGGTTTCGGGAAGACTAAACTCATCTGCGGGTAAGATATACTCCGCTTATGATCAGGGCCATTCCGGCAACCTGAATAGCAAGAACCGGCTCTCCATCCAGAAAGCCCAAGATAACTGCTACCATGGGAATCAGATAACTCACCGATGATGCAAAGAGTGCGCTAGTGATTTGGACTAACCGGAAATAAACTATGCTGGCGAGGACTGTACCGAAAAGCGCCAGTATAGCTACCGCACCGAGTGAGAACCAGGCCTCCGAATGATTCGACAACTTTGTTAAAACATCGGTCCGCAGCAGGATAACCAGTGCCGGTAATCCTAGCAAAGACAGAGACAATACGCTGATGGTAAAGGAGTCAATCTTGTTCAGATATTGCTTCACCACATTACCGCTGATCGCATAACAGATGGTACCGACGACGATGAGAAGAGCATAGATCATATCGATTTGCAATGATGCGGTGTAGTTAAAGTAGATCAAAAAGATTGCGCCGAGTAGACCGATGATGACACCAATATATTTAAGCCAATGACTGGTCACTGAAAAAAACCAAACACCTATCAAAAGAGTAAATAATGGAGTAAGCGAGTTGAGAATACCAGTAGTGATGCTGCTGATCTGAGTTTGAGCCATCGCATAGCAAAATGCCGGAATGCCACTCCCACAAAGCCCCACGATCACAAGGGCGCGCCAGTCGAGGGCAGACACTCTAGTCCGGTGGCGAAAAAAGAAGGGAGTAAATGCCAAAGCGGAGATGCTTATTCGCAGAGAGGCCACTTCGAGTGGTTCAAATGCAATGAGGGCTTTCTTAATAAGGATAAAAGAACTGCCCCAGACCAATGCTAGTAGAATTAGAAGCAGCCACCTTATTGTGTTTTTGTTCAAGCGAAAAAAAAGGTCATGAATAGCTCATGACCTTGCTTGAAGATATGAATAATCCTTATTTCTTTTCCTCCTTTGCTACCGGAGTAGTTTCGCCATTCGTAGTTACACCATTACCTTCTTTGACCACTTCCGCTTCTTCCGTTTTCGATCCCAGATAGGAAGGAAGATCCATACCCGCCATATTGAACAAATCATGCAGTGGTGGTATCGATTTATACAGCCCCGACACAAATTTAGAGGTTGCATTTCCTTCGCCTTGCTGGTTACCACCTTCCCAAACCGTCACTTTATCGATCTTGAGATCTTTGATGGCCTGTACCTGCGTTTTTACCAGTTCTTCAAGCTTGTCAGCAATCATCATCAGTACCGCATCTTTGGTATTTCCATTGGCGGCATCAACGATCTGGTCAAATCCTTTGGCCTGCTTACCCAGAATCTCGAGTAGTCCCCGAGCTTCAGCCTCCTTCTTGGCGAAGATGGCGTCAGCCTCACCTTTGGCTGCTCGTCTCAGTTGTTCGGCTTGTGCTTCTGCATCAATTTCTGCTTTTTCTTTGGCGATCTTGGCTTCGATGATCACATCAGCCTGCTTGGAAGCCATTTCTCTGGCGGCACGAATCTCTTCCGCAGCAGTCTCGGCTTTGTAGGCTTCTTCTAGTGCCTTTGCTGCTTGGATCTTCTCAGACGCGGTAGCCAGCTTCAGTGCCTCTGCTTCCCTCTGTCTCCTTTCTGAATTAGAATCAGCAATCACGACCTGAGCCAGGTTTTCCCCTTCTGCAGCTTTGGCATAGGCATCAGCCTCCCCGACTTTTGCTTCAGCCTCTGCTTTTGCCACTTCGATGCGTTGCTCCCGCTGAGCACGAGCTTCGCCAATTGCACCTTCTCTGACTTTCTCTGCAACCCGCACTTTGGCTTCATTAATAGCCTGAGCGGCTGCCTCTTTTCCCAGAGCTTCTATATATCCTGATTCATCTTCAATATCCGTGATGTTTACGTTGATTAGTGCCAGTCCAATCTTCTTCAGTTCACTTCCAACATTCGAGGCGACGTTGGACAGGAACTTATCACGGTCTGAGTTAATCTCCTCAATGTCCATTGTCGCTACTACCAGGCGGAGTTGACCGAAGATGATGTCTTTGGCAATGCTTTGGATTTCCTCCATGGACTTGCCCAGGAGTCTTTCTGCTGCATTTACCATCGTGCCCTCATCATTTGAGATAGCAACAGTGAAACGAGACGGAACATTGACCCTGATATTTTGGCGGCTCAATGCATTCCTCAAGTCCACATCGATCGAAATAGGTGAAAGATCAAGGTATTCATATGCCTGTATGACCGGCCAAACAAAAGCTGCTCCCCCAGCGAGACACTTTGCCGATCCTCGGCCTGTTTTTCCATAGATCACCAGAATTTTATCTGAGGGACAACGTCTATAGCGAGAAATTAGGAAGATTCCCATGAAGAGAAGGAGGACCAACAGCCCACCTAGTAGATAGAGTGTCATAACGTGTGATTTAGCGGTTTATGAAGCCTGTGCTTCAAAAATTTCTACTGGTTCGACAACCAGGGTGTTTTTATCAATTATTTCAATAATTTTCACCTCCTTGCCATTTGGCAGGGAGTCTCCTTCAGTTACTGCGTCCATTTCACGTAGCGATTCATTTAGGGTAACATGTACTTTCCCTTTACCTTTTCTTCTGCCTGGGATCGTTAGATATACCGTAGCGTTCTGATAGATCAACTCCTGAAGATCTGCATTTCCTTCTTCACCAAGTTTTGAAAAAAAGTACATCAGATAGGCAACTAATGCCATTGCTGCCACACCTGCGATGACTGCAAAAATCAATGCTGAGGTTGTCGAATATCCTTTGGACATCGCCAGTACTCCGGCCCAACCAAAAAAAGTGAAGAATGCGATGATACTTCTGACAGAGAGTAGTGCAAAGGATGGATCGAGAGAGAACCCACCTCCAGTATCAGCATCAACATCCAAATCGGTCTCAAAATCGAGTCCGAACAAGCTGATGACAAATTGTATCACAAAAAAGACAGTAAAAATGATGGCAATGCCCCAGAATATTTGAGGCACTGTATCCAGATTGGCCCACCAATCGGTTAATGAAAGTGGTAACATTGTACTCCCTGTAAGTTATCACTAAAACTAACACTATTTTGACTGTGTCAGTTTCGCCTTATCGACGAAGGTGGATGAAAGTTCGGCTAAGAGAGGAAGTAGGTTCAAATTCTCAATTTCGCGGCTGGATAAGGCCATCGATTTTATTACCTTTGACCGCATTCCTAAACAATCCGTATAACTCATATATGGTGGACGTCAAGCTTTTCTCGGGAACTTCCTCCAGATATCTGGCCGAGAAGATTGCCGATTATTACGGCACCGAACTCGGTGCCATGCACTTACAGCAATTCAGTGACGGGGAAATGCAACCCGTCATTAATGAATCTGTCAGAGGAGCGTATGTGTTTTTTGTCCAATCGACCTTTGCTCCCTCTTCGAATTTAATGGAGTTGCTCTTGATGATAGATGCTGCCCGCCGGGCTTCAGCAGGCTACATAACGGCAGTGATTCCCTACTTCGGATATGCCCGCCAGGATCGTAAGGATAAGCCACGAGTACCTATTTCCGCTAAATTGATAGCCAATCTTCTGGAAGCTGCTGGTGCTGACAGAGTGATGACCATGGATCTTCATGCCGATCAGGTGCAAGGATTCTTTGACATACCAGTTGATCACCTTCAGTCATCAGCCATCTATACAAAGTACCTTGAAAAACAAAACCTGGAGAATGTGATTTTCGCATCCCCCGACGTAGGAGGAGTAAAGAGAGCGCGAAGATTTGCAGTTCATTTTGGCAAGAACCTGGTGATTTGTGATAAACAGAGACAAAAAGCCAACCAGGTTTCAGGGATGAAGGTGATTGGAAATGTAAAAGGAGCAGACGTGATCATGGTGGATGACATTGTAGATACTGCAGGCACCCTATGCAGGGCAGCAGACACCATGATGAAGGAAGGTGCCAATACCGTCAGAGCCCTGTGCGCACATGCAGTACTTTCCGGTAAAGCTTATGAGAACATCGAACAGTCGGCGTTGAACGAATTGATAGTCACAGACACGATCCCATTGCGGCAGACTTCAGACAAAATCAAGGTCGTCTCATCGGCTAAGCTCTTTTCAAGAGCGATTCGAAACACACACGAACACAAGTCTATTGCAGCGCTGTTTGTTGGTAGGTAAATCAAATTATTTATCTTTGCATCCATTTTTCAAAACAGGCAACAGGTGATGGAAGCATCAAGTATTACAATCGAGAAACGAGTTCCTGGAGTCAAACGTGAACTCAAGGCGCTAAGGAGAGCAAATCGCGTTCCTTGTGAGATGTATGGCGAAAGTGAAAACTTGCATTTTTCGGTCGACAAAAAGCAGGTACGTGACCTGATCTACACTCCGGATTTCAAGGTAGCCAAGCTGGATTTGGGTGGTGAGTCATATCGCTGTATCATAAAGGAAATTCAGTTTCATCCGGTAACTGAGGAGATTTTGCACATTGATTTCCTGGAGCTTGCGGAAGGTCGAAAGGTAAAGGTGCAACTACCAGTACGCTTCAAAGGTGCCTCACCCGGCGTTCGAAACGGGGGTCGTTTGATTCAACAATTGCGTAAAGTAGAGATCAAAACTACCCCTGATCAATTGGTAGAGGAATTAATACTGGACATCTCCAATCTTAAGTTGGGTAACTCAGTGAGAGTAAGAGATATTGAAGCCAATGATGAAATAGAGATTTTGACCAATCCTGGAATTCCTGTTGCTACAGTGAAAGTGCCGAGAGTAGTAATAGAAGAGGAGGAAGAGGTACCAGGTGAAGTTGAAGGAGAAGAGGGAGCAGAAGAGGGAGAAGCCGGTGGAGAGCCAAAGGGAGAAGAATCCAGATCGGGGGAATAACAATTGCTTATCAATAAGAGTTAAGAATGGAGGTGTATTTTTACACCTCCTTTTTTTATGAAATCTGACTTAAGAGTAACACTGGTTCAATTTGAACCTGTTTGGGAAGATCCACCGCGAAACCGGAACAAACTTGATGAACTCCTCATTTCCGGAAATTCAAACACAGATATTTTCATCCTACCGGAAATGTTTTCTACCGGGTTTACCATGAATGCTACTGCCATGGCAGAAACTATGCAAGGAGCTACTATCCACTGGCTTCAAGAAAAATCAGTTCTTTTGCAGGCAGATATTGTGGGTAGCATAATCGTGGAAGAAGAAGATCATTACTTCAATCGCTTGATTTGGATGTCTCCCCAAGGTATACTGGCAACATATGATAAGAGACATCTTTTCGGCATGGCTGGAGAGGACAAAGTTTTTACAGCAGGAAGATCACAGGTGGTGGTAGAGAAGAAGGGCTGGAGATTGGCTCCCTTTATATGCTATGATCTGCGATTTCCAGTTTGGTCGAGGAACACTTCCGAAATAGATGCGTTGATCTATATCGCATGCTTCCCCGAAAAAAGGCATTACGCCTGGCAACAATTATTAGTGGCTCGGGCTATTGAAAATCAGACTTATGTCATCGGAGTGAATAGGGTTGGTTGGGATGGTGAAGGGCAATATTATGCCGGGGATTCGGTTGTGATAGACCCTGGCGGACAAGAACTTGTGAAGTTGGGAGATCAGGAGGTTCTCAGAACTTGCATATTGAATTACGGACCGGTAGAGAGCATTCGCTATGAACAACCCTTTCTTGGTGATCGTGATGAATTTGAAATCAAGATATGAAAGTGTCTAGGCCGACAATTTTCATTTTAGCGGCTTCATTTTTTCTAGTCTCTTGCGGTTCATTTGAGCCCTTGGTTATCGAAACACGCAAAAGTCCTGAAGACAAGGATGCCAGTACCACTAAGCACTTGAGGAGTGATTTGGAGCAGACTGCAAAAAAGTTACTTGGGACACCATATCGCTATGGTGGCACGGATCGAAACGGATTTGATTGCTCGGGATTTACTGTGTTCACATTCGGGCAGAATGGCATTCAGATACCCCGCACCGCATCTGATCAGTATCGCAAGGGTCGGGTGGTGCAAAAAATATCAGAAGCCCGGAGAGGAGATCTTGTTTTCTTCCAGCTAAATAGCAAAATTGATCACGTGGGCATGGTTACCAGGGCGAATCGAAGAGAGTTGTGGATCATCCACAGTACCAGCTCAAAAGGGGTAATGCACCAGGATGTGTTGGCCTCCACATATTGGAGACCAAGGCTCAAAGGAGTAAAGGACATTTTGGGGGATTAGTGATTCGCCGTCTACTTGGGTCAAACTTCTTATCTTCACGCTCCACCAAACTCAGTGGTAAATGTTGAATTTGATACTATTCGGGCCGCCGGGATCCGGAAAAGGAACTCAAGCAGCACTACTAGTAGACAAGTATGGCTTTCTGCACATTTCGACAGGAGATCTCTTCCGTTCCGAAATCGGCAATCAGACTGATCTCGGTCTTTTGGCTCAGTCATATATGGCGCAGGGTAAATTGGTGCCTGACACCGTAACCATTGACATGCTCAGAAAAAAAGTAGAGGCAAACCCTGAGGTGACGGGCATCATCTTCGACGGCTTTCCTCGCACAATTCAACAAGCCCAGGCACTTGATGCACTGCTGGCTGAACGAAGTTCTGAGGTCACTGCGCTGTTAGCTCTGACCGTGGATGAAGATGAGATTGTGCAAAGGATCTTAAATAGAGCAAAGACCTCAGGCAGGAGCGATGACGCCGATGAAGGTATTATCCGGGACCGCATAGCGGTTTACGAGAATACCACCACACCGGTATTTGACTACTATGAAGAAAGAGGTAAATCATTTCGAGTGAAGGGTATGGGTTCCATTGACGAGATCTTTGCACGGTTGAGTGCGATTATTGATCACATTCATACAGCTGCTCAGAAGCTATAAAGGGTAGACTAACCCTGTGCCAGAAACTAATTTTATTGATAAGGTCAGAATCTGCTGCCGCTCGGGAGCAGGAGGGGCCGGTTCAGCCCATTTCCATCGGGACAAAAGAAATCCTAAGGGGGGACCCGATGGAGGAGATGGTGGGCGCGGTGGCCACATCATACTAAAGGGAAACCGAAATCTCTGGACACTCTTGCCATTAAAATATCGAAAGCACGTGATTGCATCACGTGGAGGGAATGGCAGTTCAAATCAAAAGACGGGTGCTGATGGAGAGGATGTGGTATTGGAAGTTCCCCTGGGCACCATGGCCAAAGTGGCAGAAAATGAAAATCTCCTCTGTGAAATTCTGGAACACGGTGAGCAAAAAATTTTGGTACGTGGAGGCCGGGGTGGCCTGGGAAATGTTCACTTCAAGTCGGCAACCAATCAGGCACCTCGCTATGCTCAGCCAGGTGAGTCCGGTGAGGAACTTTGGGTCACCCTGGAACTAAAGCTATTGGCTGATGTAGGGTTGGTTGGATTTCCCAATGCAGGCAAATCTACCCTTCTTTCCGTCCTTTCTGCTGCAAAACCGAAAATCGCAAACTACCCCTTCACGACTTTGAAGCCCAATCTGGGTATAGTACCATATCGCGATCACCGTTCATTTGTGATGGCAGATATTCCCGGTATCATTGAAGGAGCGCATCTGGGGAAAGGATTGGGCCATCAGTTTCTCCGGCACATCGAACGCAATTCCATACTGCTTTTCCTCATTCCGAGTGATAGTGATGATATCATGAAAGAGTACCAGGTGTTATTAGGAGAAATGGAAAAATACAATCCGGAACTAATGGACAAACCGAGACTGCTCGCTATTACCAAACGAGATTTGATCGATCAAGAACTGGAAGATATGATTAGAGCAGAACTAAAGTTTGATCTGGACTTCCTTTTCATCTCTGCAGTATCCCAAAATGGTCTTCAGGAGCTGAAAGACAAACTCTGGTCGATAATGAAGTTGGATCAGTCTTGATTCACCAAATGTCTCACCTCATTGCCTTTTCGTGAAACATCATCCATCCCGTTCTTGAGTTCCTTCCATAGGATTGAAGTAGATTGGCGTACTGGGTACATCATTTGATATGAGATAGAAGCTTGATTGTTTTGGGGAGGAGTGATTTGCGTCTTTTCAAGAAAACCGGTTAATACGGAGATGCTAAATAACGTAATCAGGAACATAGTACTTGCTCCTATGAATCGAAGCCCATACCTATACCCTTTTGACTTGGGGTTGCGCTGGACCAAGATCAACGGCTTACTGGATAACCACAACAGAAACAGTAAGAACAACATCATGAAGCCAAGCTGGAAAGCCAACCATTTCATGCCAAAAGAGTACTCCATAAATCGAATGAGGTAGGGAGCTGACAGCACTGCGATGAGAACCGACCAAGTGAACATAACGATCCAGCCAATTGATCGCATAATTCCTTCTTGCAAGCCACTGATAAATGCTGCAAGAAGGCATATAATAAATACCACATCAAACCAAGCCATCAGTAATTTTTTTCTTTTACAGCCATTTATGCATTAAAAATAATAATAATATGTAAGAAGAACTGTTAAATTGTTGGATGCAAGCAGGCTGTTTTAATGTTCGCTTGTGATTATTTTCAGCTATTTTTAGAATATCAGAGTGCTCAATCATGAGGTACTTATTGGTCGTAACTGCAATCATTTGGGTGACGAGTCAGGCCATCGGTCAGACCGATAGTTTAAACTTTGAGCCCTTTGACTCGTTGACTTTGCCAGGCGTTTTCTTGATGGGCGAATATGAAGAACAGTACGGTCTATTGTATGAGACCTACAACGAAATCCTATTATCTGTCTGCAATGATGATATGGATTTGGCCTTCAATAAATGGATGTACATGCTATCCGAAATGGAGGCTTACGCTGAAAGCATTGATTTTGATCTGCTGGGAGTGAAGATCTGGTTGATGGTCTTCTGGAATGAAAATGGGCAGATTGACTATTTGGGATATCACTTGAAGCCAAACTCAAAACAGGTAGATCGTCCGGATATGAGAGCTTTCCTCAAGAGTTTTAGCAACCGCTTCGAGATGCCGCTAAGAGCCAGGGTAAAGTACACACACAATGGAAGTGCCCAGTTTCCCACAGCAATAATTCCACCAGTGGGCAGAAAGAACGACTAATTTTGTGGAACAAGTTCTGGCTAAACCAGATGTGGTGCAGACTACATTGGATTATCATATGTCATAAAATCATTATATTTTGATCCGTTTTTGAACGTATTTCATGACACAAGTAAGTTACACAGAGGAGAATATTAGATCTCTGGATTGGAAGGAGCATATCCGCATGCGTCCGGGTATGTACATTGGTAAATTGGGTGATGGTTCAGCACCTGACGATGGGATCTACGTTTTGTTGAAGGAAGTTATTGACAATGCGATTGACGAGTACGTCATGGGATTTGGCAATACCATTGAGGTGGAAATCAAAGAGGGAAAGGTGACCGTACGGGACTATGGTCGTGGAATACCTCTGGGTAAGGTAGTGGAATGCGTGTCCCGCATCAACACAGGGGGCAAGTATGATTCCAAGGCTTTCAAAAAGTCTGTGGGATTAAATGGTGTTGGCACAAAGGCAGTGAATGCTCTTTCGGATCACTTTATGGTGGCTGCCTTCAGAGAAGGAAAAAGTAAAGATGCCTCCTTTACGAAAGGGGATAAATTGGATGAATCCCGCATTAAGAAATCCGGTGAAAAAGACGGCACATTGGTCGTATTCCAGCCGGATGCATCAGTCTTCAAAAACTATAAATTTCAGGCTGAATACGTGGAGCGTCAGCTTTGGCACTATGCATATCTGAATACCGGGTTGAAGCTAAAATTTAATGGTAAAACCATTGCTTCGAAAAATGGACTACTCGATTTACTTGAGACAAAAGCCAAGACAGAGACCCTGCGATATCCAATCGTGCATCTAAAGGGCGAGGATATTGAAATCGCCTTGAGCCACGGCAATCATTATGGTGAAGAATACTATGCCTTTGTCAACGGACAGTTTACTACGCAGGGAGGAACGCATCAAAATGCCTTTAAGGATGCTGTTGTGAAGACGGTGAGGGAGTTTTATGGAAAGCAGTATGATGCAAGGGATATCCGGGCTTCCATCATAGCGGCAATTAGTGTAAGGGTAGAGGAACCTGTTTTTGAGTCGCAGACGAAGACCAAACTAGGCTCCATGAATATCGGTCCTGAGGGTCCTACCATTAGCACTTTCATAGGGAATTTTGTCCGAAAAGAACTTAACGATTTTCTCCACAGAGAACCTGCAATTGCGGATGCGCTTAAGGCCAGGATCACACAATCTGAGCGAGAGAGAAAGGAGATTGCAGGGATTAAAAAACTGGCAAATGAACGGGCTAAGAAGGCAAATCTTCACAACAAAAAACTACGGGATTGCCGGGTTCATCTGACCAGTAAGAAGATTCCACTGGAGGAACGAGAGCGTTCCACCATTTTCATCACCGAAGGTGATTCTGCGAGTGGCTCTATTACCAAAGCAAGAGATGTAAGGTACCAGGCAGTATTCAGTCTAAGGGGGAAACCACTAAACTGTTTTGGCATGACAAAGAAAATCGTTTATCAGAACGAAGAACTCAATCTACTTCAGCATGCTTTAGACATTGAGGATGATCTGGAAAACCTTCGATACAACCGGGTTGTTATTGCCACTGATGCAGACGTCGATGGCATGCATATCAGGTTACTGCTACTTACTTTTTTCCTTCAGTTTTTCCCTGATTTAGTGAGAGAGGGACACTTGTATATACTTGAGACACCATTATTCAGGGTGCGGGATAAGAAGCAGACCTTTTATTGCTATGACGAGCAAGAACGCCGGGATGCCGTAGAAAGACTGCGAGGTAAACCTGAAATCACCCGCTTTAAGGGGCTGGGAGAGATATCTCCACAGGAGTTTGGTGATTTTATTGGTGATGACATCCGCCTCGAGCAGGTACACCTGCACGAAGACACAAATGTGGAAAAGATCCTGTCCTATTTTATGGGGAAAAATACACCACAGCGACAATCTTTCATCATCGATCATCTGAAACTTGAAGTTGATCGAGCGGAGGGTAATGGAGACCCCGATCGGGCTGAGATTCAACCTGTTGAAGCCGAAGCCGAAGCATAAAGCCTTGATCGTCTTGCTGACTTCTTGTCAGTCACTGGCTTTCTTTTAAGGTCTAATTCGATAAAATCATGGCATTCTTGCCGCTAGTGAGTGATGGCATAGAGATTGACCTAGGAAGGTTAGACAACACCAATCAGTTTTCCTGACAGATTGGCAAAAGTGAATTAAAACTTATGTTTGAAAACTTCATCTATTTCGATAAAGTGAATGACGACCGAGAGTTGCTTCCAATGATGTCATTGGAGGAAGAGGTCAACGAAGAAATGAGTGATGGGGAGTTGCCTGAACTTCTTCCAGTATTAGCGCTTAAGAACACAGTCTTATTTCCAGGCATTATCATTCCGATTACCATAGGCAGGGATAAATCTATCAAAGCGATACAGCATGCTTATGCTAACGAAAAGCTCTTGGCAGTGCTATCGCAAAAAAACATGAACGTTGAAAATCCTGACCAGGAGGATTTATATGAAACCGGCACTGTAGCCAAGATTTTGAAACTCTTTAAAATGCCGGATGGAACCACAACCACTATCCTTCAAGGTAAAGCCAGATTTGCACTGGAAACGATTACCAGTGACGAACCCTACATGGAAGGCAAAGTCACCACGCTGCAATATATACCGGCAGCAGACGAATTGAAGTTTACAGCTTTGATTTCATCAATTAGAGACATAGCTGGTCAGATTATTAAATTATCACCTAATATCCCATCGGAAGCATCTGTGATGTTGAATAACATCAAAAGCGATGTATTTCTTCTTGATTTCATAGCCTCTAATCTGGCATTGCAGATAGAAGAAAAACAGTATTTACTGGAGTTGAGCAATCTATCTGAAAAGGCCAATAAGATACTGCATCACATGAAAGGTGAGATGCAAATCCTTATGCTGAAGGATGAGATTGAGACCAAGGTGAGGGGTGATATCGAAAAGCAACAGCGTGACTATTTCCTCAACCAGCAGTTAAAAACCATTCAGCAGGAATTGGGTCAAAGTCCTCATCAAGATGAACTGCGTGAATTTGAGGAACGAGCTGATAAGAAGAAATGGTCCAAAGAGGTAAGGACAGCTTTTGACAAGGAACTCAACAAAGTCAAAAGGATTAATCCACAGATGGCAGAATATTCGGTGGTACTGAACTATCTGGAGTTGATGCTTGACCTTCCTTGGAATGAATTTACCCGCGACAACTTCAACTTGAAAAAGGTGAAAGAGGTATTGGATAAAGATCATTATGGGCTCGAGGAGGTTAAGGAGAGAATCATGGAGCACTTGGCGGTGTTGAAGCTCAAGGGAGACATGAAGGCACCCATCTTGTGTTTGGTCGGACCTCCGGGAGTAGGAAAAACTTCCTTAGGTAGGTCGGTTGCAAACGCATTGAAAAGAAAATTTGTTCGAATGTCTTTGGGTGGCCTACATGATGAATCGGAGATCAGGGGACACCGTAAAACTTATATAGGAGCGATGCCAGGGAGAATCATTCAATCTCTTCGCAAAGCTAAAAGCTCCAATCCGGTCTTCATTTTGGATGAGATCGATAAAGTGGGTAAAGATTTTCGTGGAGATCCATCTTCCGCCCTTTTGGAGGTGCTGGATCCGGAGCAGAATTCAACCTTCCATGACAACTATCTGGAGTTGGAATATGACTTATCCAAGGTCATGTTTATTGCAACCGCTAACTCTCTGGCATCCATCCAACCAGCATTACTTGACAGGATGGAGATCATCCAGATAAGTGGATATAGTACCGAGGAGAAAATCGAAATTGCCAAAAGACATTTGATCCCGATTCAGCGTAAAGAACATGGTCTTACTGCCAAGCTGGTAACACTGCGTGAGCCAACACTTAAGGCGATCATTCAAAAATATACTCGTGAATCGGGGGTTCGAAGTCTCAACCGGCGCCTGGCGGGGGTGATGCGTCACGCAGCCAAGCAAATAGCATTGGAGGAGGCGGAAAAGGTGACGGTACTGGCGAAAGATCTACATGAGATCTTAGGTCCTGCCCGGTTTGATAAAGATCTTTACAGTGAGATCAGAGTCCCTGGTGTTGCTGTCGGTCTTGCCTGGACAAGCGTGGGAGGTGATATTTTGTTTATTGAAGCTAGCCTAAGCCCGGGTAGTGGAAAAGTGACACTTACTGGAAACCTGGGCGACGTCATGAAGGAATCAGCTACTACTGCTTTGAGCTTCATCAAAGCCCACGGCGAAGCTCTTGGCATTGATCCCAAAAAGTTTTCCGACACCGATATTCATGTTCATGTGCCGGAAGGGGCTATACCTAAAGATGGACCTTCTGCAGGAATTACTATGTTGGCTGCTCTAACTTCGATTTTTACAGATCAGGTGGTGAAGCCATTTCTAGCCATGTCGGGAGAGATCACTCTTAGGGGAAAGGTTTTACCCGTTGGAGGGATAAAGGAAAAAGTGCTGGCGGCCAAACGAGCTGGAATGAAGCAGATCATTCTTTGTGCAGAGAATGAGCGTCATGTGCAGGAAATAAAGAAAGAGTATATCGAGGGCTTAGATTTTATCTACGTGAAAAGGATGGAAGAGGTATTAAAACATGCACTCCGATCAGAGTCCTAAAATTGGCTTTGTTAAAAACAAGTTAAACCTGCCGTGGATTTCGAATAGGGCTACCAATAGCCCGTTTTCTGAGCATATTATTTGCTAATTTCACGCAGCCTGTTTTGAGAAATATGAAAATTAAGTGGATAGTTTTCGGATTCTTATTGACCACCTCCCTCAGTTGGAGCTATGGGCAAACGATAGACACTTCTATAATCCAATTTTCCGGATTAGTGGTTACCGAGGAGCAGGGTGATTTGGTGCCCCTCCCCTTAACCAATATTCTGTTACAGGGTTCCGGCAGAGGAACTTTCTCTAACCTAGACGGATTCTTTTCTATTGTTGCCGCGAAAGGAGAGGTAGTGTTGTTTTCATCGATTGGGTATAAAACTGTGGAGTTTGTAATACCAGATACCCTGACCGAAAACCGGTACACGATTTATCAAATTATGTCAAAGGATACGATTACGCTGCCTGAAACGGTGGTATATCCCTGGCCAAGCAGAGAGCATTTTAAGATTGAATTTTTGGCTCTCGAGGTACCCGATGATCTTCAGAATCGTGCGGAAGAAAACCTGACAGCAATAGCTATGGAACGATTGCGCGAGAATTTGCCATACGATGGTGCGGAAACCGGTGGCTATTACCTTCGCCGTCAGGCAGAAAGCTACTATTCATTCGGACAAGCCAAACCAATCCATGTACTCAATCCATTGGCTTGGGCAAAGTTTTTCAAAGCCTGGAAAAACGGAGACTTTAAACGTAAGCCTGAAAACGACCAGTAGATTAAACGACGACTTTCTGTTCGAGTCTAAGATTCATCCCACTCTTATTACTAATTTTACGCTCTTTTAGACAATAACCAGTCATTGAAGGTCACAGACTATTTTAACGAAGCTGACGGTCGGACGCTGATTTCATTTGAAGTCCTTCCTCCCTTGAAAGGTGGGACTATGAAATCCATTTTTGATGTGCTTGATCCACTGATGGAGTTCAAACCCCCTTTTATCGATGTTACCTACCATCGGGAGGAATATGTCTATACCAAGAATGCTAATGGGTACTATGAAAAAACATCGATTCGGAAGCGGCCTGGCACCGTAGGGATTTGCGCCGCTATTATGCACCGGTATGGAGTGGATGCAGTGCCACATCTCATTTGTGGCGGGTTTACCAAGGAGGATACCGAAAATGCTCTAATAGATCTAAATTTTCTCAACATAAAGAATGTGTTGGCGATACGGGGAGATGCCCGGCGTTTCGATTCTCAGTTTGTTCCCACGCCAGGTGGTCATAGTTTTGCAGTAGATCTCGTGAAGCAGATCGCCAAGATGAATAAGGGAGTTTACCTCGATTCCAATATTGAGAATGGAGCACAGACTGATTTCTGCATTGGCGTGGCCGGATATCCTGAAAAACATTTTGAAGCACCTAATCTCGATATCGATTTGGAACACACCAAATCGAAGATTGAAGCAGGAGGTGATTATATCGTCACCCAGATGTTTTTTGACAATTCAAAATTCTTCGCCTACGTGGAAGACTGTCGAAAATCTGGTATTGATAAACCAATTGTTCCCGGGCTCAAACCCCTCACAAGATTGAGACAACTCAGGTCTCTACCAAGCCGTTTCTACATCAGCATGCCTGAAACACTGGCAAAGGAAGCGGTGAAGTGCAAGAGTGATGAGGATGTGAAGGAATTGGGAATTGAATGGTGTATCAGTCAAAGTAAAGAGCTCAAACAATCAGGTGTTCCTTGTTTACATTATTACACCATGGGTGACAGCGACACCATCAGGCGGATCGTCGAAGCAGTGTATTAGTCTACCAGTGGATGAAGTGCAATTTGATTTTTTGATTCCTGTTGAATTCTAGGGCGGGTGATGGCACTTTGAAGACATTTAGGACAGAGCATAACGTACGAAAGAATTTGCTCCCTGATCGAATCCGTCGCCAATCAATATCGGGAGCCAGGTACAGCTGACCATAACGTACCTTCTCGAGTTCAAACATAGCACCATCCTGAACCCAGCGATTTTCAAATCCACCATACATGTTCTCTCCACCATATCCAATAGCAAGATTGATCCAAGCAGGAAGTTTTACATGAGGCAAGAAGCTACGGAGATTAAATGACACCCAGATGGTCTGGCGATTGTAATCTTTGAGAAACCGCTCTGCGAAGCTATTGCCAAAGAGCATGTCAGCTCTGTTCTCTAGGGTCGTTGTAGATATTTGATCACCTGCCATAATAGTCCCCGACGGATGGTTTTGGGGCCATGAAGACATTTTCATCCTGATCTTTTGCTCCCTCCAAACCAGCTCCTGACCGAGGAAAAGGCCAATTCCGGCTGTGTTGAATGAGAGGTCATAGATCGAGAATCCCCAATCGGCCGAGTAGGCATCGAGCATCTCAATAGTTCCCTGAAACAGCATCGCCAGACTGGCTGCTGTCCAGAGAGCAGATTTCCTATTCATCCCCGCTGATGACGCCCCCTGATACAAAAGGTCGGTCTCAAAATAAGCCGTATATGAATGACCTAGTTTGTCAATGTTTTTCCACTCTCCCCAGTCGTCAAAGAGGTGGAATGAAGTTCTCTCCGAACTTTGGTACCAGGCTTTCGACAGGAGCACCACTGAGCCACCATAAATCCCGGCTCCAATAGCGGATAATTTCCAAAATTTCTGACGGTTAAACTGATTAGGGGAACCTAGAGTATCATTCTGGGCAATCACTTGGATCCGCCAAATTGCCGTAATCGCGATAAGTATAATGAGCTTCTTGATCAACCAAATTTTTTAAAGCTGTCCTTAATAATTCTGTCGGTTTGCGACAATTTGGAGATATCTGATCGTTCTAAATAATATGAACTATTTTTGAAGAAATTACATTGGGTCTCCTTATACTTGTAATCACCCCGTGAAACGACGAATCCATTGATCATAACGACTGCCAATTTATGATTTTAGCCAAAAGATCTTTCCAGATAGTGTGCCTTGTTATGCTCACCTGGTCTACTATCGTTGGTCAGGACATTCATTTCACCCAGTTCAATATGAGTCCTCTGACTATCAATCCAGCGATGACCGGTGCCTTCAACGGGTCGTTTCGGTTGGGAGGGATTTACCGGGATCAATGGGCTTCCACTTTTTCAACACCGGCTTTTTATATTGATTCTCCCATACTCAAGGGTTTCAGAGACCTGGATTGGGTGGGAGCCGGGGTGGTCTTCTATCAGGATAATGCGGCGGCAGAATTTCTTCAGTCGGATGGTAGAAGCGGGAAAGGAAGAGTAAAGCAAGGTGGGATGCTGGGGTCCATTGCCTATCATTTTGCCGCAGATGACAAACGCAGGACAATCATTTCACTGGGCTTACAGGTGGGTACGTTGAGCAGGAAATTGCAAGACAATTTTTTGTTTGAAGACCAGATCCTCACAGGATCTACCGATGAAAGACTTCCCAATAAAGAAGATCCGACTAGTTTTCTGGATATATCTGGTGGTCTCACAATCACTGGCCGTACAGTAGGCAATTCCTACTTCAGAGTTGGTGCTAGTGTCATGCATGCCAATCAGCCAGATTATGGCCTATTGAGCACAAATAGCGCATCTCTACCTATGAAGATTGTGGGTTTTGGTACCTATGTGTTGGACATTAATGAATCATTTATGGCTGAGCCATCGATTCTTTTTGAATCTATCGGACCGGCAACAGAGGTAGCTGCACAGGCGCTGGGAGGTTACAAGTTCGACGCCGAAACCGTACTGAAGGCGGGTCTTGGGTATCGGATAGGCGATGCTCTTCAGGTCCTTGCAGGTGTGCAATACAAAGATCTTCGTGTGGGAGCAAGTTACGATCTTACGCTTTCAGCTCTGGAGAATCCAAATGGAGCTTTCGAATTGGCAGTAGCATACATTGGAAAAATTTACAAGCGACCAAAAGTTGATCCCGTTATCTTCTGTCCACGATTCTAATTGGAATAAAATGAAGTCACTGATAAGCTCTTTATTATTGATTGGCGTAGTGGTGTGGAGTGCAAGTGCACAGCCTCTTACTGAAATTCCATACGATTTCAAATTGGAAGCGGCAGACGAATCTTTTAACAATAAGGATTATTACAACGCAGTGGATTGGTATGAGCAGTGCTACAAAGAAACGCGTCAACTTGATCTTGCTCAGAAGATAGGATTTTGCCATTACAAGTTGCGAGATTACCGCAGGGCTGAAAGATGGTATAAAAGAGTCATTGACAAGGATAAGGAAATGATTTATCCCCAGGCCCGCTTCGATTATGGTCGTCTGCTAAAGTACAATGCGAAATATGATGAGGCGGAGCAGGTTTTCAGAGAGTTCAGTCAGCATGAAAAATCACAATCATTCAAAGATTGGATTCAGATCGAACTCGCGGGAATTGATTTGGCAAAAACCATGAAGGTGCCGGATGATCTCCTGGTGGAAAACGCAGGTCGGAAAATTAATGGAAGAAACATGGAATCTTCACCGGCCCTTTCACCAGAAGGCGAATTATACTATGTGTCGATCGATTCAGATGAAATCTTAAAGGTCACCTCCAAGAACGAAGATTTTCACTACAAGATCTTTCAATCGCGGCGTACTGATCGTGGAGACTGGCAAAAGGGGAGGGAAGTATCGGAAAAGATCAACCGACCCGGGTATCATAACAGTCATGTTTCTTTTTCGAGAGATGGTGAACGAATGTATTTTACAAGGGCCATCGTCTCAGGTGGTGAGATCATCTCATCAGATCTTTATTACAGTGATAATACAAGAGGCGGCTGGGGAGCTCCCCAACCAATTAGTTCTCTCAATGGAGATTTCCTTAATCAACATCCGGTAACAGGAGAACTTTTTGGCCAGGATGTTTTAATATTCTCATCAAATCAACCCGGTGGTTCTGGTGGACTTGATCTTTACTATGCTCCGGTGGATCGTGATGGTACATTTGGACAAGCAGTGAATCTTGGCAATAGGATTAATAGTATCGGTAATGAGGTGACGCCCTTCTTTGGCGAAGCAATGCTTTATTTTAGTTCCGATGGTCACCCATCAATGGGAGGGTACGATATTTTCAAATCTGAATGGGACGGTGCGTCTCTTGGCACACCGCAAAATATGGGGAAAGGCTTTAGTAGCTCAGTGGATGATCTGTATTTCACTTTGGGAGACGAGGAAAGTGGTTTCCTGGTCAGCAATCGTGATGGCACCCGATCGGTTAAGAGTGCCACTTGCTGTGACGATATCTTCACCTTTGCGAAGAAAGAAATTATCATAAAACTTCTCGCTTCGGTTTTTGAAGAAGGAGAAGATGAAAAACCCCTGCCGGGAGCAACGATCAAATTATATCAGAAGATCGGTGAGGAACTCGGATTTCCAGATGTGCAAGAAAACGAAGAAGGTAATGAATTCGATTTTGCTCTTGATGCTGATAAAGCGTATAAGGTTCTCGTAGAGCGTGAAGGGTTTTATCCGGACACTGCCGATTTCAATACAGTAGGAGTAAGAGAATCAAAAAACTTCCGCGGTACTTTTCGTCTCAAACCTATGCCAGAGGAGCCAGAGGTCGAGATCTTGACAATCAATGAACCGATCCGGTTGAATAACATTTACTATGAATTCGATGACGACCAGATTTTGCCAGATGCAGAGGGAGACCTTGATTTTGTTTTCGATCTAATGACTCAATATCCGGATATGGTGATCGAACTTTCAAGTCACACTGATGCCAGGGGGCCGGATGCTTATAATGAAAATCTGAGCCAACGCAGAGCAAATTCGGCCAAACAGTATTTGGAGCTGCTGGGAATTGATGGTGACCGGGTTCGAGCGGTGGGCTACGGTGAGAAAAGGATTCTTAACAAATGTGTTAATGGAGTTAACTGTACCGAGGCCGAACACAGGCTAAACCGTCGTACAGAATTCACTATTCTTGAAGGCCCACAAACCATCGAAATCCGAAAGGAGATTAAGAAGGCACCAACCGGAGGCGATGATGGGGATGATGGGGGCTCTGCCAGTCTTAATTCCACCAATCCTGATGCAACGTCAAGTGCAAAGACTTTAATAAAATACCCAAAACTTCAATTCGAAAATGAAAGCGTGAACCTCGGTTCAGTACAGCAGGGCGAAAAGAAGAAGTATGCTTTTTCTTTTCGAAATGCAGGGGAAGCCGACTTGATTATAGATTTAGCCACTGCTTGTGAATGCACTGAACTGGATTGGCCGCGAGATCCGATAAAACCTGGGCAGACTGGTTTAATCGATGTCGAATACGATAGCACCGATAAGGAGGGTCAACAGGAAGTGACCGTGGATGTTATTGCTAATACGGAACCCATCGTTACCCAAGCCACTTTCACAATATTTGTTGAAAAAGTAAATTGAATTCTCCGGTCTGAGCGACTTTCTCCTCCAATTATGGCACAGTGCGGTTGACCTTGGCGGGATCCAGTGGCTAGCTCTTCTCTTCAACATACTCTATGTCATATTTGCCGCCAGGGAGCAAATCATTTGTTGGGTCTTTGGATTGATTGGTGTCAGCCTGTTGCTTGCCATTTACGTTGAAGCACGACTCTACTCTGATGCCACACTGCAAGTATTTTATATAGTAATGTCAATCTACGGCTGGGCCTCGTGGAGCAAACGTCGCAAGCAACCTACTTTGTCCATCTCGATTTTGCCAATTAGACGACACGCCTGGCTACTCGTATTGGGTGTGATCATGACGGTGCTCTTAGGCAAATTCTGGACCTTATTTGACGCGGCTCTACCCTTTGCAGATGCCTTCACAAGTTCATTCAGTATCATAGCGACCTTCATGGTAGCTCGCAAGATCCTGGAGAATTGGATCTATTGGATTGTGATTGATACCGTCTGTGTCATCATTTATGTCGAGCGAGAATTGTGGGTTATTGCCTTACTATTCGTGATATATACAATCATAGCAATTTTTGGCTGGAAGGTTTGGTATGAAAAATGGAAGCATGATCGCAATCCAGACCCCTCTATTTAGATTTGATCTAAATAATTCTCGAGTGCAAAAGGGTCGATTTGTTATGTGCATAAGGTTTATATCTTTGCCATGATTTTTACGAAATAGCTATCATCAAGCTGTAAATAACAACATACGATTGTGGTCATCAGGTATCGCAGATTAATTACAAATATTCTTTTCTTAGTACTTCTCAGTCCAACTTCGCTTCTAGCCCAATCCACCAGCTCTGAGTCTTTTCTCAACGTGGGATTAGTTATTATGGCCGTCATAGTTTTCATCACGGCACTTATTTTGGTTGGTGATAATTTAATTGGTATTGAGGCCAAAGAAGGGAAGGTGAATATACCAAGCACTGGGGGTTTTAGCAGGCTGTTTGCCAAGAAGCCCGCCAAATATGTGGAGGGTTCTTACCATGCTCTGACCCGAGGTTTCGACATTAAGCTGACAGGAGAAGCGAAAAAGGAGGTGGAATCTATCCCAGTAAGTGCCGTAGCGCTTCAGCCGCCCAATTTCACTGGAATGTCACCTATTCCCAAAGTTTTGTTTGAACCAGGTCAAGAAGTACTTGCGGGAGATGCTTTGTTCTTCGATAAGAAACGACCAGATATCAAATATGTGTCGCCGGTGAGTGGGGAGGTTGCAGCTATCAATCGAGGGGAAAAGCGGGCGATCACCGAAATAGTGATCATTCCCGATAAAGAACAGCGATATAGGCAAGTCCCATCAGTCGATCTTAATACGGTCAGTAGAGAAGAACTTATAACTTTTCTAATTAATACTGGTGCCTGGCCTTTCATCAGGCAGCGGCCATACAATTTGGTGGCGAAACCAGGCGATGTACCAGAGAATATTTTTGTATCGACATTTGATACCGCACCTCTTGCACCTGATAATGATTTCATTATTCAAGGGCAGGAAAATGAATGGGAGAAGGGTATTGAGATATTGACTAAACTTACAGATGGCAAGGTCTATCTCGGTTTGAATGCCAATGGCCCAGATGCACCTGCAAAGGCTTTCACAAATATCTCTAGTGCCGAGAAAGTCTGGTTTTCCGGACCCCATCCAGTCGGTAATGTAGGTGTACAAATTCATCATATTCACCCGGTCTCATCAACGAATATAGCGTGGGTGTTGGGTGTACAGGATGTAATTGTGATCGGGAGATTATTTACTGAAGGTCGCTTCAATGCAGAGCGACTTGTCGCTTTGACTGGTCAGTGTGTAGAAGATAGAAAGTATGTGAGAGTGCCACTTGGTGCAAAGATATCTGAACTCGTAAAGGGACAAGAATTGACAGATGCCCACCGGATCATCTCTGGGGATGTCCTGTCTGGACATAAGAAGTCGCAGGAGGGTTATCTGGACTTTTATGATGATCAACTCACGGTAATTGACGAGGGTAAAGAGTACGAGATGTTTGGTTGGTTGTTACCTCTCAAAATGCGACCTAGTACATCAAAAACGTATCCGAATTTTATGTTTCCGGACGTGGAGTTTGAAGTAAATACGAACACGCATGGTGAGAGGCGGGCTTTTGTGGTGACAGGGCAATATGAGAATATGTTACCCATGGATATATATCCGCAACATTTGATGAAGGCGATCTTAACGAACGATTACGAAAAGATGGAAGGTTTGGGAATTCATGAGTTGGCTGAAGAAGACATCGCCCTTTGTGAATTTGCTTGCACATCAAAGCAACCGCTTCAACATATTTTACGTCAGGGTCTGGATATGATGAGAGAGCAGGGATAGGTAAACGAAATAGGGAGATGAGCAAATTATTAGAATTTATTAAGAAGATAGAGCCGAAGAAGGGAAGCCTCGCCCATACCCTGTATGATGGATTTTTCACCTTCTTATATACTCCGGACGAGGTCACTCACGGTGGAACCCATATCAAGGATGGGATGGACCTGAAGAGAACGATGGTTATCGTGGTACTCTCCCTGCAGCTATGCTATCTTTTGGGCACTTATAACATTGGGCATCAACATTTTCTGGCAATCGGTGAACATACCGCCTTTCTTGAAGGCTTCCATTTGAAATTATTCTATGGCCTAGGGAAATTACTGCCTATTTGGATTGTAACGCATGTGGTAGGCTTAGGCATCGAATTCTATTATGCTTGGAAGAAAGGTCATGGGATCGAAGAAGGCTTTTTGGTTTCAGGGGCGCTCATTCCTCTGATTATGCCTCCTGATTTACCCTTATGGATCCTGGCACTTTCGGTTGCTTTTGCGGTTTGGATTGGAAAGGAAGCCTTTGGAGGAACGGGTATGAATATCTGGAATATTGCATTATTATCCAGGGTATTTGTATTCTTTGCCTATCCCACCACCATTTCCGGTGATGAAGTCTGGGTGGCAGGCTTGGAAAGAGCTTCTTCTGGAGCTGCGGTAGACTATGGATGGTGGCATCACCTGTGCAACGTATTTTTTGATTGGGCAGGTTGGAGTACATTCAACGGGGCGGCTCAGGTAATAGATGGATTTACCGGTGCGACTCCATTGTCGCTGGCTTTTCAGGGTGGTTGGGAGCAAGTCACTTCTGTTTATTCTGAAACTGCAATGTGGTGGGGATCCATTCCCGGGTCAATAGGAGAGACGAGTAAACCATTGATCATTGTTGGTGCATTGATGTTGATCGTCTCAGGAATTGGTAGCTGGAGAATCATGCTTGGCATGTTTCTGGGAGCAGTGGTGATGGGTTGGCTCTTAAATGCATGGGGAGCTACACCGTTTATGGAAGTGCCCTGGCAATACCATTTTTACATGGGCAGTTTCTTTTTTGCAATGGCTTTCATGGCAACAGATCCGGTTACGGCAGCTTCAACTGATCAAGGGAAGTGGATCTATGGATTCCTCATTGGTTTTATCGGATTGATTATCCGGGTTCTCAATCCCGCGTATCCGGAAGGATGGATGCTGGCTATTCTCTTATTGAATACTTTTGCACCGTTGATCGATCACTATATCTTGCAGGCAAACATTTCAAAAAGACTGAAGCGTGCATAGTACCAGATATATCATATTCTTTGTATTGGCATTGACAGGAGTAGTTGCTTTGCTGCTATCTCTGATGTCAACGGGTCTTAAGGACATCCATGATCGCAACGAAGCTATCTATAATAAGAAAGCCATACTTTCTGCGATTGAAAATTCTCTGGAGACAGAGGTCAAGTCACTTTCCGACATGGAAATCATGGAGATTTTTGAGCAGAATATTGAGCAGGTCGTGGTAGATATGAAAGGTCAGGTGGTGTCAGGCGTACTTGCAGAAGAAATTGATATGGCTAGAGAGCGAAAGAAACCCGAGTCTCAGCGGCGCTTGCCTGTGTATATTTACAATGGGAACGATGGTAAAATATATATCATCAGTGTTCGGGGAAGTGGCCTGTGGGATGAGATCTGGGGCTCGATCGCTCTCGAAGATGATTTGAATACAGTGGCTGGTGCTGCTTTTGATCATCAGGGTGAAACGCCGGGTCTTGGTGCAGAGATCAAAGACAATCCAAGTTTTGCATCCCAATTCATTGGCAAAAAATTATATGAACCCGACGGAGATTTTGCTTCGATTACTGTGAGGAAGGGAGGGGCTCGCGATCCGTTACATGAAGTGGATGGAATCAGCGGAGCAACAGTCACGGCGGATGGTGTGACAGAAATGTTGGAAAGGGGAATAAAGTATTACCAGCCTTATTTCGAAACTGTTAAATAGGTCGACAAAAACTCACCTTCAAAAGAAAAATAAATTATGGCTGAAACAGCAGTGCAGGAACCAAAGGTCAAAACCCAAGAGCCTCTCTTTGGGACCAAGGAGAGGAAACTGCTGATTGATCCACTGAACGAGAATAATCCAATAACCGTACAGGTACTAGGTATTTGTTCGGCATTGGCGGTTACATCTTTGGTTTATCCATCTGTGGTAATGGCTATCGCAGTGATATTTGTGTTGGCATTTTCGAATCTTTTCACATCCTTGCTTCGGAAGAGTATTCCCAAGCAGGTGCGAATGATTGTTCAACTGGTTATCATCGCTTCACTGGTGACCGTGGTGGAGTTGACCCTGAAGGCGGTCAATTTCGAGGTGTACAAGCAGCTTTCAGTATTCATTGGATTAATCATCACAAACTGTATCATCATGGGTCGTTTGGAGGCCTTTGCCATGGCCAACAGGCCTTGGCGATCTTTTCTTGACGGCATAGGAAATGGATTGGGGTACGGAGCGATTCTCATCGTTGTGGCCTTGTTCAGAGAGCTATTTGGAAAAGGAAGTTTATTTGCTGGAAGTCCATTGGAGATGAAGATCATCGGACCCAGTGCAGAGTATTGGTTGAATAGTACAAATGGCTGGCTGTCATGGTATCAAAATAACAACCTGATGGTCTTGTCCGGTGCAGCCATGTTTATCATAGGAATTATCATCTGGATCCATCGGAGCTGGAATCCAAAATTGGTTGATGTTTCATAAATACAGGTAAGATGGATCTCGTCAACATTTTTATCAAATCGGCATTTATTGAGAACCTGGTTCTGAGTTATTTTCTTGGGATGTGCTCTTATCTGGCCGTATCAAAAACAGTTAAAACAGCATTTGGTCTTGGCCTGGCGGTCATTTTTGTTTTAGGCATTACTATACCCATTAATTGGCTGATCACGACATTCCTGTTGAGTGAAACGGGCGTATTTGGTCATGATTTTACCTTCCTGCGACTGATACTGTTTATTGCAGTAATCGCTTCCATGGTGCAATTGGTAGAAATGGTAATCGAGAAGTTTTCTCCTGCCCTATATAATTCGCTTGGAATCTTTCTGCCGTTGATTACCGTGAACTGTGCGATATTGGGCGGTTCGCTATTCACCGTTACCAGGGAATACACTTTTGGCGAATCAGTGGCTTTCGGATTGGGTGGAGGATTTGGATGGTTTCTTGCCATTATTGCCATTGCGGCTATAAGAGAAAAGATCCGCTATTCTAATATTCCGGCACCATTGCGGGGGCTTGGGATTGCGTTTATCATTACCGGGTTGATGGGAATTGCATTTATGAGTCTGCTGGGAATAGATCCAGCTGCTTTCTAAATATTTTGACTGAATGATCATCTTACTTTCACTCGTACCAGTTATCATTTCGATTGCCATCTTTTGCACGGTGATCTTGCTACTTTCTTTCATGTTGATTTATGCGCGAAATCAACTGGTGCCCCAGGGTGAAGTGAGTATTGTGATCAACGGAGATCCGGAAAACACCTTAAAGGTGAAGCCCGGCTCTTCACTGTTGTCGGCGTTATCTGAACAAAACGTTTTCTTACCCTCTGCCTGTGGTGGGGGTGGCACATGTGCCATGTGCGAATGTCATATAGACAAGGGTGGAGGGGACGTGCTTCCCACTGAGTTGAATCACCTGACCAGGAAAGAGGTAGCTGAACACAAGAGGCTCGCCTGCCAGGTCAAGGTAAGGGAGGACATGCAGATAAGAGTGCCTGAAGAGATATTTGGCATCAAGAAATGGGAGTGTGAGGTGGTATCCAATTATAACGTTGCCACCTTTATCAAGGAATTTGTAGTTAAGTTGCCCGAAGGGGAGCGGTTGGATTTCCAATCGGGCGGGTATATCCAGATCGATGTGCCCCAGATTGAGGTAGACTTTAAGAACTTTAATATAGATCCACTGCCTGGTGATCCGGCTGGTACGGATAAATTCCGATCGGAATGGGATAAGTTTGGAATGTGGGATCTCAAGATGAAGAATGACGAGCCACAGTTTCGGGCATATTCCATGGCCAATCATCCTGCGGAAGGGAATATCATCAAGCTAAACATCCGAATTGCCACTCCACCCTGGGATCGAAACGCCAATGGAGGTAAAGGAGGCTGGATGAATGTAAATCCCGGCGTTTGCTCAAGCTATGTATTTGATCGAAAGCCAGGTGATAAGGTGACCATCTCAGGGCCGTACGGTGAGTTCTTCATTAAGGACACAGAAAAGGAAATGCTCTACATCGGAGGAGGTGCCGGTATGGCACCACTGAGAAGTCATTTATTTCATTTGTTTCATACAGAAAAAACCAAGCATCGAAATGTAACATACTGGTATGGAGGTCGCTCACTTCGGGAATTATTTTACACCAAGGACTTCCGGGACATTGAGGCCGAATTCGATAATTTCAAATATCATATTGCCTTGTCTTCGCCACTGCCGGAAGACAACTGGGATGGATACGTTGGTTTTATTCACCAGGTTGTATACGATCACTACCTTGCAAAGCATCCTGAGCCGGAAGAGATTGAATATTATCTCTGTGGGCCTCCACTCATGCTCCAGGCATGTTTGAAGATGTTTGATGATCTGGGAGTGCCTGAAGAGAATATCGCATTTGATGATTTCGGCAGCTAGTTTTTCACACTATATCTCCCGGATTTAACCAAAACCAGACAAGAAAAGGCCGATCAAACGACCGGCCCTTGAACAGATTCGTCCCATCCCTGGGATGAATAAGATATTTCTTTGTGACTCAATTCATATCCTGAATTTATTCTTTTGACTACAAATTTGCAGTAACATTTGATTCTGAGGAGTAGACTATATTGATCGACAATGCAATCATCACCTTGTGGATAATTTTTCTCAGTTCTTTTTTAAATCCCCACTATATTCGCGTGGACTTTCCCGCATGATATTCTATGCAACAACCTAAACGTTATACGGTAACATCTGCTTTGCCTTATGCGAACGGACCTCTCCACATCGGTCATCTCGCCGGAGCTTACTTGTCTGCAGATGCTTATGTGCGTTTTTTGAGATTATCAGGTAAAGACGTGGTGTATATCTGTGGCTCGGATGAGAACGGAGCTGCCATTACCATCCGGGCAATGAAGGAAGGTATAACTCCTCAGCAACTGGTGGACCGCTACCACAAAATGATAGAAGATGCCATGCAGGATATGGGCATATCATTCGACTTCTATCACCGGACGAGTGATCCTCTACATCATGAAACCAGTCAGGACTTCTTTCAAGTGCTGTATGATAAGGGTGATTTCGAAGAGATTGAAACCGAACAATACTTCGATGAACAAGCGCAATTGTTTCTGGCAGATAGATATATCCAGGGCACTTGTCCCAAATGCGGATACGAAGAGGCTTATGGCGATCAATGCGAGAAATGCGGATCAACCCTTAGCCCAGCAGAGTTGATCAATCCCAAATCAACTTTGAGTGGAGCTGCTCCGGTGCTTCGAAAGACTAAGCACTGGTATCTTCCACTCGACAAGCACGAAGAATGGCTTAAGAAATGGATCACAACAGGAAAGTTGGACTCCACGAAATTACATGATCCGAAAGATTGGAAGAAGCATGTCATCGGACAATGTAAGTCGTGGCTTGATTCGGGGTTGCAGCCTCGGGCGATCACCCGCGACCTTGATTGGGGAGTCGACGTTCCACAACACATCGAAGGAGCGAAAGGAAAGAAGCTATACGTATGGCTAGATGCGCCTATTGGATATATTTCTTCGACCAAAGCCTGGGCAAAGGAGTCCGGCAAACAATGGGAAGAATATTGGAAGGATCCGGAATCATGCTTGTTGCACTTCATTGGTAAGGACAATATCGTTTTCCATTGTCTAATCTTTCCCGCCATTCTGAAAGCCTACGGCGGATTTGTACTACCCGCGAATGTTCCTGCAAATCAATTTATGAACTTGGAAGGCCGGAAGGTTTCAACTTCCAAAGGATGGGCTGTTTGGATCCATGAGTATCTCAAAGACTTTCCTGAAAGGCAGGATGAGCTGAGATACTATTGTTACAAGATTATGCCGGAGCAAAGAGACAGTGAGTTTACCTGGAAGGGGTTTCAAGAGGCAAATAATAATGAGCTGGTCAACAACCTCGGCAACTTTATCAATAGGGTTTTGGTGTTGTCTAGCAAATACTATGGAGGGCTAGTACCCGCATTTGACGAGAGTATATCGATAAACTCACCCCAGGAAAGCGGGATGCCCAGTTGGCATGACTCCGAATTGCTTGATCTCTTTGATCGCCTTCATGAATTCAGACAAAATATCAAGGCATTTGACTTCAGATCAGCGCTTACTACACTGATGGAGGTATCCTCAGTCGGTAATCAGATTCTGGCCCTAAATGAACCTTGGAAAAAGCAAAAAGAAGACCCGGATACTGTAAAAGTGGTCATGAACCTTTGTTTGCAGTATGTGGGAGCATTAGCCATATCATGTCGACCATTTCTGCCATTCACCAGCACAAAAATCCGGACTATGCTGGGTCAGGATCCTTTTACCGATCAGGATGAATTTGTAGAATTGATGAATAATTTGTCTGAGGGGAATCACCTACTTGCTCCAGGTCATAAACTGGGCAAAGCAGACCATCTATTTACCCGCATTGGTGATGAAGAGATTCAGGCCCAGATTGATAAGTTGCATGCCACAGATCAAACACAAGAGGTGGAAAGTGCTGAAGTGAAGCAAGAGATCACTTATCAAGATTTTGAGAAATTGGACCTGCGTACCGGGGTTATCCTTGAGGCTCGAAAGGTACCGAAAGCAGATAAACTGTTGGAGCTAGTGATTGATCTGGGTGAGGAAAAGCGAACCGTGGTTTCAGGTATCGCTCAGTCTTATAAAGCCGAAGATATTGTTGGTCAGGAGATCGTGCTGGTAGCAAATCTGGCTCCTCGAAAGATCAGGGGAGTTAAGTCGCAAGGCATGATCCTCATGGCAGAGAATGGAAATGGTAAGTTGGGATTCGTAAGCCCTCCAGTAGGTTGGGGGAAAGGCGATAAAGTAAGATGAAAGCCCGATGGTGGTATGTCTTTACGAGTGTGGCGATTCTCGTATTTGGCCTGTCCACCTATCTTCTAATTGAGCGAAATACTTCTCAAGAACTCTGGGGTCATCTTCCCTTGTTCCAGTTTTCAGCATTTTGGATAGGGATTATATCTGTTTTGTGCAGGAAATGGAAACCTAGCGAAACCCGCACAAAGCACCTGGCCCTTTCTATACTTTCAGCAGCTCTGCTAAGCTTGGGATTTCCACCTTTTCCGACCCCCATCTTATTATTTGCCGGTTTTGTGCCTCTACTGTTCATTTTAGATGAACATAGAAAGAAAGGATTGTCCTCTCTTGGATCTATCTTTTTCTTCAGCTTCAATACTTTTTTGCTATGGAATATCTGGACTACCTATTGGGTGGCCAATACTGCCTATGCGGCTGGGATTTTTGCCAACGTAGTGAACTCCCTGCTAATGACGATTCCCGTACTCCTGTACTATTTTGTGATCAGGAGGCTTGGGCAGAATGTAGGGTTGGTTGCACTCGCCACCTTATGGATCAGCTTTGAGTTCCTGCATATGCGTTGGGAGTTGTACTGGCCCTGGTTGACACTGGGTAATGGTCTTTCAACTCTACCGGGAGGCATCCAATGGTACGAGTTTAGCGGAGCCCTAGGTGGTTCTTTGTGGATTCTGATTATCAATTACCTCCTTTTTTCATATCTGCAATCGCCTCGGGAGAAACTAAGCAGTAGCCTCCCCGTTTTCTTGTGGCTGATTGTACCCATAATGATTTCGCAGTGGATCGGTTGGCGATCAGAGATGAATGGTAATCCAGTCAACGTGGTCATAGTCCAGCCAAATTTTGAGCCACACTACGAAAAATTTCATGTTCCTGAAGAAGCTTTGTTAAAACGATTCGTCAGCCTGGCGGAGACTGAGGTGGATGATGAGACAGATTATCTGATCTTTCCTGAAACGAGTTTCAACCGGATGGACATGGACAGGATAGCAGATCACGAGGCGATTCTTCAGCTACGTGCTTTCCAAGATCGATATTCCAATCTCAAGATTGTCACCGGAATTGCTGGATACCGCTGGTTGACTGATCCGGATGAGCAGCAATTACCAACCACGAGAATACTTACCGATAGCTATGGACAACCGGCATTTGTTGAAACATACAATTGTGCTGTACAAATCAGTCCTGATGGGACCATTTCGGAGTACTATAAAGCACTCTTTGTGCCAGGTGCAGAGTTCTTTCCATTTCGGAAGATCTTGTTTTTCTTCAAGCCATTGGTCGATAAGTTGGGAGGCACTATAGCAGGCTATCGCACCAGGACTGAATTTGCTGTATTTGAATCAGATTCGGTTGTTGCTGCACCTGCCATATGTTATGAATCAATTTTTGGTGAGTTTATGAGCAGGTTCATCGGGAAGGATGCCAATGTCATCTTTGTGATGACTAATGATGGTTGGTGGGACAATACGGCAGGCCACCGCCAACACGCACTGTTTGGCAGGTTAAGGGCAATCGAATTGAGAAGGCAAATAGCGCGAGCTGCTAATATGGGCACTTGCAGTTTTATAGATGAAAAAGGGGGTATCCACGAACCCACCCAATATGGGGTGGCCCAGGCGGTAAGCGGTACGATCTTTACCAATGATAAAGTGACATTTTACGCCCGGTGGGGAGACTTTATTGGTCGTCTTTCTTTGTTTATTTCTGTCCTCTTAATCTTAAGATCGGTAATGACTCGATTCGTTAAGTAGCTCACAGTACCTCCGCTTGGTAGCATCCGGTTAGCCGCTCTATTTTTCTTAATTTCCCGAAGTTCAATAATCCCTTTTCATGCGGAATGAATTTGTAGCTTTTTCCTTGTTGTCCAGTCTGCTGGTTGGGGGTATTGCCTACTTCCTCTGGCCACCGCTCTGGTGGCTCTTTATTATCCTGGCGCCTATTATCCTCATAGGATTCTACGACATGTTGCAAAGCAAACATGCCATCATGCGAAATTTTCCCGTACTGGGAAGAGGCAGATATATTATGGAAGAGTTGAGGCCAAAGATCTATCAGTATTTTATCGAGTCCGATACCAATGGTACCCCGATAAACCGCATAAATCGAGTTGTGGTTTACCAGAGAGCTAAGCAGCAGTTAGATACAACCCCCTTTGGAACGCAGTTGGATGTCTATGCCGAAGGTTATGAATGGCTGAATCACAGCATTGGATCATTAGATCCTCACAATCTAAATCCTCATCCGAAGATCAAGATCGGTGGCCCTGATTGCCGCCAGCCTTACGAATCAAGTCTTCTCAACGTATCGGCAATGAGTTTTGGTTCGTTAAGCAAAAATGCCATCCTTGCCTTAAACGGAGGAGCAAAGATTGGAGGATTTGCCCAGAATACAGGAGAGGGTGGTATCAGCAGGTATCATCTTGAGCATGGAGGTGACCTGATTTTTCAGTTTGGCACTGGATATTTCGGGTGCCGCGATGAGCATGGACGTTTCTCAGCTGATGCATTTCAACAGCTGGTAGAAGATGATCGGGTCAGGATGGTGGAGTTGAAACTTTCGCAAGGAGCCAAGCCCGGACATGGCGGCATTTTACCGGCGCATAAAAACACAAAAGAGATTGCCGAGATCCGCAGGCTTAAACCGGGCACTGCAGTATTATCGCCACCATTTCATACCGCCTTCTCAACACCCATCGGTCTTCTGGAATTCATCCAGGAACTTAGGAAACTTTCAGCTGGAAAACCGGTAGGATTTAAATTATGTGTTGGGTGGAAGTATGAGTTCTTCGCCATCTGCAAGGCTATGTTGCAGACAGGGATCTTGCCTGATTTTATTTCAGTTGATGGAGGAGAGGGAGGTACCGGGGCAGCTCCTTTGGAATTTTCGAATTCAGTGGGAATGCCTTACCGCGAGGCTGTTGCCTTTATTGAGGATGCTCTGATTGGCTTTGAGCTTAGAGATCAGATCAAGATTCTGGCTTCAGGAAAGATCATCACTGGATTTGATATGTTCAAATCACTGGCTCTCGGGGCCGATGCATGCTCTGGTGCCCGGGCAATGATGCTGGCATTGGGCTGTATACAGGCCATGGAATGTAATCAAAACACTTGCCCTACGGGGGTTGCCACGCAAGACCCTGACTTGGTTTTAGGACTGGTTGTTGGAGATAAGAAAATTCGGGTGGCCAATTACCACCGGGAGACTATGAAAAGCTTTGTGGAGTTACTTGCTGCATCTGGTCTGGGGGACCCAAGTATCATTGATCGAAATGCCGTGTATAGGCGGATTAATCCCAACGAAATAAAAACCTTTGCTGAAGTCTTTCCCTATATAGGGAGAGGTAGCCTGCTTCATGAAGACAGTGTACCAGAGCGATTTGATAAAGCTATGGCATTGGCTGATCCCTCTACCTTTAGACCCCGTTTCATTGAAGTGATCTGACATGAAGTATATATATCTCTTATTTCTTTTCCTTTTTATTGGTTGTAAAACCGACAAAGAACCTATTGCTGATTTAATTATCCACAATGGTCAAATTGCCACTAAGGACAGCAATGAATCGATGGTTAAGGCATTGGCGGTGGCAGATGGCAAAGTGATTGCCAGGGGGACAGATGAAGAAATTCTTGAGATGAGGAATAAGACCACTCATGTGATCAATGCCAATCAGAATTTCGTCATGCCTGGTTTCATTGAAAGTCATGGTCATTTTTCGGGTCTGGGATCAAGTCTTCAAAATCTCAATTTTCTGCGGTCACGCTCTTGGGAAGAGATCGTAGCAATGGTGGGCGAAAAGGTGCTGGAAAGTGAAAAAGGTGAATGGATCATTGGCCGTGGTTGGCATCAGGAGAAATGGGTGAGAGTGCCGGAGGAGCATATACATGGCTATCCTTTTCATGATGAACTCAGCGAAATTTCTCCAGACAATCCTGTGCTTTTGTTTCATGCCAGTGGCCACGCAGCTTTTGCCAATAAGGCGGCAATGGACATAGCAGGCGTAAATCGAGAAACTCCCAACCCGGCCGGTGGCGAGATCGTAAGAGACCCTCAGGGGAATGCCATCGGAGTCTTTGAAGAACGTGCTCAGAACGTAATCAGAAGGGCTTATCAGGAGTTTTTGGAAGGACTTTCCGAAGAAGAAAAAATGGATAGGTGGTACGATGGCATCGATTTGGCTACTCAGGAATGTTTAAAGAAAGGAGTTACTTCATTTCAAGATGCTGGTAGCAGTCTGGAATGGATTGACCGGTATCGAGGACTGGCAGAAGAAAGGAAACTGGGGTTACGATTATGGGTCATGATCAGACACGGTTCGGAATACTTGAAAGATAAATTAGACCCGTTCCCATGGGTTGACATCGGAGATGGATTTTTGACCGTAAGGGCTATCAAGTCCGAAGTCGATGGTGCGTTGGGTTCATTCGGAGCTTGGCTGCTGGAGCCATATGCGGACAAACCTGATTTCATGGGACAGAACACAACGCAAATCGAAGAAGTAGCAGCTATTGCGAATCTGGCAAATCAACACGGACTGCAGCTCTGTGTTCATGCCATTGGTGATAGAGCGAATAAGGTAGTTTTGGATCTTTTCGAAGAAGAGTACAACAGGAATCCTAGTTCCGATCTGAGGTGGCGAATTGAACATGCGCAGCATTTGGATACAGCAGATATTTCGAGATTTGGAGCGCTAGGGGTGATTGCGTCTATGCAAGGCATTCATTGCACTTCAGATGCTCCTTATGTGGAGAAGCGTCTGGGACCGCAGAGAGCTAAGTATGGATCTTATCCCTGGCGGTCACTGTTAAATTCGGGCGCTGTGATTTGCAATGGAACGGATGCTCCGGTAGAAGATGTGGATCCTATCGAATCTTTTTACGCCACAGTAACTCGTAAGCGTTCTGACAACGGTTTTGAATTTTATCCTGAACAGGTGATGACGCGGATGGAGGCCTTGCATAGCTACACCACTGCCGGAGCATATGCTGCTTTTGAGGAAGAGACAAAAGGTTCCCTGGAGGTTGGAAAGGTGGCTGATATTGTCGTACTGACAAACAACCTGCTTACCTGCAGTGATAGTGAGATTTTAGATACAAAGGTGCTAGTCACGATCGTGAATGGTGAAATTAAATATCAAAAAGAAGATTGAATGATGAAGCTTGGTTTTGTCAGCGCTATAGTGCCAGAGCTTAGTTTGGAAGAGGTCCTGACTTTGGCGGCTGAGATAGGGTATGATTGCGTCGAAGCCATGTGCTGGCCGACAGGAAAGGCAACTAGGAGATATGCCGGAGTCACCCACATTGATGTGGCTAATCTCACGTCTTCACGCTCAAAGGAAATTATTAACCTTCAGCAACAGACTGGTGTCACCATCAGCGGGCTGGGGTATTATCCCAATCCGCTATCACCAGTGGAGGCCGAGGCTAAAACTGCTGTCGATCATATTCGCAAGGTAATTAGGGCAGCCACTCAACTGGGTCTTAGTAATGTGAACAGCTTTGTTGGACGTGATTGGACCAAATCAGTAGATGCTAACTGGAAGCCATTTCTAAAAACCTGGAAACCACTGGTGAAACTAGCCGAGAAGCACAAAGTACAGATCGGCATCGAGAATTGTCCTATGCTTTTCACCAAGGACGAATGGCCGGGAGGTAAAAACTTGGCAACCACGCCCGAGATTTGGCATCGCATGTTCTCGGATCTAGACAGCAATTACTTTGGACTTAACTTCGATCCAAGCCATTTTATCTGGCAACACATGGATTATCTCAAGGCAATTCGGGAATTCGGTCACAAATTCTACCATGTGCACGCCAAAGATGTAAGGATCGACCATGAAAAATTGGCCAAGAAGGGCATTATGGCATATCCGAATGAGTATCATACTCCAAAACTGCCGGGAATAGGAGATGTCGATTGGGGTCAGTTCTTTTCCTACCTGACCGATTCGGGCTATGAAGGAGCGGTATGTGTGGAGGTGGAAGATCGGGCTTTTGAGAATAGCCTTAGCGCCAGGAAGTCATCATTGAGACAATCATACAATTACTTGCGTCAGTATATTGCTTGACGTAACTAAAGAACGACCAATGAAGATCATGTTGATTCCTCTGCTGCTTATTATCGGCACCGTTGGGGCATTCGGACAGGTTGAATATGGGGCATCCGAAGTACATCCTTTCGGATTGCCTAATCCGGAAGTTCCGAATGTAACTGACTTCGCTCCAATGATCGGTGTCTGTCCTTGCAAGAGTGTTCAGCGAAATCCAGATGGCACCTGGCAGGACACTGTTGTAATGAATTGGAAGTTTAAATACATTCTGAACGGAACAGCGATCCAAGATGAAACATGGAGAATGGATGGCAGCAGTTATGCCACCAGCATTCGTCAATATCATGCGGATAGTGCTCAGTGGATTGTATCCTACAATAGTTATCCTGGCGTGTCCTTTTCACCCGGGGTATGGAAAGGAAAGAAGCAAGGTGAAGAAATCGTCTTGACACAACCACAAAAGGCTCCGAACGGCATGGAAGGCTTCTCCAGGCTCACTTTTTACGACATTTCAGAAAATGGGTGGAATTGGAAAGGTGAATGGATAAAGGATGATCAAAGTATCATCTGGCCTTTTTGGACTATTGAGTGTGAAAGATAGATCTGATAGTCTCATGGTGCCAGCAGAGTGATCACTCCATGAACATACTTCGAAAATCTTTGCCGTCGAAAAGGAAGATATTGCTGAACGAAATCTGCCTCCGTTCTCAAGATGTGATCATATTTCAGTTCACAAATCAATTCATCTGAGTCATAGGTAGGAAGTACCAGACCCATCCGCGGCGAACTGAATGATAAAGATCGGTCCAACGTAATTCGAAATCGGTTATCCATCGACTTCCAATAGCTTCGCAGATACCGATTACAGAGGGTGGCTTGCAGATTTGGCAAATGACCTAGATGCATGATCCGGTCCAGGCTTTCATGAATCATTTCCCACTTAAAGTTCGGTGCATCAAAGGACTGCTTACCTCCCAATTGATTTTCTTTGTATTTAATCTCCATCACAGGGTTCTTTAAACTTAGCCAGTCTTCACCATACCAACGGATTCTATATTTTCTACGCACTGACACCCCACTCATATTGTCATAGTATGCCGATAGGCCGGGTGTGTCAAAGTAGATATTATTGACCCATCGGTCAGGAAAAGCTCTCACAAAACTGACCGGATGTTGCCTGATTATCTGGAGACATTGGGTATAGGACAACCCCACGGGAGTATATTTCAATTCGATTCGGGCACTCACTGGATCAAGATTGGCTTTCCATGTAGTAATAATGTTGAACCCGATTCGATGATGTGGAGATGCTTCACATTTTCAGTCTGGTAGTCGGTAACTTCTATGCTGGCGGGTCCATAAGTTGGTTTTTTTTGAAATGCCGTGAAACCCACAGTGGTGTTATGAATTTCGATATAGTCAATAGTAAGAGTCGATTGATCTTTCGAGGCTACGCCAGTTGCTGCTGAGATAATCTTTGCCTCATGGACATGTACGTAAGACCGTTCTCCTACTGAAATACCTTTATCACCAATTGCCTCCATTTGCACATTCTTCACGGTGACGGTGCTCCCTGAGAAGTCCATCGCGTCATTACCGGTATTTCGAAACCAGGAAGATTCAACGTTTCCCTTGCAGAAATCTGCATCAAAGGCGTCGAATGCCGTGTTTTGAAACAAACAGTTGCGAATGGAAAAGTCACTGCGGATAATATTCAGTGCGTCCTCTTCCTGACTGTTGGAAAAATGACAATGACTCCAATCTGAGGATGACTCATACAGATTGACTCCACCGGTAAGGATGTAGGCCTCATGATCTAGGGTTCCAAGATTATCGAAATGGGTGTGGGAAAAGTAAGATGGTTCCTTCGCTTGCATCACTATCAGTGATCCGGAGCCGTCTGAAGAATGAATCACGATGTGATCTTCATCATCTCCTCTAGAATGAATGGCCGAGCGTGAGTAGATGAATGCTCCACTGACAATGTCAATCTTTGTGCCTGACGGGATCACCACCGTGAAGCCATCAGGTATCACGAGGGGAGTATCAAGTGTCCCACTTCCTAAAATAATTTCCTTTTCAAGTACATCACAGAGGGGATGAGTAGTGTAGTTGCTTGTCAGACCGGATGAGGGCATTTTAACAGCTTCCCAAGGTTCAATTCTCAGTGTGTAGGAGCTGTCGAGTCCTGGAATGCTATAGTAGATTCTACTGGGAGCGAATGGTAAATCGAGGGTGTAGCCCCGTACTGATTGAGCTTTGGGTTGAACCCAAACGGGGTCTATTTGGGTGTATGATCTGGCATCTGAATAGATACCGGTGATTTCTATTGGGACCCGGTGATTGTTCAGAATTTCGACTGATTGGTGTCGGTCGGGGAGGAGCGAAGCACGTACCGAGGTCTGTTCATATGGAAGAATATTAGCTCTGACAACTTGGGCCCTCTGCAGAATTTCATGGATGTCGAAATAGTATTCCGGATATTCATTGTTCAATTCTTCCTGGTAATGTCTGGTCTCCCCCTCTATTTCATTTATGAGGCTTCTCACGTAGTCCTCATGAGTAAAGGCAAACAGTGCAGCTAAATAGTGTGTCATAATTTCGGGATCCTGAAAGAACCTGTTGAACGGTTCGAAGCTTGGTGTTTTGTTTTGATAGGATGCATCTGCGATCAGTTCGGCTCCTGCAAATAATATCGGCTCTTCTGTTGTGAAGCCATCAAAACCGATTGGCTCCAACCGGTCAGTCACGGGATTGTAGTACCATCGTTGATTGTGCCATGACAGGCTGTGATAGGCTTTAGTGAGGTCGACAATAGCCAGATATCTACCGAGCAGTCTGGAGTCGATGAATTGGTGTAAAGGTTGAGTCCCGTACTTATATGCCAACATAAGTTGTGAAGCTCTTTTAAAATGACTGGACAACAGGGGTGATTCCAGCGTCTGGTTCTCATTAAAGGATTCGATTGCAGCGCTTTGAAAGGATTGTTCGTGTTCAAGTTCATCTGAAAAGATGAAATTGTTCTTGCCCCCAGATGCAAATTGTCTTCGCACTCCCTGCCAAAATCGCTCCTCACTGAATTTGACAATTACGCCTTCTCTCCGATCTTGTTTTTCAACCAGCTCCTTCTCAAAATGCTCCTCAACGGCGTATAATCCCAGAAATTTACCATTTAGATGGACAGATGAAAATCGGTACTTCGGACTTAGAATGTCCTCCCGAAGAAGCCATTGGTGGTAGATCCATTCACGTAGAAATCCTCGTGTTTCCGGAGTCTGAACACTGAACTCCCTCATACCCCAGAGCCCATCGTCCATTTTGATACGAAATGACCATTTATCTCGCCTCAGATGATCCAGCCAGTCTCCTTTCAATCGAATCTTAGCCGAGTGAGTTTTCTCACCCTCAGTAATTTCTGCGGCTACCCAGGAATCGTTAGTGGTGATCAATAGCCCCTCTGACCAAGCTCTGTCCCTTTTCGTCTGCAATGTCTTCAAATCATTCTCCGACACCCGGATATGAATTGCGGGAGTTTCATTAGAGAAGTCCTTGGCTGAAAGTATGGACCTCTCCAAAGTCAAATCGTCAAAATATACGTCATCAATTACGTCAGTGACGTGACAGTAAACCTTGATGGTATCTACAATTCGGGGCACCTGTAGCATGATCTCCAGCTTTTTCCAACCCTTGACATCGGTGTGGTTAGACACATCAGTAGCCTGATAATAGATTTTTGAATCTTCGCCCGTCGCTACTAAAAATGCTGGTGTGCCAGCAGGATTGTACGTCCAAACCGACAGTTTCAATTCTTCTCGATGATCAACCGGCATCAGAAATTCAAGCCCGAAGCGTTGGTTAGCGTTCAGGACCATCGAATGGGTACCACTTCTGGCATATTGATTACTCCTATTGAAAGCCCCTTTGAGTCGCAGGTCTTTACAAAAGAAAAAATCATTCTCCCATGTCTCCAAATCACAACGAAAGAGAATTCGAGACTCACGCTCTGCGCTACCTATGTCTCTGCTTTCATTGATCGAGAGCATCACTAGGATGAGTCCAGCAAAAGGCGTCAGCCAAAGCAGATTTTTCAAAACGAATTTGATGCCGCCAGGCGAAGCTCCTTTCAGGATCATATTAAGAGATCGGGTTTATCAACGAAAGAAATGGTGGTCCGGTCAGATAAGTTGGCTATGCCAAGACGTACCTGATCCAATTTCTCTAAAGATTCAACATTACAGACGTAGGAAAGATCCAGAAGCTGCCCTCCTTGATCCATCCGTTTGAGCTCAACAAAATCAAAATGATCCGTGAGGATCTGACTGATTTGTTCGAGATTAAGGATATCAGTCTGGATATTGACAAACATCCGGTCTTCCTGTTTGAACTCAGACCGGCTAATCCGTTTGTTGAGATAGACCAACGGTAGGATACATGCGGTGGCCAGTATTGCCAATACCGGTTTGTTGGCTCCGGTTACTAATCCAATACCTATGGTGAGAAAGAGGTATGTAAGTTCTTCGGGGTCTTTAATTGCTGCCCGGAATCGTACTATAGAAAGTGCTCCCACCAAGCCCAATGAAAGAGCCAGAGAAGATTTAATCACACTGATAATTAGGAATGTGGTAAGTGCAAGTGGTATGAAGTTTATAGCAAATTTCTGGCGGTTTGAAATGCTGCTTCCAAACCGGGTGTAAAACCATCTGATCACCAATGCCAGGACCGCAGTAACGATCAGGTTGACAATGAATTCCTGCAGATTAATGGTTGCACTGAATTCTTGCAAGTATTGCTCGAAACGAAACATATTGAACAGTTAGCCCTCAAAGATCAAAAAAAGCAACTAATATGGTTTGAAAGAACTTCAACCCTCGGACTTTGTCAGAGTGAACAAAAAAGGAGAAAGTCAGCGACTTTCCCCTCTAAAACTTTTTAGATCATCTGCTAGTTATTCCCTAAAATCAAAGGCAGGCCGCTATCTCCACTGCCCACCACAACTACTTTCGCATTGGCTGAGTTGGCAAGAGTCAGGGTAGCGTTGATTCCCTTATCCTTCAGGATGCGATCAGTCAAGCTGGAGTTCAAGATCCGGTTCGCTTCGGCATCAGCCCTAGCAGCAATAATCTTCCTTTCCGCCTCCTGATGCTCTCTGTCTAAGCGGAACTCATACTCAAGAGACATTTGTTCTTCCTTTAGTTTTCTTTCTATCGCTTCCTGTAAGGTTAATGGTAGCTCTACCTCCCGAATCAAAATGGCATCAAGGAATATATGCTTGTCGCCCACTGATTCTGCCGTCTGCTGGAAGATCTCGTCCTGAATCGCTTCACGTTGAGTGGAATACAGTTCTTCGGGAAGATATTTCCCGATTACTTCACGAGTCGCCGAGCGTACTTCCGGAATCAAAATTCGATTGAGATAATCTGTACCAACTTGATCATGTAGGTAGCCGATCTTATCATGTATCGGATTATACAGATACGAAAGCTCCACCGCGATGTTTAGTCCATTCTTTGATAGAACTTCCATTTTTTCAACACCTTCCTTAATCCGGACGTCATAGATATACATTTTGTTCCATGGGGCTACTATATGGAAGCCCTGGTTGTACAGTTGCTCTTTATCGAGTCCACCACTAAACCGCTTAAAAAGCACACCTTTTTGACCTGGATCTATCGTTAGAAAGGTTGTGTTGGTGAGCACCAGAAAACCCATCAGGATAATAAATCCAAAGATGGCCATCTTCATCATTTTTGTTTGATTCATTGCTTTTTCACATTTAGGTTTATCTACTATAGTAATGCAGGGCAGGCCGAGAAGGTTTCGACTAAACCGCGTTGCAAGATAAAACAATCAAGTTAGCTGATCAATTCGTCTGAATCTTCGACAATTCTGCCATCTTTTGCCTTATCATGGGAATATTCTGGTCCTGCATACAACGAAAGTGTCCCTTTGGACAGGTCGAGTAGCCAATCTTTGAACAAGGCCGGCATCGAAGATCCTCTACTTCAACGATGTAACTGGCAATTTCGCTGGAATCCGGATAGTAGGGATACATCCCAAAACCGGGAATTGTATTTCCCCAAATGGAAATTATTGGTTTTTGCAGAGCTGCGGCAATGTGCATCATTCCAGTGTCGTGCGATACAACCAGGCTGGCATACTTTATTATGGCGGCACTTTGATGAAAATCGAGTTTACCGCAGAGATTCCTTACGGAATGGGAATCGGAGGCAATGCGATTTCCGGTCTCCTCATCCTCTTTGCCGCCTATGAGAACGATTGGCATTGAAAACTTACACAATTCTCGAAGCTTGTTATACGGAAGCTTCTTCGTATTGTGTGCCCCTCCGATAGCGATACATACATACGGCTCATCCCCGGCTAGAAATGGTACTTTATCACTGTGCTTCGGTGGTAGAAAGTAGTCGAGTCCTTTACCATCATTGATAATACCCAGGGGCTTTACGGCTTGAAAATAGCGGTCCACGATATGGAGCTTGGGGAGGATGTTGATTTTCAAGTTTACTGCTAGCCATTTTTGAAAATTGACCTTATCGAATGTGAATGATTTCACAGTCAGAGCAAGTCTTACTCTGGCACTTCGAAGATTCTTGTGTAGATCAATAATGTGATCGAATTTTTCATCAAGCAGAGTGGGCATGATTTCTCGCAAGCGATCTTTCAGGCAATGGATTTTTTTCAAGTAAGGATTGGCTTCAAGCAACTGCCGGTAAACTGATTTGGTGAGATAATGGACTTCGATTCCCTGCTTAGCCATGCAACGAATTATAGGAGTTGTGAGCACGATGTCTCCTATAGAGCTAAACCTTACAATCAGCACCTTCATAACCCTAAAGTATGTTATCTCGACCTGATGGCATCTTTAGTTCTTGTAAATCTTGGTCACCTGAACCCGATTTCCTGCAATCAATCGTAGGAAGTAGGTGCCAGATGAAAGTTGGCTCACATCAATAGTGCTACCACTTCCTGACAATGGTTTTTCGCCTCGCCTGACGGTAAGACCATCTACTGTAATGAGATCATATAATACGGGCTCCCTGATATTGCCATGAACGGTAATAGTATGGGTTGCTGGATTAGGAAAGATGTCAAGAAATTGTTCGTGCCTCTGGTCACGGATAGGAGTGGTGAGTCTGCGTTCGCCGTTACTGAACCAGATTCCCCATCGTGACTGATCCCTTAGTATCGTTGCTTCGCCGCTGCTATTGATCTTGTCGGAAAGGACGTCGATTTGGGCTACCACCTTGGTAGTGACAATGAAGCCATTGTCTGTCTCAAAAATGAGCTTGTCATCTAGGCGGGAAAAATTTGGATACCCAAGGGTATTGTTTTCGTACAAAACACCCAGATCTCCCGTCTCTATGTTGACCCCAAGTATGCTGTAGCCGGTAGTAGCCTCCCGCTCATCAAGGAGATCGAAAGCAATGATGTGCGGAGAATTTTTGCTAAATGTCGGATTGCCAATACTGAGATCCTCCGGAAGACCTGAAAAGAGCTTGGTGATAAAGCCATCTCCATAGTCATTGCTTTGTTCGTCCCAAACTCTTATGAATCCGATATCCCAGTAACTTATGCTCTGAGAGCTGCCAGCTTTCTGAATGACATTGAAGGCATCATACAGAAGAAATTCTCCGGTGTGATCCCATTCCATAGCATCTGCGAAAAGTACATCTCCGGTGCTGATCGACTGGCCTTCAGCGGTGGTAGGATTTGACAACTCATAGATCACAAAGTTGCTTTGCTCCAGGGAAAAAATGTAAATCGAGTCGGTGATGGCATCGGTAATAGCAGCTATTTTCAGACCGTCTTTGGAAACAGCAGCATTGCGCCAGATTGGATTATCCTCCAGGATACCTCGCGAAAAATTATTCTGACTCCAATCAAACAGAATGAATTGTATGGTTTTATCCTCGGCGACGAATACGGTCAGCTCACCATTGTCTGTGACAGATGGCCTGCTAAGTGGACCAATCGTGGAAATCGGTTCGTTTGTCAGTTCCTGACCATTCTCATCAATTAGCCTGATCACTGAGAAATCCTCGTCGGTGACGAAAATGAAATCTTCTCCGGGGTTCTGCTCCACGTCCTCTGTATAGTTACCGCCTGTCTCACCTAGAATGCCGACTTCGTCAAAGGCAGCTCTGGCGGCATTGTGTACGGCACTGTTTTCTCCAAAGCGTAACATTGACTCGGTCACAACTGCGACACGAAGATCAACGAACTGGCTGGATTTGGTAAGGTATTGGTCCAACACCGTGAAGTAAATCTGCTCGGCAACTTCGTTGCCCACCATTCGAGCAAATAGATAGAAAGCATGGTTTGGAATGCCACTGTTGATATGAACGCCACCATTATCTTGGCGACCCGTAAATCTTTCACTATATGTGCGTGGTTGATAGCCAGGATCTCCTATTTTCGATCCGCCATTGTGAGGGTTTGATAAATCCCTGAGCGCACCTGTACGAAAGACTGCCGGATTGACTACATCTTCTCCAATCTGCCAGTTACCACGATCTATCATGCTCGCGAACACATCAGCAAATGACTCATTAAGAGCTCCCGATTCACCCTGGTAGGTGAGATTAGCGGTTGTCTGGATCACTCCATGTGCCAGTTCATGGGCAGCGACATCCAGCGAGCGGGAAAGAGGAGAGCTGAAAGCCTGATTACCTCTGCCATAAAAGATGGCAACTCCATTCCAGAATGCGTTGTCCATATCCTTACCGTTTTCATCAACCACATCAATCAGTGAGAAGATATTTCCACCCTGTCCGTTGATAGAGATCCTTCCGAAAGTATTTTGGAAATAGTTAAAGGCAACCTCGGCATTGGTATGGGCAGACACTGCTGTTGGACGATTCCAGGTGGTGGAATTGGAAACCAGATCTCGAAAGGTGAAATCATCAGCTCCTGGAAATGTATTGACTGCATCGAGAGTAAGGATGACCCCGACAGGGTCTTCAGGCATACTGGACAGGTCAGGTCTAAACATGCTCTTCGAAGCATCCATCAGAATATGGAGATCTCCAACTTGCCAGGTCTGCACAGTTCTTGTCGAACCATTGAGGTCCAAGCCGTTCCCTTCACTCATTCCATCAAGAACAGGTGGATGATGTAACTTGCAAAGGCTTGAATATTTTTCTACAATGGCCCCATTGAGTGCATTTACGAAATACTCTATACGTTCTACCGGACTAGGATGAGTGGTCACATGCCAGGTCAGCTGTAGTGATTCTCCATCAGGAATAAGTACCAATTCAGTTTTATCTTGCGGCCATATAAAGTGCATATCCTTTCGTGCGGTGCGATCCAGCATTTTTACATTGTCGATCCTCAAATCATTTTCGATAATCAGATTCACCTCAGTGGGAGTCAATCTTGGATGCAATTCACTGGGGGGATCAAGATTTCTCCAGGTAGCGGTCATAACCAATAGTTTGTTCTGAATATGGACGATGAGCTCATTGCCCCAAACCGGAATACCCTGGTAGACCTGCCGGTATCTTCGTCTCATGACATCATCCCTGTGATTTTCTCTGACCATTTGTAAGTGATCTTCTCGACTCTCCATCCCGCTTATCCTGCGAGCCTCATCCAAAAAGATCTCAACCTGCTGATCCAATGAGAGTGACCTTCGGTGACTTTCCGACTTCCATTCTCCTGTCACCCAAATCGATCCACTGTTTGTCAGTTTCTTGGCCTTCACTAATATGTGGGGGTTGGCAAGCAGTAGTTCTCCATCCAAGCTGGAAGGTGCTTGAATATAGGGTGGTGAAATCGCAAGCTTTTTCGGTTTGTAGCCAGGTATTAGCATTGGCTTGACTTGGTACTGCGATAGGTCGGTATCACCACGTGGAAACTTTCGTTCTACCTGGCTGGTCACATCGCTATTCGAGAATACGAAGAGAGCAAATAATAGAATTAGTGTCCAGTTGATATTCATTTTCCTGAAATTAGTTGATTAAGCAAAGCATCTACATCCTTACATTCCTTTAGGACAGTTTGGTCTCCCTCAGCCCACACTATCCGGTTTCTCTGGTTTCCCAGATGAATATCGAGGAATCGATATGCATTGCCAGGGTGCTCAAATTGGTAGGATACCAACCCGAAACTGCGAATACTGTTGAATATTTGGGTGGTCGTATTGCTTTTGAGCTTCGAAAGCTTCTCTAAATCCCCATTTACTCCCACTTGCTTGAAGAGTTGTCCCGATGTTAGAAGATAATACGTGGTTTCTATGCCTGTAAACCCACCGCCGGTTCCAAAGGCGATAAATTCATGTGATGTGTCATCGGGTTGAAATTGGGTGCTGCAGCCGAACCAAAAAGCAGAAAGCAGGCACATCCAGGGGGTAATTTTCATATGTAAAAATGACTAATCTAAGACGATAGTCAAGTTCTAAAGCCACAAAAACTCCAAACTTTCCTAACGATGGGATCGGGAGTCAGGCAAGGTTCTTGTTTATGTAAAGCAGAAGTGTTAAACTTATAGGTAGATTAAATCACTGACTATGAAACAGGTATCCATCATTATCTCATTTTTCTTCTTCGCGGCTTCGACTGGATTACAAGCCCAAAACTGTAGCTCCTACAAGAAAATGCATTGCGATAGTTATGCGAAGAAAAATTGCCTAAAGTCTACAGCGGCAATTGCAGCATCTCTAGATGAAAGCATTCTTAAGGTTTTTGACGAAGCATCGTCTGAAACCAAGTACATTAGAAAGACAGAATGCAGCATCACAGGGAGCACCTCTTATGAGGATGTGAAGTTTGATAAGAGTGGAGGAAAGTTTGTCACTGCGAAGAAATGCGATCCCTCACAGTGGTATCGCTGCTCAAGCAAGAAAGTTGCGAACTGCATGGTTCAGTGCTTGCAATCGCTGGCTACCAGTGAAGTAGCTGTATCAGAAAAAAAGCAAAGAACATAAAGGAACAACCAACACTTAATAAGAGCCCCGGTGGTATAGCTCCGCCGGGTTTTTATTTTTCCAGCCATTCCAGTTCGAGATCTTCACTAAACATCTTGATAACTACGGCCACTTTGTTGTCTGATTTGAAAGCAGAGGCTAACTCAGTCTTAAGCACGTTCATAACGGTATCAAATGGTCCTGTCATTTGAGTACTCATGGAGTTTGTCTTGATCTTCAACTCCTTGTGTGACCTAAGATTTTGAATGAAATCCAGAATAATAGGCCCGAAGTGTGAATTCAACGGATAAAGACTGATTTCAACAGTGACTTGCATACCTGTGGATAAATTTATGGCCTGTAGAAGTCCGTTTTCTAGGATTCCTCCATTTTTGGCAATATATTTGTAAAAAGATTAATTAGTTAATATTAAATATAATATTGACTGCGTTATTGAACCAACCCATTAGTTAAATGGTTTAACTTTAAACGATTGAATTAGTTACTCTTAGGAGTGTTTACTATAAAGATGTAGTTTTCTTATTTTGAGACCTTAGTCGAATAGCCCGAATTTGAAACGTCAAAGTCGGGCTTCTTTTTTTCTGAAAATCAGGGTAACGACTATGCCTGCAGAGCGGAATCTCTGAGGCGTTGCAAGAAGGGTGAAGCGAAAATAAACTCCTGCAGAATCTGATTGTCACTAGTGAGGACTTCATCCTTATTTCCTTTCCAGGCAAGCTCTCCCATAAAAAGCAAATTGATGCTGTCCCCCACCTCCATCACGGAATTCATATCATGAGTGTTGATGACGGTTGTTATATTGTTTTCAACCGTGATGCTTCGGATAAGATTGTCGATAAGGATCGAGGTCTTAGGATCAAGTCCTGAATTTGGTTCATCACAAAACAGATACTTTGGATTCAACACGATAGATCGTGCGATGCCTACCCGTTTTTGCATCCCTCCACTCAGTTCGGATGGGTATTTCTCGTTGTTTCCGGCGAGATTTACTCTTTCAAGACAGTTGTTTACACGGTTTAATTTCTCCTTTTTGGTCAAGTTGGTAAACATATCGAGGGGAAAGCGAACGTTTTCCTCAACTGTCATGAAGTCAAAAAGTGCCGAACCTTGAAACAACATACCAACATCCATCCTGACTTCACGGATTTGTCTCTTTGTCAGTTCCAGGAAGTTTACATTGTCATACCAGACTTCTCCCTTTGTGGGATCCAGAAGTCCTGCTATGATTTTTAAGAGTACAGTTTTACCTGCTCCACTGCGACCTATTATCAGATTGGTCTTGCCCGCTTCAAAATCGATACTGATGTCTTTTAGAACCTCTGTGTCACCAAAGGATTTGTAGATATTTTTTGCTCGGATCATCCTGTGAGTAAAATAGCGATGAGATAATCAGCCAACAGAATTAGTATATCACTTATGACTACTGCATTTGTGCTGGCTTTGCCCAATTCGATTGCTCCACCTTTTACGTAGTAGCCCTGATAGCAAGACACAGTCGTCAGGATGTATGCAAAGGTAAATGCCTTGACAAACATCATGAAGACATTGTAGGGCACAAAAAATGACCTCAATCCCTGAATATATTCTGCGGAGGTAATCCATCCAGCAGGTACACTGGCCACATACCCGCCCATGATGCTTAGAAATGCAGCGATTGCAACAAGCATCGGAATCACTACCAGTGCAGCTATGACCTTAGGTAAGATCAGATAGGCAGCAGTATTGACACCCATCACTTCCATAGCATCAATATGTTCTTTCTGCCTCATGCCCCCTATCTCCGCAGCCATGTTTGACCCGACTTTACCTGCTAGCACCAGACAAGTAATGGTAGGAGCCAGCTCAATAATCGTCATGTCTCGCACCACATAACCGATGTAATAGGTGGGAACAAGTGTGCCGTCAAGCTGATATGCAAATTGAACAGCCGCAACAGCCCCAATGAATACGGAGATCAGGATCACAATGATTAGTGAACCTACTCCGATATCATGCATTTGGCGGACAGTTTCCTTCCAATACATGGAAAATTTCTCCGGACGATTGAAAGATGTCCGCATCATGATCATGTATCTTCCAAAATGATATAGCAAACCCGTTATCACAACTATCTTGTAGAAATTTGTAATGCTAAAATAACCTTATTTTTAGCCGAAACACTCCACGTATTGTTTTGCTAAAAGTCATCCATTTTTCTGACCACCAAACCACTCATTATGACCAATGCCGTAATCACCGGCGGCACTAAAGGAATCGGTCGATCCTTATGTCAGTTATTCGTAGCAGCAGGGTACAACGTGGCCACATGCTCGCGTAATCAGGATGATCTTCACCTTTTGAAACAAGAACTGAGCCATGACAATGCTGAGATCTTGGTACAGAAGGCAGATCTAAGTAAGAAAAACGAAATCGCAGCATTTGCCTCATTTATCCACGAGAGCTGGTCACACGTCGACATTCTTGTCAACAATGCAGGTATTTTCATCCCGGGTTCCATATTGGATGAGGCCGATGGAAATCTTGAAAAAATGATGGCAATTAATCTGTATAGCGTCTATTACCTTAGCCGGCATCTGGTGCCCATGATGGCTGAGAGAGGTAGTGGTCATATCTTCAATATCTGTTCGGTAGCTAGTGTTGAAGCCTACCCAAATGGGGGGTCTTACAGCATTTCCAAACATGCGCTACTGGGTTTCTCCAAATGCCTAAGAGAGGAGCTTAAAGGAAAGGGGGTGAAGGTGACTTCGGTGATTCCCGGAGCCACCTGGACCCACTCATGGGAAGGTGCTGATTTTCCTGAAGACCGACTTATGCAAGCTGAAGACGTCTCAAAGACTATTATTGGTGCTTATCAACTGGGGCCATCTGCGGTGGTCGAAGAGATACTTATCCGGCCGCAATTGGGAGATCTGTAAACTCTAATCATGGAGGGGGAAGCGATGATACCATATGAGGGCAAAGAGTTTTCTGCAGAAGAAATGAAGCAGCGAAGCCAGACATTTCTGGCCTTTATGCAGCAGCGCCGTTCTTTGCGTGAGTTTTCAGATCGTCCGGTTTCGAAAGATGTAATTCGCGACATAATCATGGCGGCTTCGACCGCCCCATCCGGAGCTCATAAGCAGCCGTGGACTTTTTGTGCAATTTCAAATGTTGAGCTCAAAGGGGAAATCAGGGAAGCAGCAGAAAAGGAGGAGTACCTCAATTACCACGGGAGGATGTCTGACACCTGGCTTGAAGATCTTAAACCAATGGGTACCGACTGGAACAAGGCCTTCTTGGAAATTGCACCTTGGTTGATAGCTGTTTTCAAACGCCCATTTGAGATGGTGGATGGCACAAAGCGCAAGAACTACTATGTCAATGAATCGGTAGGACTGGCTTGCGGCATCTTATTAACTGCAATTCACAATGCTGGCCTGGTTGCCCTGACTCACACTCCCAGCCCCATGAATTTCCTGGAAAAAATCCTTCAGCGCCCCTCTAACGAACGTGCTTTCTTGCTGATACCAGTGGGTTATCCGGCGGAACATGCCCAAGTGCCTAATCTACAGAGAAAAGCGGAAGGCGAGGTGCTGGTGTTTCATACCTAGTCTCGATCACCACTCAGTTTCGGAAATGAGATTGTTTCCTATCAAAGTGAGTCGGCCTTTTGATTTCCCTCTTGAACTCAGATAAATACCATCCCATTGTAATCCACAAGCGTTGTGAAGAGTCGCTTCTTCTAGTATGAGATGACCATCAGGTTCGACAACAATGCTACTGCCTGCCGGCATGGAAACACGACATCTGATCCGAAGAGTTGCACCACTGCTGACAACAAGGCTGCTGTTGAGGTCGAATGATCCATTCCAAACCGTGGAGTCTCTAATCTCAAGCGTTTTTTCGCCTTCCAGTTTACACCACGTCGGCACCAACAGTCTCCGGGCCAGAGAGTTTTCATTTGACATGTTTTGATGAATTCGACCGATCTGACATGGTGTCCAGGCATGCTGGTTTGCATTGTAATCCATCAGGTTGTTTGAAGCCATGGAATCACATGGGGGATCTGATGTCCGATTCCAACAATTTGGGTGAGTTGGAGTATCATCACAACCATCATTGCCGGACCAGGTATGCCGCAATCCCAACACATGACCGATTTCATGATTAAGCAAGCCCCGGAATTCGGAGGGTTTTTTCCCGCTCTCGTAGACCCCAGACAGCTTAATTGCAGAACCAAGGGCAATTCCTGCCGATGTTAAATCGTAAGATGGAGAAGCGATGCTATCAGGATGATGAGGCATCACAAATACATTCAGAATTGAATCAAGGCCAATACCATATTTCCTGATTACCGAGCGATCGTAGTTGTTTTTGTTGCGACCTCTGCTCACAAAAAAGTAGCGCTCATCGTCATGATGACAATAAATACCTCGCTCCGATTCATATCCAGCTGAGCTGGTAATTACATAACGATATCCTATCGGCAAAACCGGAGTATCGTTGCCGGGGGGTAGCCACATTTTTTGATTAGACTCTATTGCTGCGTTGGCTGCCTTCAGCAACTCATGGGCAAAAACGGTTGCTTTTTCCGATGTGTAATTCATCGCACCGGACTGTGAGTTCATAAAATGAAAATTAAGACGGATTACCCTGGGAGCAAGATCACTCTCACCATGTTGAATATAGGATTGGAAATCACCACATGAACTGTTTGACGTCAATTGACCCACTTGAACGATTTCCGATGATGTGGCCAGCATCCGGGAAAACTTCGGTCGGCAAGACACTAACTGGAGGCCTGCCAGCAGAAAGTAAATTAGAATTACATGTTGATTCCACCACATACACTGAGAACCTGTCCGGTCACGTAGGATGCATTATCAGAGGCAAGAAATGCAGCCATCTGAGCAACTTCATCCGAACTGCCCATTCTCTTCAACGGAATATTCTGCAAAAAAGACTCTTTCACAGCCTCATCCAGACTTTCAGTCATTTCAGTCTCAATATAGCCCGGCACAATAGCGTTGCAACGAATGCTCCTGCTTCCTACTTCTTTGGCAATACTCTTCGTGAAGCCGAGTATTCCAGCTTTTGAAGCTGCATAATTAGCTTGTCCTGCATTACCAAAAACACCTACTACCGAACTAATATTGATTATCGATCCACTTCGGTTCTTCAGCATAGGACGGAGGCTATGTTTTGTCAAATTAAATACAGACTTTAAATTGGCATGAATGACCCGGTCCCACTGCTCTTCCGACATTCGCAAAATTAGCGTATCATCGGTGATGCCAGCATTATTGACTAGTACATCGAGTCGACCTGCCTCTTCAACGACCTTGGTCACAGCATCCTCGGCTTCTCTAAAATCAGACGCGTCGGAGGCAAATGAGGTCACCTTACCGGGTAAAGCCGCCAGAGACTCCATCAATTCATTTGCCTTGGTAGCTGAGCTACGGTACGTAAAATAAACGGTTGCTCCCTCTTCGACGAAGCATTTCACGATGCCAGCCCCGATTCCCCTTGACCCGCCGGTCACCAAACATACTTTCTCCTGTAATTTGCCCATATTCTTGAAAATCCTAAATGGTGAGGCGCTAAAATAGAGGGAAATAGTGGTTTAATAAAAATCGTGTTAACGTTCGTTGGCATTGATTTTGTGCTGTTTACATTTGCAGTGAATGTACATTTGTATATTCTAATCCCAAAAACGGTATTTGGATACCTAGAATTCAAGGCCGGGTGCTTCGGTTGGCATCCGGTTTTTTATTGTGCTTCGGATTAAATGATCTATATTTTACCATCCAATCCTTATCATCGAAAATGCAGCCGAATACAATTGACTACTCTCCTGGCATCAGGAGCTTTATCCCTCTATTATATGTTGCCTGGGCTGATGGCCTTCTCAGTCCGAGTGAGGTGAAATTGATCGATCAGCAGATCAACAGTTTAGATGAGCTGAGTCAAAGCGAGAAGGAAATCCTACGTGGGTGGATCGATCCAGCAGACTGGCCTGATTCTCAAGTCTTCAAGATCTGGGTTCAACTGATGCGAGAATCGGCAAGAGAATCTGAAACAGAGATCCTGAAGTCGATTGCGGCTTTGGGTAAGGTGATGGCTGAGCGGGCTGCCATAGAAGGGCGCTCGGCATGGCAAGGCGGGAAGACCTACCAAGCACTCAAATTTCTTGAGGAAGAACTGGGAGTGCCAGGGGTTCTTAAATTTCGAGCGATTCAACCAAAGCCTTCAGACGGAACCGGAAAATCAGCAGCCAATGCCAGAGCAATTCAAGACTGGCTTGATGGTCCGGCCGGAGATGTCAAGGGAAGAGTCAAGAAGGTGCTAAGTGATCCTGTTTTCAGCTATGAAGAGCATTTAAGTAAGGAAGCATATCGTGATCGTGCACTATTATGGCTAAAGCTTTTGGGTGAGCAGGGATATGGATCTTTAGGTTTTCCTCAGGAATACGGAGGGAAGGATGATATCATGGAATATGCTGCTGTCTTTGAAGTCTTGAGCTACCATGATCTCAGCCTGGCTGTGAAATTTGGAGTGCAGTTTGGATTATTCGGTGGAAGTATTTTTAATCTGGGCACAAAAATTCATCATGAAAAATACTTGCAAAAAATTGGGACAGTAGAACTCCCTGGATGTTTTGCCATGACGGAAACAGGACATGGATCTAATGTTCGGGATCTGGAGACAACCGGTCTATACGATCCCGATAAAGGCGAAATTGAAGTGCACTCTCCAACTTATTCCGCAGGGAAGGAATACATCGGTAATGCATTACACGGCAAGATGGCAACGGTATTCCTCCAACTGATCGTCCAGGGGGAAAATCACGGTGTCCACGCAGTGTTAGTACCAATACGTAATGATAGCGGTGACCTATTGCCGGGTATTCGGGTGGAGGATAATGGAAGGAAACTGGGACTGAATGGAGTGGATAATGGTCGTATTTGGTTCGAGCACGTGCGGGTTCCACGTGAGAATCTTCTGAATAGGTTTGGCCAGATCACTCTGTTGGGTAGATATGAAAGTGAGATTCCGAATCCATCAAAGAGATTTTTCACCATGTTAGGTACTCTAGTTGCCGGTCGACTATGTGTAGCGATGGGAGCCCTAAGCGCTGCCAAGTCAGCGATTACAATCGCAGTCAGATACGCCTTGGCCAGAAGACAATTCAAACCGGATAACAAATCGGTGGAGACACTGATCATGGATTATCCCTCGCATCAAAGAAGACTAATGCCAAAGCTGGTGGAAGCTATCGCTTTACATCTCGCACTTTCAGATTTGATCCAGGTCTACTCTCAAAAGGGCAGGCAAAATAATCGTGATATTGAAGCTATGGCCGCTGGACTGAAGGCGCGATCTACCTGGTTTGCCACTGATGCTATCCAAGAGTGTAGGGAGGCTTGCGGTGGGAAGGGTTACCTATGGGAAAACCGGTTTGCTGACCTCAAAGCTGACTCTGACATATTCACAACATTTGAAGGAGATAATACTGTCTTACTTCAGCTTGTCGCGAAGTCATTGCTATCAAATTTCAAGGAAGATTTTAATGACGCGGGCATCTTTGGCATCATTCGGTACCTGGGAACCAGGGTAAGTGATCGCATTCTGCAATTGAATCCGGTCTATAAAAGAAAGACAGATGCAGATCATCTTCGGGATCCAAGATTTCATCTGCATGCCGCTTCCTACCGGGAGCGAAAACTACTCCACACTCTGGGATCGCGAATCCGGCAAATGTTTCGCAAAAGGATTACACCTTATGATGTATTCCTCCGAACACAAAATCACATGATCATATTGGCGCAGGCTTATGTGGACAGGTTGATTCTGGAAAAATTTCAGTCCAAACTTGATTCCCTTGAAGATCCTGTCAGCAGGAAAGTGATGGAGAAGGTATATCAGTTGTTTGCTTTACATCAGATTTCTAATCATCATGACTGGTACCTCGAGCAAGATTATTTCGAGGGAGTAAAGACTAAAGCGATCAGGAGACATGTTGAAAGACTATGTGCCGATGTTCGTGAGGATGCCTCAATTCTAGTAAGTAGCTTCGGGATCCCGGATGGGCTATTGAGCGCCCCAATAGCATTTGGTAGAATGTGATGAGAATCAGATTGCTACCGCTCTAAATATGCTGGCCTCCTCCTCACTTGTCAACTCATAGGCTTCTCCCGGCGAGGTCAGAAAAGCGTCACCCTTGGCAAAGGCGTCGTTATTTAGATGTCCATTGCCCCTTAATACCATCAAAATGGAATAAGCTTCCTCCTTGATTTTGATTGACTGCCTGCTGGTGTCTATTCGATATAGGGAGAAGACATCGGAAGGACAGGGATACGACCACATGCCAGGTGTATCTGTGCGCACCGGTTTAATGATCTCCGACTCTACATACGTAAATTCGACGCATTCCATGAAAGCCGCTATATCGCAATACTTTTGAGTTAGTCCTGCCCTCACTACATTGTCCGATGTAGTCATGCACTCGATGTTTTGACCTTCCAGATAGGAATGAAGTAGTCCGGGACGCTGGTAAGTGGCTTCTCCCTTCACTAAATGCACAAGATTCATGAGGTACAGAAAAATAATACCTCTGTCACAGAAGCCTTTTCGGTTGAAGGTGATGAAAGCCCGGGCACTCCAGAAGTCGATTTGAGAGCGGTCAAGGCTTCCCGATTCATAAATTGGTTTCAGTCTCTTCCCCAAAGGCCTGAGAATCGCATTGATTTCCTGCTGATCAGCGTGCAAAATATAGTGGCACAATTCCTTCAGACCTTTCTTGCCGTAGATGGATGCCAGTTTGACAAATTCTGGGTAGTCACTGAGCGTGTTGCTTATCGATTCCTCTGGCTGAAAGCCTTGCATCAACCAGAAATCACTCAGGGCAACCATTATTTCTGGTTTGTGATTTGAATCCTTAAATGTACGTTTGGGAGAATTAAGGGGGATTCCCAGTTCATTTTCCTTCTCAAATCCGTTTTCGGCAAGCTGCTTATTGGGATGTGCCTGGATCGAGAGCATGTCTTTCACGTCGAGCACTTTGAAAAGAAAAGGAAGGCCATCTTGTCCCTTGCCCTTTAAGAAGTCAGTTAATGTTTGGGAGGAGTCTATCAAATTGCTCGGTGCAAGGTTATGAGTTCCTAGCCAGTATTCAGCAAACGGGATATCATCGGGATTTGGGTGATTGAGAATGCCAGGTAGAAATTTGTTTCCTCCCCAACTATAGTGTTGAACACTTCCTTTGATTTTTTGCATCATTCCTTTTCTTGCCAGACTTTGTATTGTTCGATCAATGCTAAAGTTGAATTATCATGTGATCCTACCTCTGAAATATTGGCCAACTCCTCCTCTATACTTTTTGCCAAGACCTTTCCTAATTCTACACCAAACTGATCAAAAGAATAGACATTCCAGATCAGGCCTTGGACGAATATTTTGTGCTCGTACAATGCGATCAAAGAGCCCAATGCGCGTGGTGTCAGTTTTCGAATCATAATGGAATTTGAAGGACGGTTACCCGCGAATATCCGAAACGGAGTCAGACGATCAATGGTAGCAGGGGTATGACCTTTCTTCTCCAATTCTGATCTCACTTGTTGTTCGGTCTTACCAATCATTAGAGCTTCCGTCTGTGCGATTGCATTGGCCACTAAAATGCGATGGTGCCCTTCTAACTCGTGATCGGGATTGGCTACGATAATGAAGTCGCAGGGGATAAGTTGGGTTCCCTGATGAAGTAGCTGGAAGAAAGAATGCTGACTATTGGTACCCTGGCCACCCCATAGTATTGCACCAGTCTGATAATCGACCAGCTCTCCATCTCGACCCATTGATTTACCATTGCTCTCCATCGAGGCCTGCTGAAGATAGGCTGGTAAATACTCGAGATTTTGTGCGTAGGGCAAAACAGCTTCAGTTTCGGCTCCCCAGAAATTTCCGTACCAAATACCTAATAGCGCAAGTATCACTGGCATATTAGTAGCTATCGGTGTAGCTGCAAAATGGCTGTCGATGAGATGCATGCCCTCCAAGAGTTCGAGGAATCGGTCATAACCAACAGCAAGGATTACTGATAAGCCGACTGCGGATGACAATGAATAGCGCCCTCCGACCCAATCCCAAAACCCAAACATGTTGACTTCGTCTATACCAAACTGAGTCACTAGCTGCTGGTTTGTGGAAACAGCAACAAAGTGCTTTCTGATGTCATTTTCTGAGCCGCCATTACTAAGGAACCAACGACGAGCGCTGTGCGCATTACTCATCGTTTCGAGGGTCGTGAATGATTTAGAGGCAATAATGAAAAGGGTGGTTTCCGGATTTAAGCCTTCCAAAGTTTGCTTGATATGAGCACCATCAACATTTGATACAAAATGTACTGTACGATCCTTGATGTGGTAAGGAGTTAGTGCCTTGGTGACCATCAAGACTCCAAGGTCAGATCCACCGATCCCAATGTTTACTACATCCCTTATCTTTTTTCCGGTATATCCCTTCCAATTTCCGCTTTCGATTTTATTAGCGAAAGATTGCATACGATCAAGGACGGCCTGAACCTCCTTGGCGACGTCAACGCCATCGACCAAGCGATGACTTTGGGAGCGGTCGCGCAGTGCTACATGGAGCACAGCTCTTCCTTCCGTTTCATTGATTTTTTCCCCGGAGAACATACCTTTGATTCCTTCAGAAACCCCCATCTCTTCTGCCAGATCGACTAATAGACCGATGGTCTTATTCGTAATCAGATTTTTGGAATAGTCCAGAAACAACTCGTTTGTTTCAAGTGTGAATCTTTCTACGCGATGTGGATCATCTTGAAACATTTCTCGTAGATGTGACCCTTCCAGTTCTTTTTTGTGTTCGGCCAATTGCTTCCAGGCCTTTGTATCTTTAGGACTTTGTTTATTGAGCATGGTTACCTCGCATTAAGTATCTCTACATATGAGTGTAGCCAAAATTAAAGAACAAACCTAACTTCATGTTCCTGGGGCAGCTGTTGGCTACTATGACTAAACAACAGAAAGTAGGATCACAAGGTGAAGATTTAGCTGCACGATATCTGTTAGAGAAGGGATATCGAATCATTGAACGAAATTGGAGATTTAGCCGTGCCGAGATCGATATCATTGCTTTCCATGGTGATCTGCTGGTATTTGTGGAAGTAAAAACGAGAAGTTATGACTACTATGGACCTCCTGAAGCCTTTGTTGATGAGAAGAAGGAAGCTCTGATGGCGGACGCAGCCTATCGCTTCATAGATCATATCGATCATCAGGGTGAAGTGCGATTTGATATCGTCTCTATTTTGCTCAATGATTCAATAAGGCCCGTCATAGAGCACTTTGTTGATGCCTTTTTTCCCGGACTTGAGTCGGACTAAAATCCAACTTGGGGAATTGGAAGGAAATAGAAGATTCTTATGACAGCATTGGACGCTATGATGTCTAAAATGTTTGGAAAACTTTACAAAATCATGGGAATGTGATACTTTTGCGATCCACTTGATATAACATAGTAACATGAAGAAAGATATTCATCCAGGTAATTATCGATTTGTGGTCTTCAAGGACTTTTCATGCAACCATGCTTTTCTTACCAGAAGTTGTGCTCCTACAAAGGACACAATCGTTTGGGAGGATGGCAAGGAATATCCGCTGGTAAAATTGGAGATATCAAGTAAGTCTCATCCATTCTTCACAGGGAAGATGAAGTTTGTTGACACTGCTGGTAGGATTGATAAATTCAACAAGAAATTTGCCAAATCGAAATTTGCCAAATCAGAGGAGGACTAGGACTCATATATAATATAATTGCTATATATTGAAAGCCTCATTGTTTTGATGGGGCTTTTTGATTTCTATGAACATCATATTATTTGATACTGATCATCGCGACCAGCTTCTACCGCTGACATTCACCCGGCCTGTCTCTGAACTCAGAATCGGCGTATTCACTATTCGGGAAAAGTGGGAACGGATCTTTACCAATGCTAGGTTTTCACATATCACTTCCGAATTCCTGGAGAGTCTTTATCCTCTTCATTTGGAGGATGAGAATATACTTATTCATGGTGGCCTGTTGCCCAATCACAATATTGTTGCCCTTATCAAGAACCTGATGCTGAATGAAGCCCTCATGTACAAGGGAGAATTATTGTCGGCAAGACTTTCGAGAGTTCAGTTTGAACGTCTCCTATCAGAAGATGAACTTGAAGACATTCAGGGGTTTGAATTAGGACAGCATCAACACCATTTTGTTGATAAACTCACTGATTTACTGGTCTGGAACCGGGAAGAAATTGAGAATGACATAAGGCTTTTGAAAGACAATGAATATCACCATCGCGCTGAAAACGACAAGAAGGAGTTTTGCGAATTGGTAATGCCTGATGCCAAATTAGATCGCTGTCTGCTCAATATTGATGAAGGTTCTATCTATATTGGACATGGAGCTCAAATCATGGATGGAGCCACCATCAGGGGCCCCGTCGCAATAGGAGATTTTTCCAAAGTCAAAATGAATTCTACTCTTTATCCTGGCACTTCGACCGGCACCTTTTGTGAAGTAGCAGGCGAGATCAAAAACAGCATAATCCTCGATCATAGCAATAAATCGCATTCGGGATATTTGGGAGATTCAGTAATTGGGTCTTATTGCAATCTCGGTGCATTGACTACGACCTCCAATCTGAAAAACACCTTTGGTACCGTTAAGATCTGGAATTATCGATCAGGCACCGAAGAGGACACCGGTCTTATTAAATGTGGCCTCTTCATGGGTGATTACTCTCGAACAGGGATTCTGACTAGATTCAATTCTGGGACGGTTGTGGGTGTTTCTTCTCATGTTTTTGGCTCGGGATATGCCCGGAAGTATGTCCCTTCATTTACCTGGGGAGGCATTGAACAAAAAATGCTGTATGACTTTGACCAAGCTTTGATCGCTATTGAGAGACTACACGAGCTTAAGGGCGACGATCTCACTATTGAAATCAAACAGCTTTTGAAGTCTGTCTATGTGAAAACCGAGCATCATCGTGATGGCTACGAGCGTTTAAATTCATGAATCGCCCTTCTTGGTGGCAGTGGGTTGCCAGTTATTTCATCGAGGTTCCGGTGGAGGAATTGTCAAGTCCAACCAATCCCGTTTTGCAGGTCAGTCTTAGCAGAGGCAGGTACCAACTGACTACCGAAAAGTCAATCTATTCTTTCGAGGATCTATACATCAATTATCGACAAGCCTTTCAGCGAATTGAACTTCCCCACGATGGAGCGAATGTTCTGATTTTAGGGTTAGGATTGGCAAGTGTGCCTTTCATGTTGGAAAAGATATTTGCTAAGACCTACAATTATGTGGCTGTGGAGATCGATGAATCAGTGATCTATCTGGCCTCCAAGTACATGCTTGGAAGAATTCGTTCGCCCATTGAGACGATATGTGCGGATGCTGTTCACTTTGTACAGCAGAATGAACGTCTTTTTGATCTTATCATCGTCGATCTATTTCTAGATGATGTGATTCCAAAGGGTTTTGAGCAAACACCGATAAACAAAATGTTGCGTGATAGCCTTGAGAAAGATGGTCTAGTACTGTACAATCGATTGTACCGCACATCGACAGACAAACAAAGAACAGAGTTGTTCTATCAAGAAGTCTTCAAACCTGTCTTCAGAGAGAGTTCATTTCTTAATGTGGTGGGAAACTGGATCCTGGTAGGAGGCAGGTAGAAATGAAAAACCACAGCATCCCTTTTGATACTGTGGCTTTTACGAACACACTCAAAACTATTTTTCAAAAGTAAATATAAGGCAATTGCTATAGTAATGTAAAATATAAGCCACCTTTTTTTCAAATTTTAACAGTTAGAAGTGCCTTTCATTGCTTCAAATGCTTCTTCGGTCAAACTTCCATCGTACAAACGCTTCAATCGCTTCGTAATTAGCAAGCCCCACATTGTGGTATTGTTGTGCTGTTTCTCGATTTCGATCTTCAGCACGCTGCCAAAATTCGCGTTCATCACTTCCGGGAAATGGCGGTCGATCTTTTTGCGACTGGTGCATGAATATTGCCTTACGCTTCCGCATCAATTCTGCTGGACTCAATGGCACTGCCATTTCAATTTGGTCCATTCGCCATTCATGCCAGGCGCCGCGATACAGCCAGAGCCAACAGTCCTTTACCCAATCTTCACCTTTCAAACGCTCAATAGCCTGAAGCGTGGCATTTAGGCAAATTTCGTGTGTGCCATGGGGGTCTGCAAGATCTCCGGCGGCATAGATTTGATGTGGCTTAATTTGATTGAGCAGTTCTTCAATGATATTGATGTCGGCATCATTGACCTGACTCTTTTTAGTGAGCCCGGTTTCATAAAAAGGTAAATCGAGGAAATGAATATTTTCGTCATCCAATCCACATACTCTGGCACCAGCACGCGCTTCGCCCCTTCTAACTAATCCCTTAATAATTCTGATTTCTGGAATATCGGGCTCGCCCGGAGGTTTATTTAGCAAATGCTTGCGCAGTTTAGTGTACAGCTTTCCGATCTTCTTTAGCTCTGCATTGAGGTGGGGACCAAATTCCCTGATGAACTCAACAAATCGAAGAGCATCATGATCGTGCACGGCAATATTGCCGGAGGTTTGGTAGACTACGTGCACCTCATGTCCTTGTTCGACCAGTCTTATGAAAGTACCACCCATTGATATTACATCATCATCGGGATGAGGGCTGAATATGATCACTCGCTTTTTCGCAGGTAGAGCCCGTTCCGGACGCTGAGAATCATCGGAATCGGGTTTGCCACCTGGCCATCCGGTGATCGTGTGTTGCATCCGGTTGAATATCTTAATGTTGATATTATAGGCGGAATCATGCTCTACGATCAGATCGCTCAGACCGTGTTCATTGTAATCTTCATCCAATAATTTGAGTATCGGTTTTCCAGTTTTGAGGCTCAACCACAATACAGCCTTGCAGATCAGGTCATCAGTCCAATTGCACAATCCTACTTGCCAAGGCGTACTGATCTTGGTAAGCGCCTCGGCGGCTTGTTGATCCAGAATGCATTTTACATTTGGATGGTTTTGGAGGTATGAGGCCGGACAAGATGTAGAGATCTCATTTTCCACGGCCTTTTTCACCACCTCTGCTTTATGCATTCCAAAGGCCATCAAATAGATCATTTTGGCCTTGAAGATGCTAGCGATACCCATCGTCACCGCCCGATAGGGTACTTTATCCAATTCCACAAAATCTTTGATTGCATCTCGTCTGGTGACATTATCCAGTTTTACAAGTCTGGTGAGGCTACCTTCCCATGAGCCTGGCTCATTGAAACCTATATGACCGGTTCGACCTATTCCCAAAACCTGAATGTCAATACCGCCGACTGCATCGATCTTTTCTTCGTACTCGATACAATAGAGTCCTACTTTGTCCATACTCACCGTACCACTAGGAATGTGTACATTTTTGGGATCTATGTCGATGTGATCAAAAAGGTGTTGATGCATAAATCGCACATAACTCCTTGAATCACTCGGCTGCATAGGATAATATTCGTCCAGATTGAATGTGATGACATTGGCAAAGCTGAGATTCTCTTCGCGATGTAACCTTACTAGTTCATGGTATAATATTATAGGGGTGGAGCCGGTGGCAAGGCCCAGGACGATGGATTCATTTTCCTGTTGTTTCTGCCTGATCGCCAGTGCAATAGATCTTGCCACATGTTTGGATGCTTCGAAGGAATTTTCGTAGATCCGAACCGGTACTTTCTCAAAGGAGCGTAACTGATATTTCAAAAGGTCCATAGGAGTCAGAAAATATACTGAGTTGGTAAAAATAGAAGATAATTTTTGTTGGCTCGATCAAATAATCGGGGTCTGAAATAAGATTTTGGTTTAAGTCATATCATCCTTTGGTTACCTTTGTCAGGTGGTAAATAGTTAGATAATGTTTACAATCAATATATATCTGCGATTCGCCCTGATTGCTGTTTGCCTAATCGGCGGTACAATTCTGGCATTCTTATTTGGATTTTGGTATTCCTTCCCATTTCTATTGTTGGGTTTGCTTCTGTTGATTGGCTACATCCTATTGGGTACAGTTCAATCCGCTGCTCAATTGATGGAAAAATCTGATTTCACGGGGGCAGAAAAAAGGCTAAACTTGGTCATAAATCCTCGTTGGTTGTATAGTGCTAATCGGGCGTATTTCTATATGATCAAGGGAGGCTTAGCCATGCAATTTAAGAGGAATGACGAAGCCGAAGAGCTTCTGATGAAGGCAAGAGACACAGGGTTGCCTTCAGAAAATGAAAAAGCAATGGTCTTCTTACAGCTGTCCAATCTGGCGGTCCTGAAAAATAATATGCAGGCGGCCAAACTCTATTTAAGAGAAGCGAAACAACAAAAAGCATCCGAACCGCAAATAAAAGAACAGATTGTTCAATTTGAGAAAGCATTGAAGAACCAAGGAGCAATGACAAAGGTTCGCCAGAGACACCGTGGTGCGGTGATGCAGCCAGGTGGTAAAAGAAGGCGACCAAGGTCTCGATGAAAATTCAATCTCGCTCGCCTGGGAATAATGTCTCCGATCTCGAAAATCGAAACTAATTACATCAGTGGCAATGTCTTCCCAGGAACGGTTTGTCGTCATTGTACTAGCTTCAATCAATTTCACCCACATTATGGATGCCATGATCATGATGCCTCTAGGCGATATTTTCATGGATCTATACGGAATTAACCCCTCCCAGTTTAGTTATCTGGTTTCGATTTATGCATTAGCAGCCTTTTTCTCAAGTCTGGTTGCAACATTCCTCTTGGATCGCTTTGATCGGCGAAATGCATTGATCTTTGTCTACACGGGTTTCAGTATCGGTACCCTTCTATGTGGAATAGCCAATAGCTATATATTCCTACTGTCAGTACGATTGATTACCGGTCTTTTTGGAGGAGTGATCGGGGCCCTTGCGTTGTCCATTGTCAGCGATCTATTTACCTACGAACGCAGAGGAGCTGCGATCGGAGTTCTCACGGCTGGATTCTCAGCAGCAGCTGCCTTGGGTGTGCCCGTCGGTTTGTTCCTTGCAGATCAATTCAGTTGGAATGCTCCATTCTTGTTCATCGGCAGTTTGGGTTTGCTCATAACCATCGTGATAGTGACGCGGTTTCCCAGAATAAAAGGGCATCTTGATGGAGACGTCGTAACCCAGCCACTCAAAATCTTGCGAGCTATCTTCACTGACTCAAACCAGGTTAGTGCTCTCTTTTTGGGGATGGTTTTAGTACTGGGACACTTCCTGATCATTCCCTTTATTGCCCCTTACATGACGAGGAATGTTGGTTTTGACCAAAGCGAGATCACCCTCATCTACTTTTTGGGTGGTTTGCTCACGGTCTTTACAGCTCCTCTAATAGGTAGAATCACTGATCGTTTTACGCCATATCCTACATTTTTGGTGCTCATGCTAATATCTTTCATACCTGTGGTATGGATCACAAATATGAATTTGACTCCCATTCCTGTAGCTCTCATTGCAACTAGTCTCTTTTTCATTTTTGGTAGTGGTCGGATGATCGCTCCTCAGACAATGATTACCGCTGCGGTTGGTCCGACTAGTAGGGGCAGCTTCATGAGTGTTAAATCTGCACTGCAACAGCTATCGGTCGCATTAGCATCACTGATCAGTGGCAGTATGATCGTATTTGGTTCTTCCAATGAACTATTGCACTATGAAGATGTAGGCTATCTCTCGATTGGTATATGCGTGATCGCTATTTTCATCGGTAAGAGGCTCACAGTTGCCAAGGGCAATTGAAGGAAGTTCAAATGCCGAACTACCGAGGTTTGAATCGGTATAAAAAATGACTAATTTGGTTAAAACCATTAGAATGGCGGAAAAAGAAAGAAGATATACGAAAGACGACTTGACAGTGATCTGGACCAACTCACTTTGTGTTCACTCGGGTAAATGCATCAGAGGACTTGGTCAGGTATTCAATTTGCAAAATCGGCCCTGGATAGATCTTTCCAAAGCAGACAAGGAAGCGATTATCAAACAGGTTGACCAGTGCCCTTCAGGTGCTTTATCATATGAGCTGGAAGTAATGGAAAATCAGATGGAAAGCACAGGTAGCGAAGTTGAAGTTGAGGTAATTGAAAATGGTCCCTTGGCATTGAAATCTGCTTGCGTAATTACCATGCCTGATGGAACTGAAATGACCAAAGCGGATACTGCTTATCTGTGCAGATGTGGTGCTTCGGCTAAGAAGCCATTTTGTGATGGGTCGCACAAGAAAATCGGCTTCAAAGGGTGAGTGATAATGTTCAATGGGTCAAAGTATTTGCTACCGCAGACCCAATTGAAGCTGGCATTGTAAAATCGATGCTCAACGAGCATGGTATCCCGACGATTGAAATGAACAAACAAGATTCAGTCTATGTTGTGATTGGCGAATTGGAGCTTCTGGTGCCTAAAGGGCATGCTGATGAAGCCCATCTACTGATACTCAGTCTAAAGTTTGGTGGTGACTAGTTTGAATCGTGTAAATAAATAAATGACATGTCAGAAATAGCAACTTTCGGTGCAGGATGCTTTTGGTGTGTGGAGGCAGTTTTCCAACAATTAAAGGGAGTAAAGTCTGTAGAGAGCGGCTATATGGGAGGCAAGACTGCTGATCCCAAATATCGAGAGGTTTGTTCAGGCACCACCGGTCATGCGGAAGTAATTCGAATACACTTTAATCCAGATGAAATATCGTACGATGATTTGCTCAATGTTTTGTGGGCCTCTCACGACCCGACCACATTGAATAGGCAAGGTCATGACCGGGGTACTCAGTATCGATCCGTTGTCTTTTACCATTCGGAAGAGCAGAGAAAAGTAGCCGAGGAGTCCAAAGAATTAGTAGCTACTCAGCTCTATGATGATCCTGTGGTAACTGAAATAACGGAGGCGAGTACTTTTTATCCAGCTGAGGCTTATCATCAGAACTTTTATCAAGACAATCCCAGTCATGGTTATTGCAGAGCAGTCATTGATCCGAAAATGATGAAGTTTAGAAATAAATTTGCACATCTTCTGAAGAAAGAAAGTCTTGAAAAAAAATCCACTTAGCGAGCAAGAAACCTATGTGATCGAACACAAAGGCACAGAACGACCTTTCACCGGCAAATTATATCGCCATGAAGCGGAAGGTGTCTATTTGTGCAAACGCTGTGATGCTGAACTTTACTTGTCGCAACACAAGTTTCCCTCCCATTGCGGCTGGCCCAGTTTCGACGATGAAGTCGAAGGTGCCGTGACAAGAGTGCCGGATGCAGATGGTCGCCGCACTGAGATTGTATGCAGTAACTGCCAAGCGCATCTTGGTCACGTCTTCAAAGGCGAGTACATCACTCCCAAGAACCTCCGACATTGTGTGAATAGTCTCTCATTGAAATTTATTGCTAAAGAAGAATTGGAAAAACCCATGGAGGAACGTGTCGAGATCAGGGGATGATCTAGTATCTTGCGTTGATGCCGAAAGAAGAGCAACCGCTGATGTCCCGGTTCGATCTATATCTAAATACATTTAATGCATACAGATTAGAGGAGGTCAAGAAAAAGAACCCCTCGGGACTTTACGATCCGATCAATTATCTCCTCGATCAGCCAAGCAAACAGATCCGACCCCTTCTTTGTTTGTTATCTTATCATTTGTATGAGGAACAGTGGAATCGCGCCTTGCCACAAGCTTTGGCCGTCGAGCTATTTCACAATTTCACCCTCATGCATGATGACATCATGGACGAGGCTCCTATGCGTCGAGGATCGGCAGCCGTTCATATTAGATATGGCTTGAATGCCGGTATTCTTTCTGGAGATGCATTGCTTATCCTCACATATCATTATTTACCTCGAGATCTTGAACCTACCGCTGCGCTTGAGGCACTCCAACTATTTAATAGGATAGCTATCCAAATCTGTGAAGGGCAGCAATACGATATGGATTTCGAGAATGAGGCTGAGGTAGATGAATCTATGTATATGCGAATGATCCGATACAAAACCGCCGTATTATTGGGAGCATCGATGGCGCTGGGAGCTTTGGCAGCGGGGGCTTCCGCTTTGGATATGGATCTAATATTCCAATGTGGTGAAAATATGGGCATGGCCTTCCAGATTCAAGACGATTACCTTGATGTATTCGGTCAAATGGATTCAGTTGGGAAACGGAGTGGAGGAGATATACTCCAAAGAAAAAAGACCCTTCTATATATCAAGGCCCTCGAGTTAGCCAGTGATTCCGACAGAAAGATTCTTGGTGAAATTTACCACAGACCCACCACACTAGTCGACTCTGATGTGAATCGGGTGAAGGGTATTTTCAGGTCTTTGCGGCTAAACGAACTATGTGCCGAAATGAAGCAATCATATTTCACCAGGGGCATGGACCAATTGAATCAAGTGTCAACCAATACGACTGTAAAGGCATTGATTGGCGAATTATTTACTCAACTATTAGATAGGTCGAGCTAATCCTGGTCGAAGAGAATTTTGCCATTCCACCATTCCTTCTCGATGATGGCTTTGTGTTTTTCATAGAATCTTAGTGCCGGTTCGTTCCAATCTAGTACCTGCCATTTTACGATTCGACATTCCTGGGCCTTTGCCTCTTCTAAAAATGCTTTAAAGAGTTGACCTCCTATGCCCTTACCCCGAAATGATTCAGCCACAATGAAATCTTCCAAGTAATACATTTTGCCGCGCCAGGTAGACCATGTCAAGTAATAGAGTGCGCAGCCAATTACCTGATCACCTGCATGTGCTACCAAGGCATCAAATGTTCCGTTACTGAAAGCATTCACATAATCATCCAAGGTGGCTATGACCTGGTCTTCGGACCGCTCATAGCGAGCGAGCTCCTTGACCAGGTTGAATATATCGGCTATGTCCTTGTCGATGGCTTTTCTGATCGAGACCTGCATATGTTAGATTCTTCGATTTCTGAGTCATTGGGAATGTACCGAAAACCGCAGTATTGGGCCACATATCATTGAGGAATTTAATAGAATTCGATGTTTGAAATACAGGAAATTAAGCCTATCTTTGCCCACGCTTTTGACAAATGGTCGTCCTCTCTGGTTGATAATCAGTGTCGGAGACCTTGATTTTATTTGCAAATAAAGGATTATGCCTACTATAAATCAGCTGGTAAGAAAAGGCAGGAAGAAAGTAATAACCAAGAGTAAAACTAGGGCACTTGAAGGTAGTCCTCAGAAAAGAGGGGTATGTACCAGAGTATATACTACCACACCCAAGAAGCCAAATTCTGCTTTGCGTAAAGTGGCGAAGGTTAGGTTGACCAACGGAATAGAGGTGATTGCCTATATACCTGGCGAAGGTCATAATCTTCAAGAGCACTCCATTGTCTTATTGAGAGGTGGACGGGTGAAGGATCTACCAGGTGTTCGATACACGATCGTGAGGGGTGCTTTAGACACCGCTGGTGTGAACGACAGAAAACAAAGTAGATCAAAATACGGGACAAAGCGCCCGAAGTAATTTATTAACGGAATCGTATGAGGAAGCGTAAGCCAAAGTTGAGAATTCTTGCACCGGATCCCCGTTATGGGGACACGATGGTGACGCGATTTGTCAACAATCTGATGCAAAGGGGTAAAAAGGGCCTTGCCTACAAGATCTTTTATGATGCTATGGATCTTATAAAGGAGCGGACTGGAGAAGAGCCACTCGAAGTGTGGAAGTCTGCCTTGACTAATGCTACTCCACAGGTGGAAGTAAGGAGCCGCAGAATTGGAGGTGCTACCTTTCAAATTCCTGCCGAGATCCCAGCACAACGAAAACTGTCCATTGGCATGAAGTGGATAATTCGTTTTGCCAAAGAGCGAAATGGGAAAGGGATGGCCGAGAAATTATCGGCAGAATTAATTGCTGCCAGTAAGGGTGAGGGTGCGGCAGTTAAGCGAAAAGAAGATACACACAGGATGGCGGAAGCGAACCGTGCGTTTGCTCATTTTAGATTCAGATAATTTAAAGCTCAGATTCTACATGATAGACTTAAAGTATACAAGGAACATCGGGATTGCCGCTCACATTGATGCCGGTAAGACGACTACTACTGAGCGAATCTTGTATTACACGGGGATCAGTCATAAGATTGGGGAAGTACATGATGGTGCTGCCACAATGGATTGGATGGAGCAAGAGCAGGAAAGGGGAATCACGATTACCTCGGCAGCTACCAAGACTTCCTGGAGGTGGAAAGATGAAGGCTATACCATTAATATAATCGATACACCAGGCCACGTTGACTTTACTGTGGAGGTGGAACGCTCACTGAGGGTTCTGGATGGTGTAGTGGCTTTGTTCTGTGCAGTAAGTGGGGTTGAGCCTCAGTCTGAAACCGTGTGGAGACAAGCCGACCGGTACCGTGTGCCAAGGATCGGTTTTGTAAATAAGATGGATAGGCAAGGAGCTGACTTCTTTGAGGTTGTAAGGCAGGTGAAAGAAATGTTAGGTGCCAATCCGGTGCCATTACAAGTCCCGATTGGGGCTGAAGAGAATTTTAAAGGTGTTGTTGATCTCATTACCAATGAGGCGATCATCTGGAATATGCAGGATTTGGGAATGACTTATGAAGTGATTCCGATACCAGATGATTTAAAAGATGTGGTGTCGGAGTACCGGGAGAAATTGCTGGAGTCAGTTGCTGAGTACGATGAGGGCATCTTGGAGAAGTATTTCGAAGATCCGAACTCAATAACACCGGATGAGATACGAGCCGCTATACGAGCCGCTGTGATTGATATGAGCATTATTCCAATGATGTGTGGATCTGCCTTCAAGAATAAGGGTGTTCAGGCAGTGCTCGATGCAGTATGTTCTTATATGCCATCTCCTCTTGATGTAGATGCAGTGGAGGGGACTCATCCAGGTACCGGCGAAGCCATAAAGCGGAAGCCGGATCCGGATGCACCCTTTGCAGCACTGGCTTTTAAGATTGCAACCGATCCATATGTGGGGCGGCTAGCATTCTTTCGAGTTTACTCTGGTTCGCTAGACGCAGGTTCTTATGTATTGAATACTAGATCTGACAAAAAAGAGCGAATCTCTCGGCTTTATCAGATGCATTCTAATAAGCAGAACCCAGTGGATAGAGTTCAGGCTGGTGATATTGCTGCAGCAGTTGGATTTAAGGATATAAAGACAGGAGACACTCTTTGTGAGGTGAACAAGCCCATCGTTTTGGAAAGTATGACGTTTCCAGAACCTGTGATTGGTTTGGCGGTTGAACCGAAGACTCAAAAAGATCTGGAAAAGCTGGGGATGGCCCTGGCGAAATTAGCTGAAGAAGATCCTACTTTCCGAGTACGATACGATGATGAAACGAATCAGACCGTGATCAGTGGCATGGGAGAACTTCACTTGGAGATCATCATTGATCGATTGAGGAGGGAGTTCAAGGTGGAATGTAATCAGGGAGCTCCCCAAGTTAATTATAAAGAGGCTCTACAGGAGACGGTTACTCACCGTGAGAGGCTGAAGAAACAAACTGGTGGGTCCGGGTTGTTTGCTGAAATTGAGTTTGATCTTGGGCCAGCTGATGAGGATTTCTTGCAGAGCGATGACTTCAAGAGCGGCAAGACGAAGATGCAGTTTCAGAATGATGTGGTTGGTGGTAGCGTGCCGAGAGAATTTATCCCATCGGTAGTCAAAGGCTTCACTTCAATGATGGAGAGCGGTGTGCTGGCAGGATACAGTATCGATAGTATGAAGGTGAGATTGTTCGATGGATCAACTCATGCGGTGGATTCTAAGCCGATTGCATTCGAACTAGCATCAAAAGAAGGATTCAGGTTTGCTGCACCAAAGGCAAAACCAGTACTACTTGAGCCCATTATGAAACTTGAGGTGACCTCCCCAGACGAATACACTGGAGCCGTAATTGGGGACTTGAATAGAAGAAGGGGAATCGTCAAGGGTCAGGATATGAAGAATAATGCTGTGGTGATAAAAGCAGATGTTCCTCTTGCAGAAATGTTTGGATATGTCACTCAGCTTCGAACGATCACGTCAGGACGAGCTGCATCGTCAATGGAGTTTTCGCACTATGCTAAAACACCAGACGGAATAGCCAGCGAGATCATTGAACGGGCTCGAGGTGAGGTCAGCGTTTAAGGTAGATTTAGAATTTGAATTAATAAATAGGTATGAATCAAAAAATCAGAATCAAACTTCGTTCGTACGACCATAATCTGGTTGACAAGTCGACGGAGAAGATTGTGAAAACTGTTCGCAGCAGTGGTGCTGTTGTGACAGGACCGATTCCGCTGCCAACTGAAAAGAAGGTTTTTACTGTCCTGCGATCTCCGCATGTCAACAAAAAATCTCGGGAGCAATTTCAGTTGCGTACGCACAAACGGTTGATTGAGATTTATACACCAACTCAGAAGACTGTAGACGCACTGTCACGCCTTGAACTTCCGAGTGGTGTAGACATCCAAGTAAAGTTGACATAAGATTCCCTCTGTCGGAAATGCTCTGACTTCAAGAGAGGTGAATTATTGATCAAAAATAAATTTTTGAACGGTGAACGGAATTATCGGTAGAAAAATTGGTATGACCAGTGTTTTCGACGAGCTTGGTCGAAATGTGGCCTGTACCGTGGTGGAAGCTGGACCCTGCGTAGTGACACAGATAAAGAGTGAAGATGCCGACGGTTACAACGCATTGCAGCTGAGCTATGGCGAAGCCAAAGCCAAGAACACCAGCAAACCTATGTTGGGTCATTTCGACAAAGCTAACACTACCCCTAAAAGGAAGCTTGTGGAATTTCGCGATTGCGATCTGGAAAAAAACTTGGGAGATACGATTACCCTGGATGAAGTACTTCAGGAAGGTGACATAGTCAGTGTAGTAGGTACCAGCAAAGGAAAGGGATTTCAGGGAGTAGTAAAACGACATAATTTTCGAGGTGTGAATGATGCTACGCACGGTCAGCACAATCGTCAACGCGCCCCTGGATCGATCGGAGCATCTTCGTATCCATCCAGAGTATTTAAGGGCATGCGTATGGCAGGACAAACTGGTAACAGCCGTGTAAAGATGAGAAATCTAAGTGTCCTCAAGTTATTTCCGGAACAGAACCTGGTATTGATCAAGGGTGCAATTCCGGGCCATAAGGGAACATTTGTTGTCATTGAAAAATAAGTGCAATGAAAGTAGATGTGCTAAATATCGAGGGTAAAAAGACGGGACGTTCGGTGGAGCTTCCAGAGCAGGTTTTCGGGGTAGAACCCAATGAACACGCTGTCTATCTTGCGGTGAAGCAATTTCGTGCTCATCAAAGACAGGGTACTCACAAAACAAAAGAGCGAAACGAAGTCAAAGGTTCAACAAGGAAGATAAAGCGTCAGAAGGGAACGGGAACGGCACGAGCAGGAGATATCAAGAATCCCTTATTTCGAGGGGGAGGCAAGATCTTTGGACCGCGACCAAAAACCTATTCTGTTCGCCTGAACAAAAAGGTCAAAGCATTGGCGCGCAATAGTGCGCTCTCTGAAAAGGCAGCAGATGGAAATATCCTGATCCTCGAAGACTTTACCTTTGATGCTCCTAAAACGAGTGAATTCAAAGGGGTACTTGACAACCTGCAGGTTAGTGAGGAGAAGGTCCTTTTCATCACTGGCGACCATGATCAGGTATTGCATCTGTCTAGTCGCAACTACAAGAAAGCCAAGGTAGTAGAAGCAAGAAATATGAACACCTATGATATTTTGAATGCCTCGAAATTGGTCCTGGCAGAGAGTGCAGTGAGTAATCTAGGCAATCAGTAAATAAGAAGACCAAAAAAATGGCAAGGAACATACTTATTAAGCCGATCATCTCTGAGAAAGCAGAAGGTCTGTCCGACAAACAGGGACAGTACACATTTGTGGTAGATAGAAAGGCAAATAAAATCGAGATCCGAAAAGCAGTAGAGAAGATGTATAGCGTCAATGTCGAGTCGGTAAACACTTTGACGATGCCCGGCAAATCGAAGAAACGCTTTACAAGAGCTGGTGTACAATCAGGACGGGTAAGTCCTATTAAAAAGGCGATTGTCAAGCTAGCTGCTGGTGAGGAGATTGACTTTTTCGGTGATATCTGATCTTTAAAGTTGTAACAATGGCAGTAAAGAAATTCAAACCAGTAACTCCAGGTACTCGTTATCGAATCGGGAATACATTCCAGGAGGTGACGACTGATAGCCCTGAAAAGAGCCTTCTGGCTCCTATGAAGAAGAGTGGCGGTCGAAATAAGTCAGGTAAGATGACCGTACGTAATAGGGGAGGGGGCCACAAACGAAGGTACCGAGTGATTGACTTTAAGCGAGATAAGGAGGGAGTGCCAGGCAAGGTCAAACAGATTGAATATGATCCCAACAGAAGTGCGTTCATCGCATTAATCTATTATGCTGATGGTGAGAAGCGATACATCATCGCTCCAAACAAGTTGCAAGTTGGAGATACTGTAAATGCAGGTCAGGGAGTGTCACCCGATGTTGGTAACGCTCTGTACCTCAGCGATATACCATTGGGAGCCGACATTCATGCGATCGAGTTGAGTCCTGGCAGAGGTGCTGCTTTAGCGCGTAGTGCAGGTACCAGCGCCACTTTGATTGGAAAGGAAGGTCGCTTTGTAGTTGTCAAACTTCCTTCGGGAGAAGTTCGCAGGATCTTAGCTGCATGTAAGGCTACCATCGGATCTACTTCTAATCCAGACCATGGTCTTCAAATCTATGGAAAAGCAGGTCGAAGACGTTGGGTAGGTAGAAGGCCGAGAGTACGAGGTGTGGCCATGAATCCGGTAGATCACCCGATGGGAGGAGGTGAAGGAAAAGCTTCTGGGGGACATCCTCGTTCCAGAACTGGCGTGATGGCGAAGGGCCAGAAAACAAGAAATAAGAAGAAAACCTCAAGTAAACTTATCATTTCAAAAAGAAAATCTAAATAATCGTATCCATGGCCAGATCTATAAAAAAGGGTCCATACGTATATCATAAGTTGCTGACCAAGGTGGCAAAGGCTAAAGAGGGTAAGAAAAAGACCGTAATCAAAACCTGGTCCAGGGCTTCAATGATCATACCTGATATGGTAGGAGAGACTATTGCTGTCCATAATGGGAAAACATTTGTTCCCGTGTTCGTTACGGAAAATATGGTCGGTCATAAGCTTGGTGAATTTGCACCAACCAGAGTATTCAGAGGTCACGCCGGAAACCGTAGATAATAAAACTGTTGTAAAAGTTTAGGTAGAAGAAAATGGAAGCTTTAGCAAAATTGAGAAACTGTCCCATGTCTGCGAGAAAGATGAGGCTTGTTGCAGATGTTATTAGAGGGAAAGATGTGGAAGACGCGCTGAACATTCTCAGATATACCAAGAAAGAGGCAGCTAGCTGGCTAGAAAAACTGTTGCTGTCTGCCATTGCCAACTGGGAGCAGAAGAATAACATGGCGGTGAATGCTGATGATCATGACCTGTTTATTAAATCATTATTGGTAGATGAAGCAGGAATGCTAAAGAGATTTCGGCCGGCACCGCATGGTCGAGCACTTCGGATTCGTAAAAGATCCAACCATGTGACTATGGTTGTTGAGAACCGGGTGCCCCTTGAGTTGGATTTTGCAGGAGACGAGGAAGAATAGACTATAAAAATCAAATAATATGGGTCAGAAGACAAACCCGATAGGTAATCGATTAGGAATCATTCGTGGATGGGATTCAAACTGGTTTGGTGGAAAAGACTATGCTTCTAAAGTAGTCGAGGACGAGCGGATCAGAGAATACCTCAGTGCCCGGGTACAGAAAGGAGGAATAGCACGAGTGATCATTGAGCGTACGCTGAAACGCATTACGGTGACAGTACATACCAGCCGACCAGGGATTATCATTGGTAAGGGTGGTGCGGAGGTTGATCGGATCAAGGAGGAGTTGAAGAAACTAACTGGTACAGATGTCCAAATCAATATCGTTGAGATCCGCAAGCCCGAACTGGATGCGGCCATTGTGGGGGAGTCTGTGGCCAAACAGCTTGAGGCAAGAATTAATTATCGTCGGGCGATTAAAATGGCAATTCAATCTACAATGCGGGCAGGAGCGCAAGGAATTAAGGTGCGCATTAGCGGAAGGTTGAACGGTGCGGATATGGCCCGAAGTGAAGAATATAAAGATGGTCGTATCCCATTGCATACATTTCGTGCAGATATTGACTACTCATTGATTGAGGCCCAAACGGTGTACGGCAAAATTGGAGTGAAGGTGTGGATATGTCGTGGCGAGGTGCTTGGCAAGCGAGATCTTTCTCCAAATGTAGGAGTCGACAAACGAGGTGGTAAAGGGCGTAAGCGCGGTGGTAGAATTTCAAAGAACAGTTAGAAAAATAATTTGAAAGATCGTACCTTTGCCAAACTTTTTCGGGAGGGTCTTTCCGTAAATACATTCTAGCAAAAAGAGGGGAAAATGTTACAACCAAAACGAACAAAATATCGTAAGCAACAGAAGGGCCGTAACCGAGGTTTGGCTCATCGGGGAAGCACGATTTCCTTTGGTTCATTCGGTTTGAAAGCCACGACTCATGGAAGGATAACCAACCGGCAAATTGAAGCTGCCAGGATTGCAATGACTCGTTACATGAAGAGGGAAGGAAAAGTTTGGATCAGAATATTTCCGGATAAACCAATTACCTCAAAGCCCCAGGAAGTGAGAATGGGTAAGGGCAAGGGTGCATTAGATCATTACGTGGCAGTGGTGAAACCTGGATGCATCATGTTTGAAGCCGATGGAGTTTCTGCAGAAACTGCTAAAGAAGCTCTGCGACTGGCAGCTCAGAAACTACCAGTGATGACGAAATTTGTAACCAGGGTTGATTACGCATAAACTATTGATTTAAAAAGTAGGTTGGCATGCCAAGTAAAAAGACGATAGAATTGCAGGATTTCTCGAAAGATGATCTTCTCAATGAACTGGCAGAAACAGAGACACAATACCAGAAGATGAAGTTTGATCATGCAACTAAAGGATTAGAGAATCCATTGGTGCTTCGTGAGGTAAGGAGAGATATCGCCCGTTTAAAGACTGAAGTACGTCGAAGGGAGGTCATCGAAATGAGTGAGGACCAACTCGCTAAGCGATCAAGAATTAGAGCTCGTAGACGGATAAAAAGCTAATTGACAATGGCTGAAAGAAAAGTAAGAAAAACCAGAATTGGTGTAGTAGCCAGCAACAAAATGGACAAATCCATCACTGTGCTGGTAGAGAGAAAGTTGAAGCATCCGATCTACGGAAAGTTTGTGAAAAGACGTAAGAAATTCATGGTTCATGACGATAAGAATGCTTGCTCGGTGGGAGACTTGGTAAAGATCATGGAGATCCGACCATTAAGCAGGAGAAAGCGATGGCGTCTAGTTGAGATTTTAGAGAAAGCTAAATAGGAATTTTTAAAAAGGCATAAAGATGATACAGCAGGAGAGCAGATTGAAGGTTGCGGATAACAGTGGTGCCAAGGAGGTGTTGTGCATTCGAGTTTTGGGAGGTTCAAAGCGTAGGTATGCATCCATAGGGGATCAGATTGTTGTATCGGTCAAGGAAGCATCACCAGGTGGATTAAAGAAAGGTACGGTTTCTAAGGCAGTGATAGTGCGTACGAAGAAAGAAATACGCCGAAGAGATGGTTCATACATAAGATTTGATGACAATGCCGTGGTGCTATTGAATGCGACTGATGAACCAAGAGGTACGAGGATTTTTGGTCCGGTGGCGAGGGAATTGAGAGAAAGAGATTATATGCGAATTATTTCATTAGCCCCTGAAGTACTTTAAAAGTCGATCAAAATGGGTAAGAAAGTAGTATACGAAGGAAAGCTACATCTGAAAAAGGGTGATAGGGTGAGAGTGATTGCCGGCGCCTATAAAGGTGTAGAAGGTGAGATTCTGCAGATTCTTCCCAGGAAGTATCGTGCTATTGTCGAAGATGTAAATCTGGCAAAAAAACATGCCAAACCAACTAATGAGCGTGCCGGTGGGATTAGGGAGATTAATAATCCGATACACCTTTCCAATCTAATGTTATTGGACCCCAAAACCGGTGAGACCACTCGGATCGGAAGAAGGATGGAAGATGGCAAGCTTGTTCGATATTCAAAGAAATCAGGAGAAACAATAAGGTAATGGCGTACGAACCAGCTTTTAGAAAACTTTATAGGGAGACTGTGGTACCCAAGTTACTGGAAACTTTCCAGTATGATTCAATCATGGAGGTTCCCCGAATTGAGAAGATTTGTCTGAATCAGGGAGTTGGACAAGCAACTCAGGACAAGAAGTTGGTAGACAATGCGGTCGAGGAAATGTCGCTTATAGCCGGTCAGATGGCAGTAGCTACCGTCGCCAAGAAATCAGTGTCAAATTTCAAACTTCGTGAAGGCATGTTGATTGGAGCGAGAGTCACACTGAGGAAGGATCGAATGTATGAATTCTTAGAGCGACTCGTCACTGTTGCACTCCCTCGGGTTCGCGACTTTCGCGGCATTAATGACAAAAGCTTCGATGGTAGGGGAAATTATTCTCTTGGAATCTCCGAGCAGATCATTTTTCCGGAAATAGATTTGGATAAAGTAAACAGAATTAGTGGTTTAGATATAACTATTGTTACTTCTGCGAAAACAGATGAAGAGGCTTTAGTATTGTTACGTGAGATGGGTATGCCTTTTAAAAATCAGAATAATTAGACTCAAATGGCGAAGAAATCAATAATTGCCAGAGAAAGAAAGAGAGCCAGAATGGTGGCTAAATATGCTGAACTGCGGAAAAAGTTGAAGGAAGAAGGTCGATGGGATGAATTGGATAAGCTTCCTCGCAATTCTTCCAGGGTGCGTCTCCACAATCGCTGCAAGTTGACCGGGCGACCAAAGGGGTACATGCGTCAATTTGGACTGTGCAGAGTAGCTTTTCGAAAAATGGCCCTTGACGGCAAGATTCCAGGGGTAACTAAGGCGAGTTGGTAAATTAAATCGGAAGAAATCAATGGCTGTAACAGATCCAATAGCAGATTACCTGACAAGAATACGAAATGCTCAAATGGCAGGTCATGCCATCGTGGAAATACCCTCTTCAAAGTTGAAGAAGCGAGTGACTGAGATCCTCTATGATCAGGGTTTTATTCATAAGTACACATTTCAAGAGCAGAAGCCTCAGGATGTGATCAAGATCGCATTGAAGTACAATGGCAAAGTCCCAGTGATCAGAAAGATGGGAAGAATCAGTCGACCTGGTCTGCGCAAATTTGCTGGTGCAGGTGACTTGCCTCGCATTATTAATGGGTTAGGAATTGCAATCATCTCAACTTCCAAAGGGGTGATGACCGGTAAAGAAGCGAGGAAGCAAAACATTGGCGGTGAAGTACTCTGCTACGTTTATTAATTAAGGAAAAACTAATAGATCACCATGTCGAGAATAGGCAAGTCTGAAATATCGATCCCAAATGGCGTGGAAGTGAAAATCAGTGATCGTAATACAGTGACTGTAAAAGGTCCAAAAGGGGAATTATCACAACAGATTGATCCCGATATTAAAATAGTGTTGGAAGATGGTACCATCACTTTACAGCGGCCTACCGAACAGAAGCGTCACAAGTCGCTCCATGGTTTGTACAACGCCCTGCTAAGGAACATGGTGGTTGGTGTATCGGAAGGGTATGTCAAAGAACTAGAACTGGTTGGTGTCGGATACAGGGCGAATAACACTGGCAATTTACTTGAACTTTCAATTGGTTATTCTCACCCGGTGATGTTCTATATTCCTGATGAATTGCAGCTGGAAACGGCAATGGAGAAAGGTAAGAATCCGATGGTACGCCTCTCCGGAATCGATAAGCAGCTGATTGGACAAGTTGCCTCAAAAATTCGATCCTTTAGAAAGCCCGAACCTTATAAAGGGAAAGGGATTAAATATGTTGACGAAGTGATCAGGAGGAAAGCAGGAAAAGCTGCAGCTAAGTAAATTGATTTAAATCAGGGATTATGAGTAAGGTCAAGGTAGAAAGAAGAAGGAGGATCCGGCACCGGATAAGAAAAAAAATAGTCGGGACTAATGCCCGACCAAGGTTGTCTGTCTTTAGATCCAATAAGGGAATCTATTGTCAGTTGATCGATGACTCCACCGGAAAAACACTGGCTCAGGCCAACTGGAAAGAAAAAGGACCTTCTTCGATTACTAATAAGATTGATCAGGCAAAAGAAATTGGAAAGTTGATCGCCGACCGTGCAAAGAGCATGGAGATAGATCGAGTGGTTTTTGATCGAGGAGGCTATTTGTATCATGGCCGTGTGAAAGCGGTTGCGGATGGTGCCCGTGAGGCGGGATTGACCTTGTAAATTAATATTATGGCTAACAATCAAAAAAGAGTAAAACCGACTGACACCGAGCTAAAGGAAAAACTGGTGAATCTAAACCGGGTTGCTAAAGTGACTAAAGGTGGACGTACATTTAGTTTTGCAGCAATAGTAGTTGTCGGCGATGGAGAGGGTACAGTGGGACATGGACTTGGGAAAGCTCGTGATGTCTCGGAATGCATAGCTAAAGCGGTAGATGATGCAAAGAAAAATCTGATCAAAGTGCCGATCTACAAGGGTACAATTCCTCACGAACAAAAAGGAAAATTTGGTGCAGGTAAAGTACTGATCAAGCCAGCTTCAGATGGTACTGGTGTGATTGCGGGAGGTGCAATGAGAGCTGTGTTAGAGATCGCCGGTGTGCACAACGTTTTGGCAAAAGCACAGGGGTCCTCCAATCCGCATAATGTGGTGAAAGCTACGATCGACGCCCTTTCAAAGCTGAGGGATCCCAGAGATGTGGCAAGACAGAGAGGAATATCAGTTGAGAAAGTTTTCGAAGGATAGTCGCAAATACTGAACAATGGGCAAAGTGAAAATAAAGCAGGTGCGAAGTGTGATTGATCAGACGAAGCGTCAGAAGGCTACAATGCGTGCCCTCGGCTTGCGAAAGATGAATCAGATTGTAGAACATGATTTGACACCTCAGGTCCAAGGGATGATTCGAAAAGTTGAACACCTGGTGACAGTAGAGGAAGTTTCCTAAGTAAATCATAGAAGAATAAGAAATGGAATTACATAATCTGACACCAGCTAAGGGAGCTACCAAAAAGAGAAAGCGAATTGCTCGTGGACAGGGTAGTGGCAGGGGAGGAACCTCTACACGAGGTCACAAAGGGGCTAAGTCAAGATCTGGGTACAAGCGAAAACGTAATTTCGAAGGAGGTCAGATGCCACTTCAGATGCGCTTGCCCAAGGTAGGCTTCAATAGTCCTAATCGGAAAGAATACGTAACCATAAACCTGGATCAGTTGACGACCTTTGCAGAAAAATACGGGGTGAGCTCGATCGACAAAGCCGTGTTACGTGAAAAACAGTATATTAAGAAAAATGATAAAGTGAAGATCCTTGGTCGGGGTGAGCTCAGTAAGAAACTGGATGTGACAGTGCACGCATGCAGTGCCTCTGCAAAGGCAGCTATTGAAGAGAAAGGAGGAACCGTCAATATCATCTAACATCAGCGAATGAAAAGCTTCATCCAAACGATACGTAACATTTGGAAGATCAAAGAGTTGAGGACTCGAATTCTCTTTGCAATTGGGATGATCGCGGTGTATCGCTTTGGTTCTTTCGTGGTGTTGCCCGGAGTAGATCCAAGTGTCCTTGAGACAGCCACTCAAAATCAAGGAGCAACTGATCTTCTCGGGTTGATCAATATGTTTGCCGGAGGAGCATTCAACAGAGCTGCGGTATTTGCTCTAGGAATTATGCCCTATATCACGGCTTCGATCATTATTCAGCTCATGGGTTTTGCAGTGCCTTACTTCCAAAGGTTGCAGCAGAAGGAAGGTGAGTCTGGTAGAAAGAAGTTGACCCAGATCACCCGTTTACTGACATTGGCAATAACACTAGTTCAGGGTGGGGCTTACCTTACCTATATTAGCTCGCAGGGAGCTGTTGATCCGACTCTAGCCCCTGGAATCTTTTGGTTTAGTAACATAATTATCCTTTCTACGGGTACGATCTTTGCCATGTGGCTTGGTGAAAAAATTACAGATAGAGGTATTGGAAATGGTATTTCAATTCTGATTATGATTGGAATCATTGCAACCTTACCATCATCAATTGTTTTTGAATTTCAATCTCAAATTGAAAGTGGTGGGCTGATCATCTTTGTTCTTGAATTAGCAGCCTTGTTTTTTGTCACCATGGTAACGGTTCTAGTAATTCAGGGGATTCGAAAAATTCCACTTCAGTTTGCGAAGAGGATGATAGGCCGAGGTATCAACATGCCAGTGTCAGGTGTGAGAGATTATATTCCAGTCAAGGTAGCAGCAGCAGGCGTAATGCCGATCATCTTTGCCCAAGCGATCATGTTCCTTCCCGGCACAGTAGCTCAGTTTGTGGGAGGACAGAGCGGTAATGCTTTTGCTGCCAATGAACTGGTAAGATCGCTTTCTGATCCTTTTGCCGTGCCGTACAACATCATATATTTTGTTCTCGTAGTAGCATTCACATTTGTGTACACCGCCTTGCTAGTCAACCCGCAACAATATTCGGAATATCTCAAGAGGCAAAATGCTTTTATTCCTGGTGTTAAACCTGGTAAACCCACAGCTGACTTTATTGATTCGGTCACGACAAGAGTAACTTTACCCGGGTCCATATTCCTGGGTCTCATTGCCATCTTGCCTGCGATCGTATTCTTACTGTTTGGTGTCAATCAAAGTTTTGCATTCTTCTTTGGAGGGACATCGCTTTTGATCCTGGTGGGGGTTGTACTTGATACACTCCAGCAGATAGAGTCGCATCTTCTTATGCGGAAATATGATGGGTTGGTGAAGTCAGGAAAGCTGAAAGGCCGTAGCTCAATGCAGACGATCGGTTCGGATCTGTAAAAAAACGAAGATCTTTTGAACTATATATATAGTTCGATACTTATAGAAGTGGTCCTAGTCTATACTGGACCATTTTTTTGTAACAGGGTAGTGACAAATGATCTATTATAAGAATCAAGTCGAGATAGAAAAGATACGTCGCAGTTGTCTTATCGTCTGTGAGGCCTTGGCGAAGGTGGCTGAAATGCTTGCTCCCGGTGTGACGGGACTCGACATTGATCAGGCTGCCGAAGACTTAATACGTTCGTCTGGTGCTAAACCAGGTTTCAAGGGCTATCGAGGTTTCCCAGCAACGCTTTGCATTTCTCGCAACGAATGTGTGGTACATGGTATACCCAACAATGAGCCATTTGTTGAGGGAGATATTGTTTCAGTAGACTGCGGAGCACTACTGGATGGATATTACGGAGATGCCGCCTATACTTTTGCAATCGGTGATGTGGCTGAAGAAACCTTGGAATTGTTGAGGGTTACGAAGACATCCTTGTACAAGGCAATTGATCAAGCTGTCGAGGGAAAGAGACTGGGTGATATTGGAAGTGCCGTACAAGATCTTTGCGAGAAGAAATACTCCTACAGTGTAGTCAGGGAGCTGGTTGGCCACGGCATTGGACAAAATCTGCATGAAGGTCCGGAAGTACCCAATTACGGCAAACGAGGCCGGGGCACCAAGTTGACTTTCGGCTTGGTACTGGCAATCGAACCAATGGTAAACTTGGGAAGAAAAGAGGTGGTGCAAGGACAAGATGGCTGGACGATCAGAACAAAGGATTTCAAGCCTTCAGCTCATTATGAACATACCGTTGCAATAGGCCTTGAAAAAGCGGACATTCTGTCAGATCATTCGATGTTGGAGGAGTGTATCAAAAATAATCCACATGTACAGGAAATCTCGATAAAAAATTAGATATTTGCACTCCGAATTTTGGGTATGGCTAAGCAGGATTTGATCAAACAAGACGGTATTATTGAGGAAGCGCTTTCAAACGCAATGTTTCGGGTACGTCTGGAAAACGATCATCAGATTGTAGCTACCATTTCTGGCAAGATGCGCATGAACTATATCCGAATCTTGCCGGGAGACAAGGTTTCTGTCGAAATGTCGCCTTATGATCTGAGTCGTGGGCGAATAATTTATCGATATAAATAGCAACGAAAATGAAGGTAAAGGCATCCATAAAAAAGCGATCAGCAGATTGTAAGATCGTACGAAGAAATGGTAAGGTGTATATCATCAACAAGAAGAATCCCAAGTTTAAACAACGTCAAGGTTAATTCGATATGGCTCGTATTGCAGGAGTGGATCTACCCAGAACGAAAAGAGGAGTTGTCGGACTCACATACATTTATGGATTAGGCAAGTCCAAGGCTCGAGATATTCTTTCGAAAGCTGGAATCGAAGAGAATGTAAAGGTGGAGAATTGGACCGATGCAAATATCCGTTCGATTTCCCAGATCATTCAAGATGAGTACAAGGTAGAAGGTGAACTACGTAGTGAAGTTCAACTGAATATAAAGCGGTTGATGGATATTGCTTCTTACAGGGGGTTGCGCCACCGAAAGGGATTGCCAGTTAGGGGTCAGCGAACTCGTACAAATGCCCGAACCCGGAAAGGAAGAAAAAAGACGGTTGCCAACAAGAAGAAGGCAACGAAATAATCACATTAATAAATTATTACTTGTTGAATGGCTAAGACAAAGAAAAAAAGGAAGGTTAGTGTTGATCCTGAAGGTGTGGCCTATATCCAGGCTAGTTTCAACAATATAATCGTTTCAATATGCAATAAACAAGGCCAGGTGATTTCATGGGCTTCGGCTGGAAAAGCAGGTTTCAGGGGTTCTAAGAAGAATACTCCTTATGCTGCTCAGGTTGCTGCCTCCGATGCTGCTCAGGTTGCATTTGACGCTGGAATGCGTGTGGCAGAAATCTTTGTAAAGGGTCCTGGCTCAGGCCGTGAAGCTGCTATTAGAGCGATTGATAATTCAGGTATAAAAGTAAAGCGAATTCAGGACGTTACTCCTATTCCTCACAATGGATGCCGACCTCCCAAGAAGCGACGCGTTTAGATCATTTGAGAACATCCTAAAGAAAAGGATTTAGATGGCACGATATACTGGTCCAAAAACAAAGAAATCAAGAGCCTTTGGTCAACTCATTTATGGGTTTGACAAGAACTTTGAGAAGAAGAAGTATCCCCCTGGAGAACATGGAAACAAGAGAAGGCGTAAGCAGAAATCTGACTATGCCATTCAATTGATGGAAAAGCAGAAAGCCAAATATACCTATGGTATCTTGGAGCGACAATTTCGATTTCTCTTCGAAAAAGCTAGTAGAAAAAAGGGGGTGACCGGAGAGGTATTGCTACAATATCTTGAAGCCCGACTTGATAATACGGTATTCCGATTGGGTCTGGCTCCTACCCGGAGGGCAGCTCGCCAGTTGGTATCTCACAAACACATTATGTTGAATGGAGTGGTTACAAACATTCCATCTTGCATCCTTCGGCCTGGCGACATTATATCGGTAAGAAACCGATCAAGAAGACTAGACACAATCGTTGATTCAGTTGAGACAAAATCAGATGTGAGAAAATTTCCTTGGTTGGAATTTAACACAGATACTTTTCAAGGAAAATTTTTGGAATATCCCGAGAGAGGGCAAATTCCAGAACCGATCAACGAGCAATTAATTGTTGAATTGTATTCGAAGTAATTTCTCTTGGCTACCTGACATAGCCAGCATTTTGACTATCTCCTATCTAATAGAGCATAACTATGAGTATACTAAATTTTCAGAAGCCTAATAAAATACTACTTCAAAAAGCAGATGAGTTTGAAGGAACTTTTGAATTTAAACCTCTTGAGCCGGGCTTTGGCCAAACCATTGGCAATTCCCTCCGGCGGATTTTACTTTCATCCCTTGAAGGATATGCAGTATCGGCAGTAAGGATTGCTGGGATTGACCACGAATTTGCCACTATCAACGGAGTTCTAGAGGATGTAATTGATATCATACTTAACATCAAACAGATCCGTCTGAAGCCTGCGATTCTTGATGCTGAACTTAATGAGGAGAAGATATACATCACTTTGCGAGGCAAAGAACAATTCAAAGCGGGAGATATTGAAGAACATACGAATATCTTCAAAGTAATGAATCCCGATCTTCATATCTGTCATATGGATACATCTGTGAATCTGGAAATGGAGTTCACGGTTTCAAAAGGACGTGGTTACCTGGCTGCCGACGAAAATTTGCCGAAAGATGCTCCAATTGGAGTGATTCCAGTAGATGCGATATACACCCCAATCAAGAACGTCGCATACCATGTTGAGAATACACGGGTTGGTCAAAAGACTGACTATGAGAAATTAACCATTAGTCTAAAGACAGATGGCACTATTCATCCGGAAGAAGCGATCAAAGAAGCATCACGGATCTTGATTCAGCATTTGGTATTGATCACCGATGAAAATATCACTTTTGACGATGCAGGTAGAAGTGAAGACACTGTAGTTGACGAGCATATCCTTCATATGCGTAAGCTGCTAAAAACGTCATTGGAAGATCTCGATCTGTCTGTGCGGGCTTACAACTGTCTAAAGGCGGCTAAAATAAATACTCTCGGTGAGTTGGTGCAGTACGAGATGCACGAACTGCTCAAATTCAGAAATTTCGGTAAGAAGTCACTTGTGGAAATTGAAGAACTACTTACCAATAAGGGATTGACATTTGGTATGGACCTGGCGCCGTACAAATTGGACGAGGACTAGAAATAACTCAGTGCTGCAAATTACCGGTCGAGTTTTGCTCCTGGTGTTGCGATGATCAAAATCATTTAATATGAGACACGGAAAGAAATTCAATCATCTCAGTAGAAAGAAGGGACATCGCCGTGCTTTGCTGGCAAATATGGCGTGTTCACTTATTGAGCATAAGCGTATTCGCACCACCTTGGCCAAAGCGAAGGCCTTGAAGAAATACGTCGAACCTCTGGTCACGAAATCCAGGGCAAATACTACACATTCCCGGAGGGTGGTTTTCAGCTACTTGCAAAACAAAGATGCAGTGAAAGAGCTATTTGGTCCTGTTTCAGCTACCGTAGGTGACCGGCCGGGTGGATACACCCGAGTGATCCGAACCGGTTTTCGGCCATCAGATAGTGCCGAGATGGCCTTGATCGAGTTTGTAGATTTCAATTCAATTTATTCCAACGAAAAGGAAGGCAAGGAACAACGCAGAAGGACTCGTCGGGGAAGAAGACGTCGGGGTGCCGGCGAAGATGCAACTGGTGCATCGGCAGCAACTGCTACCACGCTAGCGAGCGCAGAAGAAGAATGAAGATGACTGCAGAAAGAAAATATGAAGGGATCGTCTTTGGACGATCCCTTTTTTATTGTCAAATCTGGGTTCTTCTCATACGATTCTTTTCTAATCTGACCTCAGTATCTATATTTGCACGAAGTTTTTGACAAGCAGTTTAGGATGGATGAATCAATAGGTGGAAAGGCAGTACTTCTTCTGGAAGATGGTACAGTATTCCATGGCAAATCAGCAGGCAAATTAGGTACAACCACGGGAGAAATCTGTTTCAACACAGGAATGACCGGATATCAGGAGATCTTCACTGATCCATCTTACTTCGGACAGATCCTGGTGGCAACCAATGCACACATTGGAAATTACGGCATCAAATCTCAGGAAGTAGAATCTGATAGCATCAAAATCGCAGGGTTCATCTGCAAAAATTTCACAAATGATTATTCACGGAATTTGGCGGATGAATCTATCAATGACTACTTCGTGAGAGAAGATCTGGTCGCCATTTCGGATGTGGATACCAGGGCTATCGTCAAGCATATTCGTGACAAGGGAGCCATGAATGCTATTATATCCTCGGAAATTTTTGATCTGGAGGAACTTGCTAAAATTCTTTCTAAGGTACCATCGATGAAAGGCTTGGAGCTTGCGTCTAAGGTGAGCACGGATCAGCCGTATTTCTTAGGTGAGTCTACGGCGAGCTTACGGGTTGCTGTATATGATTTCGGAGTAAAGCGAAGCATTCTGAAGTGTTTGGTAGATCGTGATTGTTACCTCCAGGTTTTTCCTGCCCAAACTCCATTTGAGGAAGTTGAAAATTGGCAGCCTGATGGATACTTCATTTCAAACGGTCCGGGAGATCCCGAGCCCATGAAATATGCCGTAGAAAGTACCAAGAAAGTACTAGCTAGCAATAAACCGCTTTTCGGCATCTGCCTGGGTCATCAGATTCTTGGTCTGGCGTCGGGGGTGTCGACTTATAAGATGCATCATGGGCATAGAGGAATTAATCATCCGGTGAAGAATATGATCACGGGAAAATGTGAAATCACTAGTCAAAATCACGGTTTCGGAGTAGATCCTGATTCTATCAGGCAGTTGGAAGACAAGATTGAAGTCACCCATATCAATCTCAACGATGGTAGTATTGAAGGAATGAAGATTCGTGATCGCGATGCATTCTCCGTGCAATATCATCCGGAAGCTAGTCCGGGCCCACATGACGCGAGATACCTATTCGATCAGTTTATCCAATACATGAAGATTCGCAAACCAGAACAAGTCACAGATGAGCAGCATAGTTGATATCAGAGCAAGAGAAATATTGGACTCCCGGGGCAACCCTACAGTGGAAGTGGAGGTGACCAGCCAGGCGGGCTTTAGGGGTAGGGCAGCTGTTCCCTCAGGGGCGTCTACCGGAAAATACGAAGCGGTGGAACTGCGAGATGGTGATAAGAACCGATTTCTTGGGAAAGGAGTGAATGATGCATGCCGTAATGTTGAAGATACGATCCAGGAAGCTCTGCTTGGAGTAGAAGTCTTGGATCAGGTATATCTGGACAAAATCATGATCGAACTGGATGGCACCGACAATAAGTCTCGTCTGGGTGCTAATGCCATTTTGGGTGTGAGCCTAGCCGCAGCGAAAGCTGCAGCGGGAGAAGTCGGACTACCATTGTATCGCTACATTGGCGGAGTGAACGCCCGAGTCTTACCGGTACCCTTAATGAATATTCTCAATGGAGGTTCGCATGCCGATAATAGCATCGATTTTCAAGAATTTATGATCATGCCTGTGGGAGCCAGCCAGTTTTCTGAAGGACTTCGAATGGGTGTGGAGGTATTCCACAATTTGAAGAAAGTATTGCACAGTAAAGGGCATTCCACCAATGTCGGTGACGAAGGAGGCTTTGCACCGAACCTCTCCTCCAACACTGAAGCTATAGAAACTGTGCTACAAGCTATCGAAGCCTCAGGCTTTCGCCCTGGAGAAGATATGGTTATTGCCATGGATGCTGCAGCAAGCGAGTTCTATGATGAGGAAGCTCAAGTATATCACTTCCATCAATCTACCGGCCAAAAGCTCAGCAGCGAAGAGATGGTGGCATTCTGGAAGGACTGGACCGATAAGTATCCAATCTTTTCTATCGAGGATGGACTACATGAGGACGATTGGGATGGTTGGAGAAGTCTTACCTCCGCCATCGGAGAACGGGTGCAACTTGTAGGAGATGATCTCTTTGTGACCAATACAGTAAGGCTCCAGGAAGGAATTGATACCCAAGCCGCCAACTCCATTCTGATCAAAGTGAATCAGATTGGTTCACTTACTGAGACAATCGAAGCGGTCCAACTGGCCACCAGGCATGGGTTTACCAGCATAATGAGTCATCGTTCCGGCGAAACAGAAGATACCACTATAGCTGATCTGGCTGTAGGTCTTAATACCGGACAGATAAAAACCGGCTCAGCGTCCCGCTCCGACCGTATTGCTAAGTACAATCAGTTGCTCAGGATCGAAGAAGAATTGGGGGACAATGCCATCTATCCCGGATCGGCTCTATTGGGCTCATGATAGAGATAATTACTATATTTAAAGTGTTATACACGCTTGAAATATGAAAACTACATGGTTGACTTACGGGATTCCCGTAGTCAAAAGAATTACCGTCCTTCTTCTTAATAAATACATTCTTGCATTCACGATTTTCGCCATTTGGGTGGCCTTCTTTGATAAGAACGCCTTGGCTACACAATGGAACCTAAGCAAGAACATCAATAAACTGGAAGCCGAAAAAGAATTTCTTCTAGAGGAAATTGACGCAACCAGGAAGCTGAAGGAAGATATCACCCGCAACAAAGAGAAATACGCCCGCGAGAAGTATTATATGTCGAAGCCGGATGAGCAAGTATTTATAATCGAATAGACTCATGTCAGTACTGGTAAACAAGGACTCAAGGATCATCGTACAGGGATTCACAGGAAACGAAGGCACCTTTCATGCATCTCAAATGATTGAATACGGGACCAATATCGTAGGTGGGGTGACACCTGGTAAAGGAGGTATGAAACATTTAGAGAAGCCGGTCTTTAATACAGTAGCCCGGGCGGTCGAGCAAGTAGGGGCCGACACTTCTATAATTTTTGTCCCCCCGGCTTTTGCCACCGATGCCATAATGGAGGCAGCCGATGCCGGTATTAAGGTGATCATCTGTATCACGGAGGGTATCCCAGTGCAGGATATGATCAAGACGAAAGCCTATTTGGAGGGCAGATCCAGCGTGCTAGTTGGGCCCAACTGTCCCGGTGTAATCACCCCAGAGGAGGCCAAAGTAGGTATCATGCCTGGGTTCATTCATCGGAAGGGACACATAGGAATCGTATCTCGGTCTGGCACCCTTACCTACGAGGCTGTGGATCAAGTGACCAAGGCTGGAATGGGCCAGTCGACATGTATTGGCATTGGGGGGGATCCCATAGTAGGTACAACTACAAAGGAGGCAGTGGAAATGTTAATGCATGATGACGAAACAGCTGGTATCGTCATGATCGGTGAAATCGGAGGAGGAATGGAGGCAGAAGCATCTCGTTGGATCAAGCAGAATGGTACAAAACCTGTCGTCGGATTTATTGCGGGTCAGACGGCACCTAAAGGCCGTAAAATGGGACATGCCGGGGCAATAATCGGAGGGAAAGATGATACAGCCGCCGCTAAGATGGAAATCATGTCGGAATGTGGAATTCATGTGGTGCAATCTCCCGCTGACATTGGGTTGACAATGAAGGAAGCCCTGAATTAGAACAGCAGCTATCCCGCATACCGTAGGGCAAATTCCAGCTCTTCGCTCTTGAGTAGCGGAAGTTCGAAGAAGAACTTCGTACCTACATTTTCTTCTGTCTCGAAGTAGATTCTACCACCGAACGATTCGACAATGTTCTTGGAAATGGCCAGCCCCAGCCCAGTTCCTGATGTTTTGGTAGTGAAGTTTGGATAGAAAACTTTCTCCCTCATCTCCCGGCTAATTCCTTTGCCATTATCACTGACCTGAATCACTGCTTTTTCACCCCGTTTTTCCAGCTTGATATCAATGGCTCCCCGTCGGCTTGGCGGAATAGCCTGAATAGCGTTCTTGATCAGATTGTTGAGCACCCGGAGAAGATGACTTTTATCGGCGTTGACATAGATCTCATCAATGGGTACATATAGGTTGAAATCCATATCGTCACGCTTCTTAAACAGATCATGCACTGATGCAACCAGATCATTCAGGACTATGCTTTCATATTGTGGTTTAGGCATCTTGGCAAACGTCGAAAATTCAGCAGCAATTTTGGATAAATTATCGATTTGCTCTATTAGGGTGATGGCAACACGTTGCACTAATTGCTTAGACTCTATGGGATCGGCATTTTGAATAGCGTGCTGTAAATGTTGAATACTCAACTTCATCGGAGTCAAGGGATTCTTTATCTCGTGTGCTACCTGCTTAGCCATTTCTCGCCAGGCTACCTCCCTTTCAGTCTGAGCCAACAGATCGGCACTTTCATCCAACTTGACAATCATTTGATTGTACTCCTGAATTAAAATTCCAAGCTCGTCACTCGTTTTCCATTGCAGGGGTTCATTCGACCGGCCCAATTTGAAGTCTTTTAGTTTTTGTCCTAGCACAGTCATTGGTCGCGTGATACTGTTTGCAACCGCCAAGGCAAAAGCACCAGCAATGAGCAGCAAGAACACGTACACATTAAGGAGAGTACCCATAAAGTCCTTCACCCTATCCCAAGCATCTGCTCTCCCCGGATAAACTGGTAATCCGGCATATCCCAATAACTGACCATTCTGGTTGCGGAAGGAAAAATAGGCACTCTGCTCCTGCTCACCCTTTTGATTTGTTTCTTCATGAATAAGGATGGACTCTCCCAGTTGTCTCATGCGGATCAGTGGGTCAAAACTCATCAAATCTGCCAGATAGCCGCGCTTGAGAGCTTCCGGATCAGAAGTTTCAAGTAATTGGCCGTTAATATCAAAAATCTGAATATGTGTGCTGTATTGTAGAGCCAGATTTTGCAGATTACCAATGAGTTGGGAATCAAGGCGACTCAATGATAATCTGTTGATCTCCTCTTGAATTTCAAACTGCAGAGCTGAGGCCTTTTCTTTCAACCGGTCCTCATTGGTCTTTTCGGCATTGGATTGAAAATATACTACCGTCACAATACCAATAATGATGAATGAAAGAATGATCAAGGCCAAGACACTGACCTGGATTTTGTTACGAAGTGAAATCTGATTAGAGAACGTAAAGTTAAATTCCTTCGGTAGGTAGGGGATGAAAGTATTGAGCAGAAGTAGAAAGAAGATGATGATAACGATCACCACAAACAAGTAAGAAAACAAAGAAACGGGCTTAATCAGACCGGTTAGTTTCCGACCTACCATAGTGAGATAGGTTCCGTTGTGATAGATCAAGTCTGACCAGCCTAGTTTATATTGCATTGTCACCGGATCTCCGCCTAGATCATCTTCGAGAATCATTTTGTAGTCAGAAGAGCTCCGTTCTATGCATTTGCCATCTTTGTAAATGGCGTACTCATAATTTTGCAAAGCCCCGATACCTTTAAAGTTAGATACCGGAAGTAGACTAGGAACGGGCGTATATGGGTTACTATTCTTTTTTTCAAATTGAAGGGCCAGTCTTTGTCCATTGCTTAAGGTCACGAATGTGAGGTATTGATCTAGCTGTTTTGGATTTTGATAGTACATCCTATCCTCAACATTGAAATCCAACTGGACAAAATCTTGGCTGGAGGTCGCTGGAAAGCTTAAGCGGTAGTAGTTGCCCAGATAGGTCGATCCCTTAATTATCGTTTCTGACAACATGGATAAGACCATTGGCGAATTTGCAAGATCATGTAAAGGTTCGTCAACAACTTGCAGCATCTGATTCATCTCACGCAAGGCAACTGTATCTACTTCTTCAGTCAACTGTTTAGCTATCATAGTGCGCAGCGCCATGTCCTTATCCTTGTTGTACTTGAAGAGCAGAATGGAGGAAAATCCAGATAAGACCACTAACCATAAGACGATCCAGGTGAAATTGGGTGTCTTCACTTCCAAAAAGACATCCATGAGCAAAATGAAAATACCGGCAACCAGAGCAAACTGAAAAAGAGCAATAGATGGATTAATGTTGAAAAGAATGGGAAGTGAAGTTAGCAACGCTGCTATACCTGCTGTGATTTTGAACCGCAAGGGAACGGCAAATTGCTGGATTAGCGACACCATCTTGGCTGACCAAATGAAGAGAGCAAAGAGAAGCAAGATAATTCCTACTAGTGCTGAAATGCTTAAAATGTCGAGGTTAAAAACACTTTCGAAGTCAAAGTTTATTGATGTCTTTTGAATGAGATCCTTGCAAAATCGTGAAAGCCAGATCAAGGAGGTGAATATGAAAAGATAACCTACAAAGCACAACATCAACTGCTTGGAGAGCTTCATCCTCACCGGTATTCGCAAGGAGATCTGGTTTATCAAAAAAATAGTGATCCACAGAAAGATCAAAATGTTTATCAACAGATCTCCCAGAGAAGGATGGAATGCAGGAGCGGTCAATGAGGGATTAAAAATGGGCAATGCATTAAAGGGCTGGGTAAAATCAAGTAAATAGGTAATGAAGCGAATGCCGGCGGCCGTGATCACAAAGAAGGCAATTCCGTACCACAACCCTACTTTCTCAATCAGGAGCTTAGATATTTGTTGAACTAGGGCAGCCAGAGCAATGGCAACTAAGCCATATAGTAAAAGCAGTATACCGACTTCATTACGAGATAAAGGTTTTGTGTTGGGATTATTAATAAATAGAAACTCTTCCCCGTTGCTGGTCATGACGGGTGTACCTGACTGATCAGATAGGGTGATCGAAGCAGGTATCGACCGGCCAATATGTTCATATGGATTGGGTTCAGAACCGAGGCGAATGGGGACTAGGCCTACTGTTTTGAAGGTCTTGTCCTGTTTGGTAAATTGACCATAAAGGGCCCTGTAGAAATTATTTCTGTCTTGGTAATACGGATTGCCAGTGCTTAATTGATCGAGGTCGGGCATCCTGACGTGGTCATTTGACCAAAACACGAGTTCCTGGTTGTCCAGGATAAACAGAGTGAATGGTTTTCCATCAAGTTTGACTATTGACCTTATCAGATCGATATCCGGTTGATCAGATTGGAAAATACCGGGCAGTTTATGCAGGAACTCATTATCCTTATGTAGCGTTAGAAATTCTGACTCTGCTGATGCCAGATAAGACTCGAACTGAGACCGTGCTTTTTGCATTCCATCTTTTTGATAAAAATGGTAGTGCATGTAGCCGGCAACCAGGAGAAACAAAGTTGATAGAGCCCAAAAGAGAAGGGGAAGTTGAAATTCCTTTGACGGCCGTATATTCGTCATATACAACTAATGAGAAAAAATCATATTAAACAAATTTATAATTTATAATTTGTTTATTTATAAAAAGAAAGATTTTTTTAAGACTAAGCTACAGGGAGCTCTATCGCGTTTTGGCGGAGATTTGCCGGCAGAATGAGGAAAATCCGGACAACGTAGAGCACCGCACCATCTAACGGATGGGTCCCGTCATATGACGGGAACAGAAAGTGTCGCAGAAACTATACCGCCTTGCTACGGTGAGGTAAGGGTGAAAACGTGCGGTAAGAGCGCACGTCTTGTGATGGTAACATCGCAGGAGGATAAACCTTGCGGGTTGAAATGCCACGTATATTTCGCTCTACCCTCGGGTAGGAAGGGTTGCTCGCCCAACGATCAGCAATGACAGCGGAAGGGGTAGGCAGATAGACCATCTTCGTGAGGAGATGGCTAGATAAATGATAGAGGATCGCCTTAGGGTGATTACAGAATCCGGTTTACATCCCTGTAGCATTCTTATTCTGCGACGGAAAAGAATCTCTGAATCGTCTGTTCTGCCGGTTTGCCTTGAGGAGAGAAATCGATTAATACATTCCAGTCAGGATTACTTTGTTTACGCCTTTCTCTTCTTTCTTCTTTTTCTGCTATAAAATCAGGGTCGTTATAGCGATATGTTTGATGAAACCATTTCCAAATAAAAACACCGCCAAACCAGGACTCATCCCACAATGACTGGAAAAAGGCTTGGTAACATTTGTCTTGGGTAGCATCACAGACCACTCGACGGCCAGCACTCATTTGCCCCGGCCATGTCCACGGATCCACTGCCGCATCTTCGGAATTTCGATACCCAAGTTCAGTGAAGTAAATCTCCTTATTGTACTTTTTACTTAAGTTCCTCATCACACGTTTGTGATCTCTCCAACCTGACTCCAGGTCAGTTACCTCCGGCTTCATCTTGTATGTCAATGGAAAATATCCTTGTACTCCAATATAGTCTAGGTCATCCCAAAAAGTGATGTCTTCATACTCCTTGTAGAAGTTTGCAGCATAGGTAAGGTCGCCGGAATACACTTTCCTCACTTCACTGATGATCTTTTTCCAGGCATCTGGACGGATTGTCGCCGTCAAATGCAACTCGGTTCCTATGCACAGCGCGTCGATTTGTAGTTGTTCTGCTAGCTTGGCGTAGTGAAGAATAAATGCTTCATAGGACGTGAACCAACTTTGCCAATCTCCTTCGTTATCCATCACAATATCTGATCGCCATTTGCCATTGGCTTGTGTGAGCCAAATGTGTGGCTTGAGCATTGTTTTCAATCCAGCTTTCCTGGCTAGTAAGGTAGTCTCTCGAATACCACTGTCTGTCTCACCCCACAAGACATGTTGTGTTTCAAGTCGGATCGAAGGACTATTGTGATGTTGTTGCCAGCCAAAGGGGGTCTGAGAAATCCAATTGGCCCCAATGCGATTGAGGTCTGCAAAATTGTCGATAATCACTGAATCACCTGCTACCCAGCACACTCCTTTTACTTTTTCGGCAGGTGGGATCTGGGGGGATTCTTTACCAGACAATACAAAGCCAACCAATACCAATAGAAAACAAGCAGCAAGGAAAACCAGCAGGGAACGGTCTAGTCTTAACATCACAGACATTAGACATTAAGGGGATTTGACTTTTGCCTTGGTTATAAACCTGCGTCTGGAACCTCGGTTCCTGCAAGATCACCAAAGTCAAATAGCAATGAGAATCTCAGCGTCTTATCCAGTGGGTTACTTGCTTGGGCTGTCGAATTTGTACTGATCAGGTAAGACATATTGATCCCAAATACATTATACTTCAAACCAAGCCCGGTAGTGAAATAGCGTCTATTACCCTTCAGTCGGTTTTCGTGAAAATAGCCTGCCCTGATTGCAAATTGGCCATCGTACCAGTACTCAGCACCTACGGAATAGGTGAACTCTTTTAGCTCTTCACTCGCACCTCCGGGAGCATCTCCAAAAGAACCCAATACACCTCTGAAGAAAGATCTCTCCCGATAGTCGGGAATATTCGGATCACCTTCATCATTGTATCCGGGATCTGACGGATGCTCTGGCGTGGGTACCATCAGTTTATTGAGATCTGCTGCAAGCGTCAATTTGTTGTATTCGTCAAAATCTACCTCCCATGCTGCCCCCAGTCCAAAGTTAGCAGGCAAGAAGTCGTTTGTTTCCTTCGTGTAAGTAATCTTTGATCCCAGGTTGGACAGATTCAATCCAAAGGATAGCTTGCTCGCATCGAGAGGGATAGCGTAATAAAACGAAATGTCTGCCGCTCCAGCTACTCCCGGATTGATCTCGATTCCATTTACTTCTTGACCACCAGCCAAATTGGAGTAAATAAATTTACCATTGATTCCCACAGAGAAGTTTTCACCCAATTTACGGGCAAAGCCCACCGCTACTTCAAATTCATTAGGTCGTCCAAATCCAGCTGGCTCCCCGTTCTCATTAGTGAATTGTATATCGCCAAGTGAAAAATACCTCAGACTAAAGCCAATGGATTGCAAATCATCCAATCGACGATAACCAGCCAGATATGCCAGATACACATCCTGAAGGCCCAACGATCTCAACCAAGGAGAATAGGTTGCCGAGATTGCAAAATCGTTGTCAGCAAATGCCAACTTCGAGGTATTTACATGCATACTATTGGCATCGGCCGAAATAGCAACACCGGCATCTCCCATGGCACCGGTCCTGGCGTCCGGAGTAATGCGCAAAAACGGCACTGCCGTTGGAATTGCGTTCGGACAGTCGCTACCATCTGGTAAAACGTACTTGCCACTTCCCGGAGAGGTTTCCACGCATTGTGCTTGAACATCGAGGCCCAAAAATATCAGGATAAAGCTTATGGCAAGGGTCAAAATTGGTGTTCGTCGCATCAGTAAAGCTCGTTGTTAAAAAATTGGTCGCAAATATAACGAAATGCCTTCCGTTTTAGTTTGCAAGGTTTGGATTAACGCAAGATCACTAGTTTCTGTAATTCGCTCTCATTATTGACTTGCCTGCCAGATCCGTCCGTAGTGCGTACTTTCAAGCGATAAATGTAAATACCATTTGCCAATGGATCTCCAAAGTGATCTCTGCCATCCCATTTGATATCTCGAGACAATCGGGACGATGACTTTACTGTCTTCTGCAAAGTATGTACCAATCTGCCGGACACGGTAAAGATGTCAACACGAATGTCTAAATCTTGGTTTGGGAATGCATGCTCAAACTGGAAGCAGGTATTGTCTGTAAATGGATTGGGATAGTTTAAAACATGCTGCAGAGCCGCTTCCGACTCATCCACAACGAGAAACTCTGTAAAGCTCGTGCTTGAATTGTTAGCAATGTCCCATGCCTTGACTTCTATCGAGTGCAAACCCAGTTCGAGGTTGTTCAATGGATAGGTAACAATCCCACTGGTATGATCATCCTGAGCTGCTTCGTAGAAATCATTGAATATCAAAGTGTTTTGCGCATTCCTATCCAATACTCCAGTCAAATCGTGGCCAATACTATTGCCAATCACATTGATTCCATTTTCGTCTGAAAGATGGATAAGCAAAACAGGGTTTCGATCAGTCATCCCACCATATACAAAGTTTTCATCATCCATAAATAATTGAATATCGGGTCCTTGTGTGTCATTCAACCCGGCTTCATTTGTTCCACCCACGATGATTTCATTGTACTGCCCCTTAGCATCCAGAGGAGTTCCATTTTCCGCATAGTAACTGATCTTGCCTTGGCCAAAGACATAATTGATGTCCTTTGGGATCACGAAGGTGAAGGAAAAACGGCCGGCGTTTACACTAGCTAAACCTTTGAAGATGACGCTCTTCTGTAGGTTGAAAGAGCGTTCGAAACTCCCTTGATCTTGAGCTAATGTCCTTAAGGTAAGAGCTTTATCATAAATAGTTGGGTAGATCTTTCCATTAAAGGCTGAAGCAATCTGTCCTGTATGATCCACAATTTCACCTGTCACAGTTACTTTGCTTAAGGCTTTCAACGTATCGGCGGCAGCGGTCGAAAGGTCTTTCCCATTTATAGTCAAGGTGCGAACGTCGTATTGTGGAATTGCCAAATGCATAGCTGGATCACCAAGCAGTGTGAATTTTCTCGCATTCGAGCCCAATGTGTCTGCACTGTTGGAATTTTTCGAATTGATCAATATTTGACCAATCGTCGGGATGCGTCCATTCACAGGTTTAAACAGATTGTCGAAAACAGAGGCAGTGAGCCGTTCATTTGAATTTGCATAAACTGCTCTAACGGTGGTAAATAGAGCAATTGACCCCCCTTGTGGATTGGTAAGAGAGTATTCTCCTGCACTGATCTTTCGAGGATTGTCATACCCTGCAAACGAACACGTGGCAGTGATTAGGAGAGGAAGCTTTTCGGGATTTTGCCACTTATCGATATCCTCGTGCTGAAGTACTCTTTCCTGGGCCCAGCCATTTGATCCACCATGACCGATGTAATTCACCACCAATTGCCCTTTAAACAAGTTTTGGTTTATGGCATTCTTTGCATTTATGTTAAAAACACCACCTGGAGTATTCTCTTGTTCAAATGCATCAAGGTAAACTTTATTAATATTTAAATAACTGTAATTGTGCTTAATGTCTTCAGCTATTTCATCTGCTGCGTCGAGATGACGGCTTCCATCCTCGTCATCTGCAACAAACAGTATGTTGGTGCGCCAATCTCCCAAAGTAGCCGGCTTGGTCTCGTAATCAATGATCTTCTGGACCACCAGATCTGCTTCGTCTGCTGTCCTCACAGCAAGTCTACCAACGGCAATATCCAGTGCACCCCGCAGATTCGCACCCTCGCTATCGCTTAATAGGGCGTAATAATCATCAGTCGGATACGACAGTATTGGGTCAAAAGATTCTTCGGTTTCAAATACGGGCACAAATGACTCATTATTCAGGTTGTCGTAGATATGTCGATAGTCAAACGACCCATCACCGATTAATACCAGAAAGCGGAAATGCTCAGACCTGTCATAGATCATCTTGGCAAAATCACGTATCGCAGTTGGGTCAGTTTTCCCCGACGAGAATTCATTAAATACCTGACTGATCGAGGCTGAAGCGACGGATAGGTTTGAGAATGACCTCCGATGCTCCATCAACTTCGACGCTGCCCGTTCAAAATCTTCGTGATAAATAATCAAGTAATCTGCACTTTGTATAGAATGTAGATTTTGATTTTCCACCAGACCGATACCATCTGGAACTTTGCAGTCGGAAAGGCGGAAGCAGGCAAACCGGGGTAAACCGTTCCGCAGATGCTTAAAGGATGCGATTCGATCGCTAACCTCGAAGTTGACCTCTAAGGGCCTCATACGGTCACTTATATCCCATATGATAAGATCATTTACTGCCCCACCAATTCGGTATTCAGATGTGAAATATTGTTGAGAGGCCAGGTCCGTGAAGAACAATGCTTCTTCGCGATAGGTGAGGTCCCTCCTCAAGTCAAGTTCGATATAGTCCAACCAACCCTCATTGTTATTGCCATTTGCAGGATAGGTCACCATCACGCTTGGAGATGATGTGGCTAGAAGTACCTGATCTTTAATCAGCCCATTCTTGGCATAGTCCTCTTCTATGTTACTTACTATAGCCCTGGAAATACTCTTGGAAAGTATTTCACCGCCCAAATTCAAATCAACCTGAGAAGTAATCGGAGACCTTGCCGCAAATTGCATTTCGACTGCAACCGGAGTCGATAAATCAATCCCCCGAAAATCAAAAAACTGGGTAAAATCCTTAGACCTTTCTGTCTTGAAAAAATCGCCTACCCAATTCTGACCAGATCCCTGTAAGTTCGCATCGTTAGCAAAATGTAATAGATTATATTGATCTACCTCATAGTGCTGAACATCATTATATCGCATCGAAATGTACTCGGCGGCATCAGGGCTTTCTTGCATAACCAACCGGGCACCATCATCAGCTCCAATTTTGAGAAAATAGTAGTTGATCTCATCAAAGGCATTCATTTTAATATCGAAGTTACCATCGATTGAATCGAAGGTAAAGTCCTCTGGTCCCTCGCCATAAAATATGACGTAGTCCTCCGTGTCGAAATTTCCATCGCCCTCACCAACAACCTGGATGGATAGTTCCTGAAGATCTTCGGGCCTTGAAGCTGCATTAGCCCGGGGTAAGGTGCCTCCTCCATGGCCGAAAAGCTGTATCTGCCGCGGATCAATGGTGGTGGGATTGATACCTAATGATTGTAGAAAGGCATTATCTAACCTGAAAACTCCAGTCTCTGACACTCCGATCTTGTAGATCTTCCCATCAGACAATACAGAATTTTCGGTTTGTGCCCAAAGTGAGGAACAAACTAGAAGGAAAATCAGGAATAGAATCTTTCTAAGTAAACGGTACGGTTGCTTCACATTATCTATACTAACGGATCTCAAAGCTAAAACGTTAGGTCGCCATTGCCTATTATTCCTCGAATGTCCGCACATCGACTTGTAGCTTAACTTCCAAATTATCAATTAAGAATTCACTCCGTTCCGGATTCCAAACATAAACCTGCACGTGCTCCGCTCTGACAAGATCGATTGGAATCTCAGACGCATATTGAACAATTGACCATTCAGCTGGGTTCATTGAGTTCATTCCTCCAAAAGTATAATCCTTACGATAGATCTCAGTATTCTGTCCATCTCTGATGCTGAACACAATTTTTCCTCCGTGAGCATCCGACCTTGGCTTCACAGAGAATCTAAAATCTATGTACGATAGTTGCCCTTCGAGCTCGGATAGCTGATAATGAAAAGTGGAACTGAAAGGTCGACCACCCATATTCTGGCAGTGATTTCCATTCGGCTCGATTTCGATGAATTCGTCATGTTTGTCCCAGTTTGTTGGTGTCAGCTCGAAATAATTGGCACTTTCAACTGCCCATTCTGCCCTGCTGTGACGAATGCAAACCAAGCCCTCATACCTTTCTTGAACCAAGGTGTCTCTTATAATGTAGTACTGATTTAATATTGAAGCCAGCTTTTGCTCGGTAGTTAAACACAAATCGCGTGACCAATAAGTGATGGTGTCGGGAGCATTAAATATCCACTCGCGAAATCGTGGAAGATCATAGTCATCCAGAAATCTGTCCGTAAGCATATCATTAGCGCTGACTTGATCAATAGTGTTTACTAAGTGTGCACCCATTCCGGCTGTATTGTCGACCTCAAATGCCCTGTCTGATTGAGATATTGTGAATAGCAGCTTAGCCAGAAGCAGCGTGAAGACAACGCATGAAGGAAGTAGCCCTATCTGGAGGTATGTCCACAATCCAAGTAAAACTATAAACAGCACCCCAGAGATCAGAAGGCCGTTCCATAGCGGCCCGGGTTCAAACCAAAACTTTACTTTGTTGAAGCCCTCAGGGAGGATTACACCTGTCAGGTTGCCATCGACCAATTCAATCCGGGCTTCCCTTTGATTCAAAGCAACCCGCCACGCAGGATGTGTATTTTGATTTAGGACAAGCAGTTTAGGAGCATCTAGATTAGCTTCCATTTCTATTTCCTGGGGAAGAAAATTAGTGATAGTGATTGTTCTTGTCAGGTCAGATTCGGGGAAAGAGTAGTAGCCGTTGTCTGCCGGATTTGGAGCCTTTAAAGTAGAAAGATAGAGAAATGGCTGCTCAAGACTCTTGGAATAGAGTTCTGACTTTTCAAAGTCGATAAAACCTGAATATTGAAAAGGAGTGTAACCATCCCATCCAATTCGTTTATACAGGGTATTTGTATTACGATATATAGAATTTACTTGCAAAGTACGGTCGGAGTTGCTGATCAGAATATCGGAGAGTGGCGGTTGAGGGAATCCGTTGGGTAGGTTATTGACACAGATTTGCACGGCTTTCAACTCTTCACTAGCAAAGACCGAAACCCTCCCGGAAAGTTGGGTCGACGCGAAGAGTTCTCCGATGAAAGCTGCTAACAGAGCAAACGATATCCACGAGACTTTGAAGTAGGAAATAACCGCTAGACTACCGTACAAAATGAGATAGACGCCGCTTTGGAACATCACGGCTGCTTGCACCGAATCAACCCTAAGCTCTAGAACCTCATAAATCAATGATGGCTTTGTCAATGCAATTGCAAGGATGACCAGTGAAGCCAAAACACTGATAATCAGAGCCATCCTTCGTATGAGACTTCTGATATGAACATGGGGTTGGTTTAAAATATCTTGCAGTGCCCTGCAAGCGATCAATAGCAAACCGAGAATGAAGAAGTAGCGGAATAAACTTGGAAATCTGAAAAGTTCAAAAAACGGCAAGATATTGAGAAGCTTCCTAAAAGGTAATTCAGCTCCTAAAGACAGAAGCAGGAAAATTAAGGTGATGCACCACCAGGAAAGATTAGGTCTTTTTCTGAATTGCTTGAGACTGTATCCAAGTGCAAACAGAACCGGGATAGTTATGTAAACTGAAATCATTGATTGGTCGGCATCCCAAAACGAGGGGTAATCGTGAACGGAGGCAAATGGATAGAAGAGACTGATGAGATGTTTGAAATAGAAAGATCCTTCGATGACCTCAGTACTTGCCAATCCGGCTCCCCTGTCAATGAGGCCCCTGAGCTGCCATAAACAGACAATCGCCACGGAGCTTATTGCAGTAGCAAGCAATCCGAATCTGAGCCAGCGATGGAAAAAGCTGAGATCAAGGCTGTTTCTGCTCCGCCATGCTCTCACTATAAATATGCCTATCAGAACATAGATGCAAACAATGCTATAAGCAGCATAGCCACCTGTAAGAAGCATAAAAAGTGTCAGGCAAAATGAGAGCGCATCTTGCCATCGATAGCTTTGGGAAAATCGATCAAACGACACCAACACATGAGGCAGCCAGGCTCCGGCAACGATCCAACCCACATGCTGGGCGTTGCCAATGAAGAAGCCGGTTAAGGGAAATACGAGGGCTCCAATGCTCGCAGCATTGCGTTGTATTCCAAGGTGTTTAGCCAGTCTGAAGAAACCTACAGATGCTACCAACAGATGAAACAGGTATTCCAGATTGAGATCGTAAAGAGAGTATCCACCAAATAAACCCAGCAAGATCCCGGGAGGATACCATGTTTCGGGAATACTTCCATGCGCAAACCCCTGGAATTGAAAGGGATTCCACCATGGTAAAAACCCATTTCGTAGGCATTCTGCCGTATAGTATCTCCAGGGAAGAGTGATATCAATGGCATCCCACTTTAGGGAATGCTGGAAGAAAGAGATCTGCCAAAGACAGAGGAGAATTATTGTCAGAATAGCTGCAAAAAGAGGGAGTTTTCCGATTCTGGGAAGAACACTATGCAACTCCGGTTCGTTCAATAGAAGGCGCTGTTTGCCGGGTAAAATTAAATCAATTAAGTTTATTTCTTGTCTCAAAACAAAATCGTTGGGATGATTATTTGTTGTTATCGACTTTTGGCACGTCTAATGGTAAAGGCACTACCATTTTGCGCAGTGCTGTTAGTGGGTAACTATACTATGGCTCAGGATCCAGTTTTCAGTCAATTCTATGCGGCACCTCTCGAACTAAACCCCGCATTCACAGGCGGTACAGAGGGTGGTAAGATCGGGCTGAATTACCGGAATCAATGGCCAAGACTCAATCAGGCATATGTGACGTACTCCGCTTCTTACGATCAATTCTTTCCGTTTATCAGCAGTGGTTTTGGAATTTCAGTTCTGACCGATAACGCTGGCAGAGGACTTTATAAGACTACAGATGTGAGTCTATATTATGCATACGTATTGAGAGTGGACCAAACCCTACAGATCAGGTTTGGATTAGAGGCAGGTATGATTAACAGCAGAGTGGATTGGTCCCGTCTAATCTTTCTTGATCAAATCGATCCGGAGTTTGGTCCGATCAGTCCGGGAGGATTACCCTACCCATCGGAAGAAGTGCCACCAGAGACAGGTACAAGTTTGTCCGTTTTTGATATATCGATGGGTTTGTTGGTTTTCAACGAGACTTTCTATGGTGGATTGGCACTAAAACACATGAATGCGCCGGAATTTTCATTCCTAAAGATCAATACGGATCTTACTGGTACTGGACTCCCTATGAGGGTGTCGGCACATGGAGGGGCTGAGTTCGACGTTCTTTCCTTGGGAAGGAGGGGAAGTGTGTTTGTTGCCCCAGGCATCCAGTACATCAGGCAGGGCGACTTTAGTCAACTCAATATTGGCACGATTTTTAGGTATGATAAGGTCGGAACTGGTGTATGGTATCGACACACCAGTACCAATCCCGATGCACTAATTTTCATGTTGGAAGGACGTCAAGACCAATTCCGGGTGGCTTATTCGTATGATATGACACTGTCTAGTCTTGGTGATACGGGAGGAGCACATGAGGTGAGTTTCATAGTAAATTTTGACTACGGAAGTAGCGAATCGAAGTATAATGATTGTTTCAATCTATTTAGGTAATAGAAAGGAGTAGTTTAGCGTTAATGCTTCGTACGTTGATGGCTAACCAAAAAAAATAAATCTTCAACACAGAACGATGGGAAAGTACACGAATTTTTTGTTTTTCATTTTGGCTCTTGGACTAACCGTTACGAGCTGCAAACAGTCGGACAGATCCGCAACTACTGGTTGGAAGTATAATGATCAGAAGTGGGGTGGATTTGAGAAACTCGACTATAAAGGGCAGATCACTGCTCCAAATTTGGTACTGGTGGAAGGAGGTACTTTCACAATGGGCATGACTCACGAAGATGTAACCTATGAGTGGAACAATGTTGCTCGAAGGGTCACAGTGCCAACTTTTTACATCGATGAGACTGAGATTGCCAATATTGATTATCGTCATTTTGTACACTGGACGGCTAACACCTTTGGTGAAAGCTATCCTGAGCGATATCGTGATGTATTACCCGACACACTGGTTTGGAGGGAAGAATTAGCGTACAATGAACCATTAATCGAGACATACTTCCGTCATCCGTCGTTTGATGACTATCCGGTAGTGGGCGTAAATTGGAAGCAGGCAAACGAGTATTGCAAGTGGAGAACGGACCGGGTGAATGAAATGCTGATGATTGAAAAAGGAATATTAAATCCAAATCCGGAGCAGAAGGACGCTGACAACTTCAATACCAAATCTTACCTGGTAGGGCAATATGAAGGCAATGTGAAGAAGAATTTGAAAGATCAGGTATCGGGTGGAGAAAGAAAGGTGAAAATGGAGGACGGAATTTTTGTTCCTGACTACCGACTTCCAACGGAAGCTGAGTGGGAATATGCTGCTCTGGGCCTAATTGGTAAAAAACTTTCCAAGCAAGATGAGTTGATCACCGATCGACGGATCTATCCGTGGGATAACAATACAGCAAGATACAAGCGGCACGACCGACATCAGGGAAAAATGTTAGCTAACTTCAAACGAAGCAAAGGGGACTACATGGGTCTGGCAGGAAAACTTAATGATAACTCGCCATATCCTGCACCAGTAAGATCATATTGGCCTAATGATTACGGGCTCTATAATATGGCCGGAAATGTCAATGAGTGGGTAGGAGATATTTATCGACCGACGACAAGTCTTACTCTTCGCGATCCCGATGAGCATGATCTGAGCCCCTACCGTGGAAACCGTTTTTACGAGTTGGAGCGCGATGAAGAGGGTAATCTACTTGAGAAAGACAGTCTGGGGCGTTTGAACACAAAATTGGTGGATTCGTTGGCTTCAGCTCAAAGAGATAACTACCACAGAGCTGAACTCTTAGATTACCGTGATGGCGATGAAGACAGTTATTCAGTTTATGAATATGCAAACACAACATTAATCAACAATAGATCACGGGTAATTAAGGGAGGTTCCTGGGCCGACAGGCTATTCTGGCTGGCACCGGGAGCAAGAAGATTTAAGGATGAAGAAAAGTCCGACAAAACGATTGGTTTCCGCTGTGCAATGGATCGTCTTGGTTCTCCCGTTGGTAATGATGGAAAGGGTGGAAACTACTTCAAGCAGACAAAAACCAAGAAGAAGAGACGTTACAAATAAATAAACGAGTTGAAGATATGGGTCCTGTCAGGCAGTCTGGCAGGACTTTTTTATTTTTCTACATGCAAGATCTGTCCCTGGTTTATCAGCATTTTTCAAAATCATCCGGCCCCTGCACCGATACCAGAAAACTGAAGCCCGATTGTTTCTTTATTGCTCTTCGAGGGCCAAATTTTGACGCGAACCGCTTTGCCGATGAAGCTCTCAAAAGTGGTGCAAGTGCCTGCCTCGTAGATGATCCGGCTTTGAGCGGCAAATCAGGATGTATTTACGTTCCTAATACTCTGACTGGCCTTCATAGATTAGCTCACTACCACAGAAAAAGATTTCATATACCCGTAATCGGCCTGACTGGAAGTAACGGCAAAACAACTACCAAGGAGCTAATCACTGCCGTCCTACGCCAGAAATATAAGGTCCATGCTACCATGGGCAACCTGAATAATCATATTGGAGTTCCTATTACTCTACTGGAAATGGGTGAAGACACGGAGATCGGCATCATTGAAATGGGCGCTAACCAACCCGGCGAAATAAGGATGCTTTGTAAGCTTGCAAACCCTGATTTTGGAGTGATAACGAATGTGGGGAAGGCTCATCTGGAGGGCTTTGGGTCGCTTGCTATGATTCGTCAGACTAAATACGAATTGCTGGATCATATCACTTTATCATCAGGTGTTTTCTTCCATAATTCGGATGAAACGAGTTTAGATGATCTCAAGGAAATTAATTCAGAAGGGATGGTTCGTTTCGGCTCTGATGATTTGTTGAGCGACGGTAAATGGAAAATCGATAAGTATGAGATCGTTCCGGCGATCAAGATCACCATTTCAAATGGGAGGGAGGAACTTCTGCTTAAGAGTGCATTGTTTGGTGCTCACAATCTTCAGAATATAAAAGTGGCACTTGCTGTCGGCGCTCACTTTGATGTACCCATTCACTTGATGATCCAGGCAATTTCCGAGTATGTTCCACAAAATAATCGCTCTCAGATAGTTCGACAGGGCAATAATACTTACTATATGGATGCGTACAATGCCAACCCATCCAGTATGTCTAAGGGGTTGGAATTTTTTGATCAGCTTCCCCACGACGAAAAAATTTTAATTCTTGGAGATATGCTTGAACTGGGTAAGATTTCTCAAAATGAGCATCTGGCGATCATTGACAAAGCGCGAAAGATGGAGAAAGTTCAACAGATTCTTTTGATTGGCCACGAGTTTGCAAATGCAGCAGACAAGCATGTCGATCCCAGGATTTCTTGTTTTGACGAGGTAGACCAATTGCAGGTCTGGTTGGATAAACAAAATTGGAGAGCCAAACACATATTTGTGAAGGGATCCCGGGGAATCCATCTTGAAAACATTCTGTCAGGAGTCAAATGAGAGATACAGATCAAGCATTGATATGACATGCTCACTCGGATTCTGTCCTTCGATAAGCGAAGAATAGTCCGAGTAATCACAAGCTATGAGAGGATAAGCCTTCGCCAACTGATTATCTGCTCGATTATCTGCTTTCAGCCACCATTTTTGCTCCCCTTCATCTTTATAGAACTGAAAAGAAGTTAAATGATCCTGGGCTTCGACAATGAAGGAAGTCATTCGGTTGGTGTTGGGAGGATAAGATCCTTTTCTCATATCAAGACCATGTAGGTAGTACCAGATAAGCGTGGAGATCGTATTCACTGTAAGTGGGCTAATTTTCTGTACTGTATCTATACCATAAATGCATATTGATTTGTTCCTTTCGCTTCGTCCCGCATAGTACATGAGTTGGCTGCCTTCTTCTGTATTAAACCCGATGCTGGAATGCCTGCTTTGACTATCAGCCTCGCTATATTTCAAAGCATTCAGGTCGAAGCTGAAGATGTCTGAATTTCGAATCTTGGGTTCGGCCGCCGTAACGTCTGTTTTTAGTTTACCCAGTCTTACATGGTCGATCATATCCCTTGCAGAAACCAGATCTTTACTGATAAGGTGGGCCTGAGTGCCCAGGACCGAAAGTCTATAGAAGAATGGATCCTTAAGCTCAATCAGTTCGCGGACTATGTCAGAATCTCTTCCCAGGGAGTCTTGAACGGAACAGATACTGAACAAATTCTCGAGAAATTGAAAGCCGTCAAATACAGATTTAAGTATCTGATTATCGAAGCCGATAACAATCGGGATCACACCCGATTTTGCCGCTTGGTTAATTACAGGGATCAGTCCCTTTATATTTTGATGCTGAAGGGTACCGATTCCTGAGATGGCTATATTACCAAAGGGCCATTCGAAAGAGCAAAGACAATCAACAACTGCATGCAGGAAAGCTTCTGAAGGACCAATAATCTGAACTTTAAAGTCCATATTTGGCAGGTCAGAAGCACCGGAGTCATCAGAGATCTTCTGCTTTAAATGTAGGTTTTTCAAGGCCTCATTGGAGAGGGGAATTAGGAAGCTCTCAGAGTGGGAATTCACAAGCTAATTGTTTGATACAGACGAATATATGAAAGACAATTTGAGCTAAACCAAAAATCAGAAAGATTATTTGTGCGCTGGGAAAAAAAGGATATTTTTGTTTGAGGGAGAGTATCTTATTCGATCCATTACCTTAGCGCTAAATCATTAATCCCTATGTTTCAAAAAGTATCACTTTTTCTCTTCTCACTCTGCCTTTTTTTCATCCCCACCATCGTTTCCGGCCAAGACCAACAGGGAGGCTCAAGTGCGATTATTTCTGATGATTTGACAGTTGATCCGGATCAGAACAAGAAATGGAGAGAAGGACAATATCCTTATTCGGCAAAGCCAAAAAGTATGTGGGAGTTAGGTATCCATGCCGGACATTCCTTCATTGCTGGCGACATCGAAGCGGTATTTCCCGCTGGATACGGATTTGGTTTACATCTTCGAAAGGCAGTGAATTATGTGCTGTCCTTCAGGCTTGATGGTTGGTACACACAATCTAAGGGATTTGACGCTCGCAGGCAGAATTCTCAAGTGATGGCCCGAGAGAGGTTTTACGCTGGAGGATCTCCGAATCTGGCAGGTTATGTCGAGAGCGGCTCAGCAATACATCGGAACAATAAAACTTCAATCGTTGGAGGTAGTTTCGAAGCCCTATTAAATATTGGTAATCTCTTGTTCCATCAGGAACGAAATAAGTGGAATGTTTATGCAGTCGTTGGGTTAGGCGTAAATGTACCAAATACTGATATTGATCTGCTGAATGGCAACAGTCCGTACAACTTTTCATCAGTGACTAGTGGTCTGGACTTGTCAAGTAAGAGTGATAGACGGGAGGCAAGGAGTCGGCTGAAGGATCTACTTGATGGAGATTATGAGACTGAAGGGGGAGTTGAAAATACCGTTGCCGCATTTGGAAATTCCAAGAAGGTATTGCCACATGTCAACCTGGGAGTTGGGATCGCCCGCAAGCTCACTCAACGTGTAAATCTAGGCTTCGAATATCAGATTTTGTTAGCAGACTCAGACTTATATGACGGGTTTGAGCTGAGGACACAATTTGATGAAACCAACAATCAAGATGTACCACATTATGCCAGTATTCGGCTAGGCATCAACCTGGGTAACTTCAATGAGAAGACCGAACCTCTGTACTGGCTCAATCCGCTGAGTGGAGCTCTCAATGATTTGGCAGAAGTGAAGGCTCGACCGATACTTGATCTGACTGATACGGACGGGGATGGTATCATAGATATGTTGGATCAGGAGATCGATAGCCCGGATGGTGCTCCAGTAGATACCCGTGGTGTAGTTCTGGATAGCGATGGAGATGGAGTAGCTGATTATCAGGATTCGGAGCCATATTCTGCACCAGGATATGATGTTGATGAAAGAGGAGTAGCACAAATACCGGAAGATCCCTATTTAACTGAAGACGAGATCAATCAGCTTGTCAATCAGAAAATCAGTAACATTCGAACCAACTGGTTTTTACCGATGGTGCATTTCGACCTGGACAAATACTTCGTGAAGCCAGAATTTTATGGTCAGTTGCATCATATTGCGACTGTTATGAAGCAACACCCAAACCTTCAGGTGGTGGCAAGGGGACATGCTGACAAGCGGAATCCAAATGAATATAATACTGTGCTGTCGTACAGAAGAGCGAAGGCAGTGGTAGATTATCTGGTATCAAAATATGAATTGCCACGGCAGAGATTTATCATACAATACGGTGGGGAAGACACACCCCTGATTCCAGACTTGCCAGATTCGCATGCTATCCCGAAGCAGATTGAGATGCAGCAATATTTAAACAGAAGAGTAGAATTTGCGATCGCAGGGCCTGATGACGAGGAGATGGCTGAACCAGAAGGACCGGATGCAGGCTCAGGAACACCTGGTTCGTCGCGACCGGGGCCGAAGTACAGCGGAAATAGAAATTCGGGTTACTAAAAAGAACTTATAGACCAAACCCTTTAAAAAGAAAGTCGCTCGTAAGAGCGGCTTTTTGTTTTGGTCTATTACGGATTTAGACTAACATCTTGACCGGATCCTCCATAAATCGTTTGAAGGTTTGAAGAAATTGAGCTCCGGTTGCTCCATCCACTACTCTGTGGTCGCACGACAGTGTTACCTTCATGATATTGCCGATCTCGACTTTTCCGGCTCTAACCACAGGCTTTTCGGCAATTGAACCAATAGCCAGAATACAAGAGTCTGGGGGATTTATGATAGCAGTGAATTCATCTACATCAAACATGCCCAGATTTGAGATCGTAAAAGTATTGCCCTGCATTTCAGGTAATTGGAGTTTTTTCTCTCGTGCCTTTGTAGCAAGTTCTTTTACTTCAGCATTGATTTCCGCGAAAGATTTTTGATCTGCATGGCGAACCACCGGGACCAATAGGCCCTCTTCCACTGCAACCGCCACCCCGATATTTATATCCCCATTTCTCCGAATCTTGTCACCCAACCATGATGAATTGATAGCTGGATGCCTCCTCAGCGCCATTGCTGCAGCTTTTACTACCAGGTCGTTAAAAGAAATCTTGGGAGGTGCATCTATGTTGATTCGCTTCCTTGCTTCGATTGCATTGGTCATTTCCAATTCAATGGTGATATAGAAATGAGGAGCTCCAAATTTACTTTCTGCCAGTCTTTTGGCAATCGTTTTTCGCATTTGAGAGACTGGGATCTCTTCGGTGATTCCTGTTGTAAAGGTGGTTGCCGCAGGTGCGGCTTGAGTTGCACCGCCTCCTTCCAGGATAGCCGTGATGTCTTTCTTAACAATTCTGCCTTGTTCGCCACTTCCTTGGATTCCCTGTAATGTGATACCTGCCTCTTCAGCCATCTTCTTTGCCAGGGGCGAAGCTTTTATCCTACCTTCTTGCTCCGAAAGAGGAGCATTAGGTGCTGCTGCCGGTGCTTCCACTGTTGCCACCTTTTCATCATCATCTTGCTGGGCCTGTTCGCCAGCCTCAGTGCCATTTGAAGATGGCTCACTATCAGCAGCTTCATCAAGAGCAGCCTGGAAATCTTCATCTTTTTCACCAATTACAGCCAGTATTCCATTTACCGGAACCGGACCTTCCTTCACACCAATATGCAGTAGGTAACCCTCGTGATAGCTCTCTAATTCCATGGTGGCCTTGTCTGTCTCTACTTCTGCCAGTATGTCGCCGGGCTCTACCTGATCTCCCACTTTCTTTAACCATTCAACAATTACTCCCTCCTCCATTGTATCACTCAATCGGGGCATTCTTATTACTTCCGCCATCGCTCTTATTATTGTTAATGCTAAATTAATAAAGAATCTACGACATTCTGACGAGTAGCTATGGTCGGGTTTGCGATTTAATGATTTGCTATTTTTGCTGCGATGAATAAGATCTATTCTAAGTATCTGGAAAATGCGGTTAATGCTTTGTCAGAGCTGCCTGGAATTGGAAGAAAGAGCGCTCTCCGCATTGCTCTTCACCTCCTGGCCCAACCCTTGGACAAAGTAGGTCACTTCAATGAGTCGATTATGAAGATGCGTAGTGATCTTAAGGAATGTAAACGATGCTTCAATCTCGCAGAAGAGCAATATTGTAGTTTATGCCTGGATCAGACCAGATTAAAATCGACCATCTGCGTCGTTGAAGGCATTAGGGATGTTATGGCGATCGAGGAAACCGGCCAGTACAATGGGCAGTATCATGTTCTGGGAGGAGTCATTTCTCCTATTGAGGGTGTTGGTCCTGAGCGTCTGCATATAGACCAACTCGTGCAGCGCATTCATTCAGAGGGCATTAAGGAATTGATCATGGCGATAAGTCCTACGATCGATGGCGAAACTACGATCTATTACATATCGAAAAAACTAGAGATGACTGATATTAAGCTCAGTCAGATTGCCCGCGGAGTCGCATTCGGCGGAGAACTCCAATATACAGATGAAGTTACTCTGGGTCGATCGATCATTGCCCGAATCCCATATGCTATCAACGGAGACTCTTGATTCATGAAGCTGTCTATTGTTGTAGTCAACTACAACGTGAAATACTTTCTGCAGCAATTACTGCTGTCATTGTTTCAATCAAAAGTTGAATTTGATTTTGAGATCATCATTGTTGATAACAATTCACAGGATGGATCTATCCCCTTTCTCCAAAAACAGTTTCCTGGTGTAAAATATCTCACTAACGATGAAAATCTTGGCTTTGCCAAGGCAAGCAATCAGGGTATTAGGTCAGCCATAGGAGATTATGTTTTGCTGCTAAATCCAGACACCCTGGTTAGAGAAGATACATTATCTGAGGCGGTGGCGTTTATGGAGGGACATCCTCAGGCAGGAGCAATAGGGGTAAAAATGGTAGATGGTGCAGGAAGATACTTGCCTGAATCAAAGAGAGGCTTCCCTTCACCGGGTGTCGCATTTAACAAGCTGATTGGTTTGAGTAACCTCTTCCCCAAATCCAAATTCTTTAACGGCTATTACCTAGGCCACCTGGATTCGGAACAAAGCCATGAAATTGATGTATTGACTGGAGCATTCATGCTGATAAGGAGAAGTGTACTGGATCAGGTAGGGCTACTGGATGAAGATTACTTTATGTATGGTGAAGACATCGATTTGTCCTACAGGATCAGGCAAGCAGGATATAAGATCTATTATACTCCCGCATCCTCAATTGTTCATTTTAAAGGTGAAAGTACTGACAAAAACACCCTGGAATACGTTCGAAGATTCTATAGTGCCATGAAGATCTTTGCCAGAAAGCATTATTCGGGATCCAGAGCTTCAATTCTGAGGATGATGCTCAATTTGAGCATATATTCTAGTGCGGCAGTGTCTGTGGTACAAAAGACCCTGCGCTCTGTTTTATGGCCCTTAATTGACTTCCTTTTGATCTTCGCTGCTTTTGGGATAATTAAGGAATTGTGGGCATTGTATTATTTTAAGGATCCTCTCTATTACGATCAGTCACGCATTCAAACCAACTTCCTGTTGTACAGTTCGATCTGGGTGATCACATTTTTTCTTTCTGGTGTTTACGACCGCATCTCTGATATCCATCGTCTGATACGCAGTGGATTGGTTGGTGGCATCATGGTGGTGACGTTGTACAGTTTATTTGGTAGCTCTTTTCGGCCCTCTCGAGCTATACTTATTCTGGGTTCGATTGCGGCATTCCTACTGCTGCTCATTTTCCGTTGGATCTGGTTGAGCCTGGCCAGGAAGCAAGGCGTGATAAACAGTGAGAACAGGAAGAAGCTTTTAGTAGTAGGTGATGAGTCAGAAGTCAACAAGGTTGTGCAGATCATGAACGCAAATGGAGTGAACTTCACACTAATTGGAAGGGTCTCTCCGGGTGAAGACTTTGAATCAAATAGCGTGGGAAATCTAAGTCAATTGGATCAGATTGTCCGTTTTTACGAAACTGATGAAATCATCTTTTGCTCAAAAAATATTCCGGCAAGTGAGATCATGCGCTGGATGTCGCGTTTGGGTTCCTCCCATTATGTGAAGATTGCCCCGGATAAGGCAGAGTCCGTTCTGGGAAGTAGAAACAAAAATTTTCCAGGAGACCTGCACACTTTTGAAGTGAAGTACAATATAGCAGACCCTGTATTTCGTCGGAGCAAACGGTTGCTCGATATCGGACTTTGCCTGCTATTCACCATTTCGCTGCCAGCGTTAATTCTAGTTGTGAGGAATCGATTAGACTTTGTTCAGAACATTTGGGCAGTGGCTGCTGCCAACAAGACCTGGGTTTCCTACAGTTCACCTGGTGCAAACTTGATTTTTCCTCCACTTCAACCTGGAATATTGCGAACTCTGGAAGATGTAACTGATAGGCACCCTTTCGAATCTTTGAGAAATGCTGACTATTATTACGCAAGAGATTATGGGATTGTGAGAGATCTGGAAATCATTTTTCGAAATATCAAAGACCTGGGAGGAAATGATATCGCCAATAGAGGTTAAGAAATTGACAGAGACACTTTTTGAAGAAGTAGTAGCCTGTCGCCGCTATCTTCACCAACATCCTGAACTTTCGTTTCAGGAATATGAGACTGCTCGATACATCGAGAGTTTTCTGATGGAGCGGGGGATCAAATCTGAAGGAAGACTTGCGGAGAATGGAATCGTATATCTAATCAAAGGATTGCGACCTGGCAGCAAAGTTGTTGCCCTGCGAGCGGATATCGATGCATTGCCAATTCAGGAGCAAAATGATGTATCATACAAATCAAAGCATGATGGAATAATGCATGCCTGCGGTCATGATGTACATACCTCTTCACTATTGGGGGCGGCGCTCGTGATCGATCGGCTCAAAACGAAATTTGGTGGTATCGTAAAATTGATTTTTCAACCGGCCGAAGAGCGATTGCCTGGCGGAGCCTCCATCATGATCAAGGAAGGTGTCCTGCAGAATCCCGCACCAACTTCAATTTTTGGTCAACATGTACATCCACCACTAGAATCTGGTAAAATTGGAGTCAAGCCAGGAATTTATATGGCATCAGCTGACGAGCTTTTTGTTACTGTACGAGGACGCGGAGGACATGCTGCACTTCCGCAGGATTGTATTGATCCCATTGTCACCGCTTCTAACATAATCCTGTCCTTACAGCAGATCGTAAGTAGAAGAGCCAACCCTACGACTCCAACAGTACTCAGTTTTGGAAAGATCAATTCGCAAGGTGGAGCAACCAATGTGATCCCTGCTGAAGTCAGACTCGAAGGTACGTTCCGTACAATGGACGAGCAATGGCGTAGCCAAGCGCATGAATTGATGGTTGAAATGGCAGAACAGATTGCTAGAAGCGCTGGTGCCAGTTGTGAGTTTAAGATTAAGAAGGGATATCCATATCTCCAAAACGATTTGGAACTCACAACCCGGTTCCGATCTCATGCGGAGGAATTCTTGGGGGCAGAAAATGTGGTAGATCTGCCAATTCGTATGACAGCGGAAGATTTTGCTTATTATTCTCAGGAAATTCCGGCATGTTTCTACCGTCTGGGCACCGGTAACCTGGAGAAGGGCATTACTTCACCGATTCATACACCTACTTTTGATGTAGATGAAGAAGCTTTGAAGGTGGGAGTCGGCCTCCTGGCCTGGGTTGCCTTCAAAGAACTACAAGATTAGCCACACAAACAGCTGTATCACAGCTTATTACATATTATTACCTACTTTTTCTTTGTAATAAACATTAAAAATAATTGCAATATTTAATGGGATTGCCGTATTTTACACATACAAATAATATTTAATTTGTAAATACCTATAAAACAACAAGTTCAATGGCTAAGATCTTGATAGTTGACGACGAAGCTTCGATACGGCGAACCTTAAGGGACATCCTGGAATACGAAAAGTATGAAGTGGATGAAACAAAAGATGGCATGGAGTGTCTCGTCAAACTCAAAAAAGAAAAGTACGATGTAGTGATAATGGATATCAAGATGCCGAAGATGGATGGCATCGAGGCTCTGGAAAGGATACAACTCATAGCCCCTGATACACCGGTTATCATGATTAGCGGGCATGCCAACATCGACTCTGCTGTTGAAGCAGTGAAGAAAGGTGCCTTTGATTTCATTTCCAAACCACCAGACCTTAACCGCATGCTGATCACCATTCGGAATGCGATGGATAAAGCAAGCTTGGTAATAGAGAAGAAAGTCCTACAACGTAAAGTTGCAAAATCCAAAACACAGGAAATCATTGGCGAGTCTGAGGCAATTACCAAGATCAACGAAACTATTGAGCGGGTAGCCCCTACCGAAGCCCGGGTCCTGATCACTGGTAAGAATGGTACCGGGAAAGAATTAGTTGCGCGCTGGATCCATGAAAAGAGCCCACGTGCTGAGTACCCGATTATAGAAGTGAATTGCGCGGCTATTCCTGCCGAATTGATTGAAAGTGAATTATTCGGGCATGAAAAAGGCGCCTTTACCTCGGCGGTAAAGCAACGAATCGGAAAGTTCGAGCAGGCAAATGGCGGAACCCTCTTTCTTGACGAGATCGGAGATATGAGTCTTTCTGCTCAAGCCAAGGTGCTGAGGGCTCTTCAAGAAAATAAAATTACCAGAGTTGGTGGCGAGAAGTCAATCACAGTCAACGTCAGGGTAATAGCAGCTACAAATAAGGACCTAAGATCAGAGATTCGAAAAGGGAAGTTTAGAGAGGACCTCTACCACCGTCTAGCAGTGATTATCGTCAATGTGCCAACTCTGAATGATCGGAAAGATGATATACCATTATTGGTTGATCACTTCAATGACATGATCTGCGATGAATACGGGGTGCCGAAGAAGAAGTTTAAGAAGGAAGCGATGACCACCCTCCAGGAGATTGACTGGAGTGGGAATATTCGCGAGCTCAGAAATGTAGTTGAGCGACTGATTATTCTCAGTGCTGATACAGTGTCGAAGGCAGATGTTCTAAACTACGTAGTACCGAGCAGCAGGGGCAAGGGATCCGTGCCTTTTCCCAACATCTTTGAAAAATTTGACAATGTGGATGAATTGCATGATTTCATCAATCAAGCATACTCCAAATACAAATCGGACGTAAAAGTATAAGTCTCATCATAAAGTCATAATCAGTTTTGTAGCTTACAGGATAGTCTTCTCAACAACCTGATGGGAAGACTATCTGTTTTATTGGATAAATCATTACGATGACGCCGGATCGAAAGAATAAAAGAGAATGGTCGCAGATTAAGGCTGAAAATGCATGGACTTTGTTCAAAGTAATGGCCGAGTTTGTGGAGGGATTCGAACGACTGAACCAGATAGGTCCTTGCATCAGTATTTTTGGATCAGCCCGCACCACACCAGATCACGAGTATTACCAAACGGCAGTGGAAATCGCCAAAATGTTGACAGACGAAGGATATGGGGTAATCACCGGAGGTGGACCAGGCATTATGGAAGCCGGTAACAAGGGTGCCTCCCTGGCTGGTGGTGCTTCAGTAGGTCTGAATATTGACCTGCCCATGGAGCAGAATCATAATACTTTTATCGATTACGATAAAAACCTTTCCTACCGCTATTTTTTTGTTCGAAAAGTGATGTTTGTCAAGTATGCACAAGGCTTCGTGGTGATGCCTGGCGGATTCGGTACCATGGATGAACTTTTTGAAGTGCTCACCTTGATCCAAACCAAGAAGATAACTCCGGTGCCGGTCATTCTTTATGGCACCTCCTACTGGAATGGTCTAAAGGATTGGTTGATTTCGACTATGTTGAGTGAGGAACGAAATATTCACACGGAAGATCTTGATCTATTTCATCTCACCGACAGCACCCAGGAAGTCCTTGATATCATAAACAGGTTCTACGCAGAAGACCGCCTAGGCGAATTGAGGCCTAACTACGAACTCTAGGTCAATTAATAAATGCCCATCCCAGGCCAATTCGCAGGTGAAGATCTTCGTAAGGATATCGACTGGTTTGGAAATAGACATCATTGCGGATAGGCTTCAGTACATTATGAAGCATAAAGAACGCCCGGAAGTATTTCACTCGAAATCCTATCCTGAAATCTACATAGGGAAAAAACGGAACTTCAAAATCATCCTCATTAATGAATTGGCCGGTTAGAGGGTAGTAGGTAATTCCATCATAGGGGGAATTCATCCGGTAATCGAATCCAATATTGAGGTTTAGAACATCTTTGAATAAGGGACCCAGAAAATACAATCGGTGCTCGGAATACCAGCGAGGTATACGATATACTTCCTGGTTACCAGCTGTCTGAAGAACAATTTTATTCTCAGAGTAGATGTTACCGACTCTAATTCGATTTGTCACTTTAAGGTAGCTGAGACTGACGACTTCGTCAAGCTGCCGGGGGAATGCAGAGTGATCAAAAAATATTGGATTGGAAATGAGCTGCTGGCCTGCTGTGATATGCAGACCTAATTTGGGCGGTATGTACGTGGCCTCAATGCGGTTAATGGTAAGGTTGTCCAAATCATGGTCCCAAATGTTTGTTTGACTGACAAAAAGCCGCCTTTGAATCAGGGTCGGATTGCGCCGGTTTATAGTTAGATTGCCCAGCAATCTCCCTGCGATTCCTAAATCCAGATCGAGATCCCCCGATATCAGAAAGCTGGCATTATTACTATTTACAGCAATTTCACCAACCGAAACCAAACGAACCCGGTCGCCAAATTTCCATTGGATGGATCCATCTCCAAACCACTCCGCAATCGTTTCAGTAAGAGGCTCCTGGTTTATTTTATGTATTACATTTCGAAGGCCAACCGAAATAAGTTGACCATCTAATTTCCCTCGAAATTGTAATCGAGCAGCGTTTGTGAGCTGCTGATGACGGATGAACTGTCTGAGACCCCGGGAATCTGTGAAGAAACCATCATAGTAGTCGTTTTCAGATGGCGGGTCGGTATCTGAAAATCGGTAGCGGCGATTGGAAATTCTAATTTGATACTGAGCGGTTAAACCATCAGCACGAGCCAGTGAGTCAACGCCGGTGAGCTGATATTGCGCGAGCATTTGATAGGTTCGCTCCTGATCCCTGGTATCTGCACTTTGCAGATACACCGGGATGGTAATGCGCTGCTCAAAGAATGGCGAATTGAACAGGGTATCAGTCGTGATTCCGCCATTCTCATCTTGGTCAAATACATTGGAAAAATGATTGAGAAAAACATGAAGCTTTTCATCTTTACTGCGAATCCACAGACCCACACCAAGGTTCGTGTTTTGGATTTTCTGGTGATTATAAACCCCCATATTGTTGTATCGATTGTAATCAAGGGACAGATTTATCCCATCTTTAAAATCGCGACTGAAAAGTGTCCGGATGATTCCTTCTTCCTGACTACGGCCTTGAGTGTAATTGGCATAGGTAAAAGCCTTTTTTAGTCTGAAGAAGTGGAAGTTATGTGCATCCTTTCGATAGGGATCAAACTGATCCAGGCCCAATCGAAAACCGGTAAATGTTTTTCCAAGAGGAATTATGGGCCGAATTGCAGAGCCAGGGAATCCCAGATTGAAGTAGCTGGTTCCCCATAGATGACTGACATCAAACTCATGAAACGAATTGAGCAGGGTGTCCTCATAGGGCAGGATTGCAGCGGGGTCCTTCATGTCTACAAGGGTGAGAAGAAGGGTGTCAGGCTCTAGGTGAATAGGGGAAGCATGACTTTCGGCGGTACCAGGTGTTCTAGCTAGCCTTTGCGCTGTCGCCTGAATGATCTGACTTGTTAAAAATAATGCGATCAGTGCCAAGTTCCTACACATACTTGAATTCATCAGTGTTGTAGAACGACTTGACCTTAAAAGATGCCTCCGATTCACCTAGGATTTAGGATTCATTTAACAAGGCCGGATTCATTCCCATGGAAGAGAATCCTCCATCATGGTAGATGTTTTGCATAGTGATCATTCGCGTCAAATCAGAAAACATAACTACACAAAAATCGGCACAGGATGATGCATCTGCATTTCCAAGGGGTGACATCTTATCTGCGTAGTCGAAAAAAGTATCAAAACCCTTGATACCGGATCCTGCGGTTGTACGGGTGGGAGATTGGGAAATTGTATTCACTCTAATGTTCTTCGCGGCGCCAAGGTGGTATCCGAAACTTCGGGCGAATGATTCCAAGAGAGCCTTTGCTTCTGCCATTTCACTATAGTCAGGAAATACCCTCTGAGCTGCAATATAGGTAAGTGCAAGAACGGAAGCTCCGTCAGATAACGCATCTTGATGGAAGGCAGTCTGCATGACCTTGTGAAATGAAATTGCTGATATGTCAAGCGACTTTTGCATCCAATCATAGTTCAAGTCAGTATAAGGTTTTTGTTTCCTGACATTGACTGACATTCCAATGGAGTGAAGTACAAAATCTATCTTTCCCCCTAACGAATTCATACTTTTCTTAAATAAGTCTGTGAGGTCATCAATATTCGTAGCATCAGCTGGAATTATCTCAGCGTCAAGCTTCTCCCCAAGTTCCTGGATCTTGCCCATTCTCAGAGCCACTGGGGCATTGGTAAGTGTGACTATTGCTCCTTCCTCTTTACACCGTTCAGCGACTTTCCAAGCAATGGAGTGTTCATCCAGCGCTCCGAAGATGATTCCCCTTTTTGAATCCAGTAGTTGATTTGCCATTAGATACTATGTTATTTCTTCGATAATACTTGACCCTTTTGCCTCTTTCCCGCTTGTCCATTGCCATTCTTCATCCAGTCGTATACGTCCATCTTGAAGGATCGTTGGAGTCGATCTGCAGTGGCCTTGTTTTAGATTACCATCTTGGTCATAATGCCAGTATTGAAACTCTAGAATGGAATTATCTAAAACTTTTCCCAGGATGACTCCCGCCTTAACTTTAGCACCGAAGTAATGGCCCCAAAGATACATATCCTGCTGATGGTAGTGGAATATAGTCTTTGTATCGACATCTCCTTCGTTGCTGTTATGTACCACAGAAAACCTCCGGCCGTTGTAATTGATTTTCATTCGATCAAATCAAGATGATATCAGCTCGGTTGCACTAGCGATTGCACTTGCACTAGGGGGGCTGGAACTCAACATAGTGGCAATTTCATAAATGCTTTCATCCTGATTGAGCACAGAAATCTTGGCTTTGGTGCTCTTGCCTGAAGCATCTTTACTCACTTTGAAATGCTTGGTAGCTTTAGCAGCCACCTGTGGTGTATGGGTAATACAAACGACTTGATGGTGATCAGCCATCTCGCGAAGAATCTGTCCCATTCGCTGGGCTATATCACCGCTGATTCCACTATCTACTTCATCAAATATCAATGTTGGTAGCGAAATCGATTTTGCTACTAAGGACTTGGTGATCAGTGACAAACGAGAAAGCTCTCCACCTGATGCTACCTTCCTAATTGGAAAGTGAGCGCTTCCCTTATTTGGAGCAAATAAGAATTCAACATGATCTCTGCCGCTAGGGAGAAAATTATTTGCCTTAGTAAGTTGAATTTTAAAATCTGCATGGTGCATTTTCAATTCAGACAAGAGTCCATTTACTTTCTTGGTGAATGGATTCACAACTTCACGACGCGCTTCTGACAGGCTAATAGCAGCCTGCTCCAGATCATTCTCGCAGGTAGAGAGGGCGGCATCGATTTTCTTAATCTGATCATCCAGGTTTTCTATGGCTTCCAATCTGGACCGTATGTCACTTTCAACACCTACCAGATCCTCAATTCGCTGAACATGGTGCTTATGAAGGAGGTGATTTAATTTGTCCATTCGACTTCTTAATTCAGAAACCGCCTCAGGATCATGCTGGATGTCAGAAGCAAGAGTGTTAGACTCCATGGCAATATCCTCGAGCTCAATGATCACACTTTCCAATCGTTCAGACAAGATGGGGCCACTGCGATGATGACGAAGGTTTGCCAGAGTGCTGGGAATGAGTCTTTTCAATTGATCAATGATACTATGCTCATCCTCCTCTAAGGCTTGCGACAATTGGGCCAGACTTTGAATAATCTCTTGAGCATTTTCCATCTCTTCCAGCTTCTGTTCCAATTCAAGATCACTAGTCCCATCAAATTCCAGTGCATCAAATTCTTTGATTTGAAATTCGAGATAATCCTTATCCTGAATTGCTTTTAACTGTTTTTTCTGAAGAGCTTCTGCCTCTGCTTTTAATCTTCGCCAATGGTGGTAGAGATCTCTATAGGAGGTCAACAAAGTGCCCAACTTCGCTACTGAATCGATCATCCCCAGCTGATAGCCTACATCATTAATTCCTGAGTTCTCGAATTGAAGATGAAGGTCGACCAATCCGCTAGTCAATTCCCTGAGCTGTCTGAGGGTAACCGGAGTATCATTTATGAAAGCACGGGATTTGCCCGAGGCAGCGATTTCACGCCGTATTACCACTTCATCGTCGTAGTCAAGGTCATTCTCCTCAAAAAAAGACTGCAATTCATACCGGCCCACTTTGAAAGTTCCTTCGACAATACATTTCTTTTCCCGGTTGTAAAGCACCTTTGTGTCGGCTCGTTCACCAAGAATTAGACTTAGAGCACCAAGAAGAATGGACTTACCAGAACCTGTTTCCCCAGTGATGACGTTTAATCTATCCGAAAATTCGACATTGATCGATTCGATAATGGCATAGTTCGTTATCTTAAGTTCGACAATCATTGTTCGAATTGATTGAGAATAAGACTGACGATTGCCTCTTCGTTGGGTTCATCAGGTTTCAGGAATTTGTCTACACCAAGGGAAGAAAGGCGAGCCCCGGTACTGTCGCCCATAGCCACAGCTGTCTGCCCCGGAAAGATCGGATAGTTTGCTAAATAAGTTTGTGCATTCAAGGGACTGGTGAATACAATGAAGTCAGCCTCGGATTGCTGGACAGTGGGTTTGCCCTGGTTGTCATAAACAATTAGATCATGTGAAGTGATCCCCGCTGCGAGTAGTTTTTGGATGGATTGCATTGACTGTCTTGCTCTGGGAAACAAAACAGACTGTCCTTTCGCCACGATTGAAAATCCTTGTGCGGTATTGGTTGAATGCCCATCTCCCACAAATGATGGAATATAACCATGTTGCTCAATTGCCAGACCAGTTTTCGGCCCAATGCACGCTAATTTTGTAGCGGAAGGAAGTTTAATTGATAGTTGAGAAAAGAAGTGGCCTACTCCATGACGACTATAAAAGAAAATCCAGTCAGTGGCAGGAAAATCAGAGAATTGCACTGGCGTTATCTCGATCAGTGATGATCCCTGAACCTCAAATTGATCGGACATTGAATAGAAATTGCTGTCTGGCCCGAGATCACGTGTTACAAAGATTTTTGTTTTCATGGTCAACGGTTAAAAGAGATCATCTAGTTGTCGTAAACTCAGTAGTTTATTGAAACAGCGTGATAGTGCTTCAAGATCCTTTTTCGAATTTCCGGCACCCTCATAACCGACGTTATAGAGCTTCTGGTGTAGCTGCGTCAAAGTGGGCCATTTATAACGACCATCTCTACCCATAATTTGGCAGAAGTAGGTGCTCTCCCTCATTAGGCAAAAGCGTTCGCTTTGCATGAATTTGTGCTCCAGGTTTGCCCGATAATACTCTGCCAACACAACATTTTCATTGTATTGGAGATTAAATGCAAAAGTGTAAATAGCTTGATCGAGCACTTTGTCAAATTCTTTCAAAGCAGTTTTGACATCCACTCCTTTTTCTTCAATTTCAGCTGGATCCAGGTGGTGAACGCGAAGGACATCATCAGGAATTTCAAAACCTGCAGGTTTGACCAAGCGATCTCCCTCTACTGTCAGATTGCCTTTTTTATCGTACAACAGCCATGATATCTGTAGCAGCCGCGGCCAGCTGAAAGTATCTGTGAAATGTGCCTTCCAGTTCTTTGGTTTTCCATTGGTAGATACATCAAACAGCAAAAACATATCAGTGACCTTTAAGTTTATCAATGATGGCTTCAGCCAATTGATCTGTTGTATTGTAGGAAACTTGAGCCCTCACAAGTGGTTTCTCTAAACTTTCTGCAAATGATGCCCATACGTGAAAATAACCCATTTTGTCTTGCTCACAGTAAGCTCCCAAGGGTAAATGACAACCGCCTTCCATGAGCTTTAGAATTTTCCTCTCGACGTTCACGATTCGTGCCACGTTCGAATGATGAAGTCGTTTGATTGTCGTTCGTAGGGGTAGATCATCTTTACGTGTTTGGTAGGCCAATACCCCCTGGCCGGCAGCTGGGACAAACTCCCTGGGATTAAGTTTCACGACATGAAACTCGCTGAGATCCATATTCAACCTCTTCAATCCTGCAGCCGCCAAGACGATGCCATCGACCTGCCCCTCGTGCAGTTTCTGAACACGGGTGGGCACGTTCCCTCTCAGGTCATGCAGTTGGAGATCTGCTCTTACTGCGCTGAGCTGTGACTTTCGACGGAGTGAGGAAGTGCCTACTGATGCTCCTGGCTTCAGGTTAAGCACCTCGCTTTTTTGGACAGCTTGGGGATGAATCAACAGCCAATCAGCAGGATTCGCCCTCTGTGACAAGCCTGCGATGACAAGTTGATCCAAGGCCTCGGTCGGCAAATCTTTTAATGAGTGGACTGCCAGATCAATGTGGCAATCCAAGAGGGCTTCCTCCAGTTCTTTGGTGAAAAATCCCTTTCCCTCTAATTTGTCAAATGAAAGGTGTTGAATTTTATCGCCCTGAGTCTTGATGACTTTGATTTCTACCGCATTGCCTAGTGACTCCAATTGCGAGGCCACATACCTGGCCTGCCACAAAGCAAGGTTGCTCCCCCGGCTACCAATTCTAATCAGATTAGCCAATGCCTTTCTTTATTTTTGCACAAATATGCGAAAATGGGAGTTGCAATAACCCTGTACATCCGGGGATCAACTATCACACTATGAAAGTTACAGCAAAGCAATTGGCAGAGCTTTTGGGAGGTCGTGTCGAAGGTGATCCTGATGTATATGTCGAACGTCCAGCACGAATCGAAGAAGGTACTGCGGGATCTTTGACTTTTTTAGCCAATCCCAAATATGAAGAGCACATTTACAAGACAGAAGCGTCGGTGGTCTTGGTTGGCGAAGACTTCAAACCAAAGCTTCCGATAGCCGCAACACTGATCAAAGTTGGAAATGTATATGAAGCTATGGCTCAATTGGTGAGTCATTTTGATCAAAAACCCGAGGTGTCACCCGGCATTGCCGCCACCGCAAAAATTGGTGATCGTGTTTCTATTGGGGAAGATGTGTCTATTGGAGATTATGTGGTGGTTGGTGATGATGTTTCCATAAGTTCAGGCTGTCAGCTCCATCCATTTGTCTACATAGGGAATGGTTCCGGGTTAGGATCTGATTGCCTTATTCATGGTGGGGTCCAGATTCATCATGGTTGTCAACTGGGCGATCGAGTCAGGATTCATGCAAATGCGGTGATTGGCAGCGATGGATTCGGCTATGTGAAGGGTCAGGATGGAAAGTTTAAGAAGATTCAGCAAATTGGTGATGTGATTATTGGTAACGACGTGGAGATCGGAGCCAACGTAGTTGTCGATCGTGCCTCACTGGGTTCAACGATTATTAGAGATGGTGTCAAACTTGATAACCTGATTCAGATTGCTCACAACGTTGACGTGGGAGAAAACACGGCTATTGCTGCTCAGACAGGAATTGCAGGGAGTACTCAGATAGGTCCTGACTGCCTGATCGGAGGACAGGTTGGCATCGTTGGTCATGTGAAGGTCGGTGCCGGAACCGAGATACAGGCTCAAAGTGGCATCGCCTCAGATATTGAGCCTGGCAGTAGACTCTACGGTAGTCCGGCCTTACCATATAATCACTTTCTTCGGTCTTATGCTTCCTTTAAGAATTTTCCTCAATTGATTAGTCAAATCAGAGACCTGGAACATAGAATTGTGCAGCTTGAAAAGAAACTCGAGCAAGTCCGTCCAAAGGGTTAAATCGCTTATATTGTTGTAAGTTTGCACGATCGCTGATGGAGTGTACAAGACAAAAATCACTTGCCAAATCAGTTTCGATCCAGGGAATAGGTCTGCACTGTGGAGAAATGGTCACGATGACCTTTCAACCTGCAGAAGTAAACTTTGGAATCCGATTCAAAAGGGTGGACCTTCCTGATTCGCCTGTGCTTATTGCGGATGTAACTAAGGTCTTTTCCACCAACCGGGGCACCACCATAAGAGAAGGTAACGCTCAGGTAAGTACTGTAGAGCATATTTTATCAGCGTTGGCTGGATGCGGAGTTGATAATATACTCATCGAGATTGATGGTCCTGAAGTACCTATCATGGATGGTAGTGCCAGGCCCTTTATAGATCTCTTTCAGGCTGCAGGCATTGAATCACAAGACGCAGAGAAGGAGTTCTTTGTTGTGGAGGAACCAGTGTCATATAAAGATGAAGTGACTGGAACCGAGATAGTTGCTCTACCATCTGCTCACTGTGAGATTACTGCCATGATTGACTTCAATTCGCCCGTCCTTGGTAAACAATATGCATCGCTGAAAGACTTCGCATCATATGGAAAAGAGATCGCCCCGGCCAGGACCTTTGTGTTCCTGCGGGAGTTGGAGCACCTCTATAACCAAAATCTTATTAAAGGTGGTGATCTTGAGAATGCTGTGGTCATCGTAGATCGTATGATGACCCAGGAGGAATTGGATGTGCTTGCTAAAAAACTAGGAAAACCAAGCATGAAGGTGGAGAAAGAAGGAGTGCTAAATATCACCGATTTGAGGTTTACCAATGAGCCTGCCAGGCACAAATTACTGGATCTGATTGGTGACTTGTCCCTGATTGGCAAACCGATCAAAGGACGGATTGTGGCGACAAAGCCAGGTCATGCTTCCAATGTGGCGTTTGCCAAGATTTTGAAAGAGAAATACAAGGTTCAGCGGAAGCTGAAGGGGAAGCCAAAGTACAATCCAGACAAGACCCCTGTCTTGGATATTGAGGGAATAAAAGGGATGCTGCCACATAGATTTCCTTTCCTACTAGTCGACAAAATCATCGAACTATCCGACTCACACGTGGTGGGGGTCAAGTCCATAAGCTACCAGGAGCATGTGTTTCAGGGACATTTTCCGGGAAATCCTGTATTTCCGGGAGTGATGATTATTGAAGCCCTCGCACAGACTGGAGGTATCTTGGCCTTGAGTACAGTAGAAAACCCAACCGATTTCGACACCTATTTCCTGAAGATTGAGAATACAAAATTTAAGCATAAAGTGGTACCAGGCGATACGCTAATCCTGAAAATGGAATTGCTTACCCCTATTCGTCGTGGCATCGTTCATATGCAGGGCACTGCTTATGTTGGAAACAAAATTGTTTCTGAAGGAGAGTTGACTGCTCAGATTATTAACCGAACCAAGCTATGATTGTAAAAGAAAATGTCATTATACATCCTGCCGCCAGCCTTGGAGAAAACGTACAGATTGAGCCTTTCACCTCGATAGGTGAAGATGTCGAAATCGGTGACAATACATGGATAGGACCCCATGTTACGATAATGGATGGAGTCAGGATTGGAAACAACTGCCGTATTTTTCCAGGATCTGTAATTGGTGGAATTCCACAAGACTTAAAGTACGATGGAGAGGATAGTATTGTGGTGATAGGCAACAATGTAACTATCAGAGAATACGTAACAGTAAACCGTGGTACCCGGGCAAACTACCAAACGGAAGTCCGTGATAATTGCCTTCTGATGGCCTACGTGCATGTAGCACATGATTGCATTCTCAATCGAAATTGTGTATTAGCAAATAATGTGAATCTGGCCGGCCACATTGAGGTTGGCGAATATGCCATTCTGGGGGGCCTTACCGCAGTGCATCAATTTGTCAAAATCGGGGAGCATGCTTTCGTAGGAGGTGGTTCACTTGTAAGAAAGGATATCCCTCCTTTTGTAAAAGCAGCTCGTGAGCCACTGTCCTATGCAGGAGTTAACTCTATTGGTTTGAGAAGGAGAGGTTTAACCAGTGAGCAGATTAATCATATTCAGGATATATATAGGATCCTTTTTGTGAAAGGATACAATACTCGCCAGGCCTTGAAAATAATAGAAACCTCAGTCACAGCTACTCCTGAGCGAGATCGTATCGTTGAGTTCATCACCAACGCAGACCGGGGGATCATGAAGGGCTTCAAGAAAATGAATGGCTGATCCGATGTTTGTTCATCTGGATGGGATTGGTAAAAAGTACAAACATTGGATCTTCAGAAACATCAATTACCAATTTCAAACCGGCGTAGTTGGTATCGGAGGGGGGAATGGATCTGGTAAATCGACCTTAATAAAAATTATCTCAGGATTTCTAACACCTACCGAGGGAGATGTGAAATTTCGTTCAACGCTTTCTGATGAGCTTGAACGAGATCAGTGGGCAGCTAGCGTTTCTTATAGCGGACCTGACATTGAGTTAATCCAAGAACTCACTTTGGATGAACATGTAAGGTTTCATGTTAAGTTCAAGGAAATGGGAGTTGAAATCGATAGAGGTAACTTCTTCGACATCACTGAATTGAGCAAGTTTCGTAACCTTCGGGTAGGTGAATTGTCGTCTGGGTTGAAACAAAGATTTGAATTGGGACTTGCTATTCTATCCGCCAGCAAAGTATTGCTGCTTGACGAGCCCACCAGCTATCTCGATCGCAGTAGTCGGGGTTGGTTTGTTGAGAATTTCAAGATCTATGCAAGAGAGAGAACTGTGATAATCGCTTCTAATGACATGGAAGATCTATCTCTCTGTGATGAGATATTACAAGTGGAGGACTACAAATAGATAATTACAATTCAGCTCGCAAGTCCTGCAAACCGGCTCTGATTGACTGAAGGGTACTCAGGATCTTTTTCTTCTTCAAATGCTTATTCTTATTCCCTCGTATCTCTTTCTTAGCACCTTCCAGAGTAAAGCCCCTTTCCTTTACCAGATGATAGATGAGTTCGAGCTGATCTATATTCTGCTTGGTAAATCGCCGGTCACCCTTACTGTTCTTGTGTGGCTTTAGGACAGAGAACTCAGATTCCCAATAGCGGATCAGTGATTTGGAAACGTCAAACATTTCCGCAACCTCACCAATTGTATAGTAAAGTTTTGTGAGTTCTTTAGACCTGTTCATGAAGTTTCAAATACCAGTGTCAAGTTAACAAAAATATTCGAAGTTCCTTTTTGCTGAAGATCCCTCTAATCAGTTGATGAGTTGAGTTCAGATTGAAGTATTTTACGGGTGATTTGGGGATTAGCTTTTCCGTTAGTTTTTCGCATTACCTGGCCAATGAAGAATGATAAAAGAGCTTTCTTACCCTTCTTGTAGGCCTCCACTTTAGCAGGATTTTCGATCAGAACAAGCTTCACACTTTCTGCTATATAGTCTTCGTCAAATGACTGGATTAGATTAAGTTTTTGTGCAAGTAATTGAGGATGCTCCTTGGTTTCAAGCAATGCAGGCCAGAGTTTTTGATAAGCCACACTGGTGGAAATCTTATCCGTTTCGATGAGCTCAAGAAAACTAACTATATGCTGACCAGGGACCTCAAATTCGCCAATGGATATGCCAGATTCATTGCAGTGCGGGATAATCTTGTTAATGTAAAGTTTGCTAAGCAGGGAAGGTTGAATATCCGGAGACTTTTGTAGCAGTGTATCAAAGGACTGGGCAATTTCCCGATGCTCGACAAGAAGATCAGCATCGTATATTGAAAGGCCAAATTCAGTAGTAAACTTATTATGCCATTGAGCTGGGAGAATAGGTAATGAACTCTTGACCTTCCGGAGCATTTCGTCGGAGATAGACAGAGGCGGTAGATCTGGTTCTGGAAAATATCGATAATCATGCGCCTCTTCTTTTCCTCGTAGTGGAACAGTCCGATCATCACCCGGACTATATTCTCGGGTTTCCTGAATTATGGTTCCCCCTTTTTCCAAGATTTCAGACTGGCGTCGTATTTCGAAATCTACAGCTCGAGCAGCAAATCTTGCCGAGTTAATGTTTTTTATTTCGCAGCGGGTGTTTAATTCACTGGAGCCCTTCGGACGGATGGATACATTACAATCCGCTCGTAATGACCCCTCCTCCATGTTGCCATCAGACACATCCAGATATCGGACCAATTGCCTTAGCTTATTAATGAATTGATAGACCTCTTCGCTTGACCGCAGATCTGGCTCTGTTACCAATTCCAGAAGTGGGACTCCCGCCCTGTTGTAGTCAATTAGAGAACCTTCACTTGATTGATCATGAATCGATTTGCCGGCATCTTCCTCCATATGGATATGATGGATTCTTATCTCCCTTCGACTCGTCCCTTCACCGACCTCAATTGTTCCACCCATGCAGATGGGTCTACTATCTTGAGTAGTTTGAAACCCTTTAGGGAGATCAGCGTAGAAGTAGTGCTTTCGATCAAAATAAGTTGTGCTGGTGATTTCACATCCCAGAGCAATACCAAGTCTGATTGCTAGCTCGACTTGTTTCTTATTTGCCCTCGGTAAAGTGCCCGGGTGAGCAAGTGATATCGTGCTCGTTTGGCTGTTGGCCTCGGCACCAAACGATATATCATCTCCACAGAAAGCCTTGGATTGGGTGAGCAATTGAATATGCACCTCCAGGCCAATTACAGGTTCATAAATATGTGACTGCATAGTTGCCTATTGCAAAGTGCCAAAAATAGTGATCACGAATGAGTAGGAGAACTTCCTGCGGAAGGAATCAAGCGAATAGAAAGAAAATAGACAAGCAGATTTATAGACCTGCTAATCAAAGGATTTATTGGCTTCCGATGCCATCTTCACCATCTCCTCATATTGCTCCGGAGTCAATCCATCCATACAATAATGAATGGGATCGACTGGACTGCCCTTGAATCGCACCTCATAATGAAGGTGTGGTGCAGTCGAAGTGCCAGAATTTCCAACAGTACCAATTTCCTCACCTTTTTTCACCTTCTCCCCTTCTCTAACATTAATGTCCTTAAGATGAGCATATAGAGTCTTGTAGCCGTAGCCATGGTCAATGGTGATATTATTACCATAGCCACTCTTATCTTTTCTTACTCTCACCACTTTTCCATCGCCAGAAACCCGGACCGGTGTTCCCGGAGGAGCAGTGAAGTCAAGGCCATAATGCATTTTAGGAATCTTGTGAACCGGATGAATCCGCATTCCGTAACCTGATAAGTGCCGAATCTTTCTTTTTAACAGATCTGACCTTACTGGTTTAATTGACGGAACTGAGTTGAGAAATGATTCTTTTTCTCCTGCCATCGATTCCAGTGAGTCAAGAGACCTTGACTGTACAGTCATTTGCCTACGGAGCTTATCGGCCCTCTCCAATGTTTGGACCAAGAGATCTCCTGAATTTTTGTAGTGCGTCAACTCCCCATACTGTATGTGTCCTCCCACTCCGGAATTCCAGACATCCTCGTCAATAGGATCCATTCCGAAGACCATTCGATGAACATTTGCATCCCGCTCCTGAATATTGTCAAGAACTTTGGACATCACATCCAACTGTTCTCCGATAGAGGCATACTTTATTTTCATTTGTTCTACCTCACGCATCAGGGCTTGCTCCTTTGGGGAGGGAAGGAACTCGAAGATGGCGTAAACCATACCAGCTGCAACCAATCCCACTACCACGAAAAAACGACCAACTTTAGCCAATTTTTGTGAGGTCGAGGCTCGGTATTTCTCGAAGGTCAGACTCTTCGGATTATAGACAAACTTTTCCTTTTTCATACAACAGTGCGTTGTGTGTTAATTAGTACTTTTGTCAACTTAGTTTGGGTACGTTCCTTTGATGGGACGGGGCAAAATTATGATCCGCGGATGAAGTTACAAAATGTGAACCAAATTTTTGACTTTCAGCCCGCCAGATATATAAAAACTTCAATGTGACCATGAGATCCAGTGAGATTAGGCAGACTTTTTTTGATTTTTTTAGAAGTAAAGAGCACAAGATAGTACCCTCAGCCCCGATTGTGAACAAATCTGATCCCACCCTGATGTTTACCAATGCGGGGATGAATCAGTTTAAAGACTTCTTTCTGGGTAATCAATCTCCACCATCTACACGGATTGCCGACACACAAAAATGCCTCAGAGTCTCAGGAAAGCACAATGACCTGGAAGAGGTCGGAACCGATGGTTATCACCACACCATGTTTGAAATGTTGGGTAATTGGTCATTTGGAGACTACTTCAAAAAGGAGGCGATAAATTGGGGGTGGGAACTATTAGTCGATGTGTACAAGATTGATCACAATCGACTATATGCGACAATCTTCGGGGGTGACATTGATGACAATCTTGATCGTGATGATGAAGCAGCGTCATTTTGGTCAAAACACCTTCCTGAAGACCGGATTCTCGCTTTTGACCGGGAAGACAATTTTTGGGAGATGGGCGATACTGGTCCCTGTGGCCCATGCTCGGAGATACATATAGACCTTCGTTCTGATGAGGAAAGAACTGCCAAAGCAGGTGCCGATCTCGTTAACACCGGGCACCCACAGGTAGTGGAGATCTGGAATCTCGTATTTATTCAGTACAACAGGAAGCAAGATGGTTCCCTGGAAGAGTTACCTGCCAAGCATGTGGACACAGGAATGGGTTTCGAACGTTTGTGTCTCACTCTTCAAGGAAAACTCTCGAGTTACGATACCGATCTATTTGCGGATTACATTGCCTTCATCGAAGAACACTCCGGGATGGAATATTCAGGTTCTTACAATCCTGCTGATAAGTCGGACACTGCTATGCGGGTGATTTCAGACCATATTAGAGCAGTTGCTTTTTCTATCGCTGATGGCGTAATTCCTAGTAATACGGGAGCAGGATACGTGATTCGACGAATCCTTCGTAGAGCGGTTAGATATTATTTCTCTTTTCTCAATATTCAAGAGCCGTTTCTGCACAAACTTTTTCCGCTAGTCGCAAAAGGATTTGGCGATGTTTTCCCTGAGCTTAAAGAGCAGCAGGCATTCATTAGTAAAGTTATTCTGGAAGAGGAAAAGTCGTTCCTGCATACTCTTGATCAAGGCCTGAAAAGATTGGAGCAACTGGAGATCGAGGAGAACGTAATCAAGGGAGAATATGCATTTGAACTATATGACACTTATGGTTTTCCCATTGATCTCACCAGGCTGATCGCGGCTGAGAGAGGTCTGGGTATTGATGAGGAGGGATTTGTAGAAGCTCTGGAAGAGCAGCGAAATCGTTCGAAAGCTGATGCAAGAAAAACTGTCGGCGATTGGACCGTCGTCCGTGATGGTCAGGATGTTGAGTTTATCGGATATGATCAGCTTCGGGTCGATAATGCTCATGTTCTAAAGTATCGATCCATTCAAACTAAAGATGGAGAACAGCTCCAGCTGGTTCTGGACAAAACCCCATTTTATGCCGAAGGTGGAGGTCAAGTCGGAGATAAGGGATTTCTTCAGTTTGGAAATGAAAGAATCGAAGTACTGGACACGATTCGGGAGAATGACTTATTTATTCACATTGTTGAGAAGTGGCCTACTGAGTTCAATGGGAGTGTTTCTGCTGAGGTGGCACCGCATGTCCGGGATTGCACTGAGAATAATCACACGGCAACGCATTTACTACATGCAGCTTTAAGGACAATTTTGGGAAGTCATGTTTCACAAAGAGGATCACTGGTCAATGAGAATTATTTGAGATTTGATTTTTCCCATTTTCAAAAAATGACAGAATCAGAACTCGAAGCGGTGGAAGATCTAGTCAATAAAAAAATACGTGAGAATATTGCCAGGAAGGAAGATCGATCAATACCGATTGCCCGTGCCAAAGAGGCAGGAGCCACAATGTTTTTTGGTGAAAAATATGGTGATGAAGTTCGCATGATTACTTTCGATCCTGAGTACTCAGTGGAGCTTTGTGGAGGTTGTCATGTAGCGGCCACCGGTCAATTGGGTCTTTTCAAGATCTTAAGTGAAAGCGGCATTGCCGCTGGGGTCAGACGTATTGAGGCGGTGACAGCAGATGCAGCAGAGATATATGTGAAAGAGCAATTGCATGAACTTGCGTCCATTCGTGAGTTATTCAAGAATCCGCAAGACCTGCCCCAGCAGGTCGGAAAGCTTGTTGAAGAAAATAAACTCTTGCAAAAACAGATTGATCAGCTGATTTCAAAAAATGTCAGTAGCATAAAGGAAGAGCTGAAGTCTGAAATTGAATTAGTGGATGGGATTAATTTTCTTGCCAAGAAAATTGAAATCAAGGATAGCAAGGCCCTAAAAAACTTGTCTTACCAGATTGAGAAGGAGGTCGGTAATGCCTTCATTGTCTTCGGGATGGCTGATGGAGAGAAGGCGCAATTGATGGTCACCATAAGCAGTAGTCTTACTGAGAGCAAAGGCATGCACGCAGGTAATATCGTGAAAGATCTTGCACGAGAGATCGGAGGCGGTGGTGGCGGACAGCCGTTTTTTGCTACAGCTGGAGGAAAGGATATTGATGGTCTGCCAAATGCTCTTTCAAGAGCCAGGATTATCCTGGAGGAGTTGGTTCAATAAAGGTATCTGACTGGTCTTTGCAAAGACAACCACCTTCCCTCTGACATTCGTGCTGCCACAGTGATTAATCTAATCGATCGATAATAATACAAGTGGACCCAAGACAATCACAACTGAAAACCAAAGATGGCCTGACCCTATGGGTGAGAACCTGGCACCCGGCCGTTCCAAATGGAACACTGCTGGCCATTTTGCATGGGATAGGTGAGCATGGCGGACGGTACGAACACGTGGCGCAGTATTTCATATCAATGGGATTTACTGTGAGTGCCATGGACCAGCGTGGCCATGGTAAATCCGGAGGTCGGAGGGTGTACACGAAACATTATGATGATTTGATTTCTGATGTGGACCTATGGTTCGATGATCTGCATAGCCAATTAAAACCAAGTCAGATCTACCTATTGGGACACAGTCTGGGTGGGCTGTTGTCTGTGAAATATACGATAGAAAAGAGACCTGATATTGATGGTCTTATTTTGTCTGGCCCGGCCGTGAAGATAAATGAAGACATGAACCCGTTTCTGCAGAAAGTGTCGGGAATAGTCGCAAGGCTCTTTCCAAGATTAAAGACCGTTCGTCTCGATGCTTCCCTGCTGAGTAGGGACGATCAGGTGGTGAAAGCCTATCTCGAGGATCCCCTGGTCTATCACGAAGGGATCCCGGCACGATTTGGTTACTTGGTATTGCGAGCAACACATGACGTTGAGAGATCTTTATCCAGTCTGAAATGCCCATTGCTGGTGTTGCACGGCAGCGCTGACAAATTGGTTTATCCTGATGCAAGTTGGTCGTTGATTAGCAGCTGTGGATCTCACGACAAGACCATTCATGTGTTTGAAGGCCTGTACCACGAGATTTTAAACGAACCGGAAAAAACCCTGGTCCTGGAAACAATTACTGAGTGGCTTCGTCAGCGATCAGGATGGTCAAAACCAATCTGACCACGATCCATTCAGGTCCTCCTCAAGGAGATTCTTGCGTAAATACTCAAGAAATTCCGATCTCGGAATGGTGGTAGCCCCCAATGATCTCAGGTGTGGTGTGTCCTGCTGACAGTCGATGAGGGTAAATCCCTGGTGCTCGAGATGTTGCACCAGTTTTACGAATGCGTATTTCGAGGCATTGTCTCTGAGGCTAAACATGGACTCACCAAAAAACACCTTTCCAAGGCTTAATCCGTAAAGACCGCCAATCAGTCTTTTACCATCCCATACTTCAATGGAGTGAGCATATCCGCGGTGATGCAAATTGATATATGCTTTAAGCATGTCTTGTGTTATCCAGGTGCCAGACTGGTGAGCACGCTTGATTTTTTGGCACTGCGTGATTACTTGGATGAATTCAAAATCAGCTGTAGTAGTCCACGAGATTTTTTTGAGTAGGGTGCGCATACTCTTGCTGATTCTGAGATTGCCAGGGTATAGAATACAACGGGGGTCGGGGCTCCACCAGAGTATTGGTTGATCATTGTTGTACCAGGGGAATATTCCGAACCGATAGGCAAGCAGCAGACGATCTGGTTGAAGATCTCCCCCGATAGCCAAAAGACCTTCCTCATCCGCCAAGTTCGGATGGGGAAAATAGAGCTCCGGATCTGACATTGAAATCTACCTAATTGACAAACTCTTCGATTACTGCTGACAGGCCTCTATCAATCAAGGCGTCCTTCTTTGGTTTTAGGATTTCCAAAGAACCCGTTAACACAGTCGCCTTGCCTTTAAAGTGAACAAGAAGTGATAATTGTTCAGACTGCTCCGGAGAATGCCCCAAGACCTCTATGAAACACTCGATCACCCAGTCGAATGTGTTCACATCGTCATTATAAACCACCAGGTGGGTTTTATTGCCGATATCCTCAAGAGTATCGTTATCGACCACTTCCTGCAGATTTTCTGAATATTGAGACATTGTAATGGTTTTTTGAACCTATGATTTAATAGCCAAGGAAGTCAAAGTATCTTTTACACGGTCAAAGTTCGGAAGTTTACTCGGGTCTTCCAAAATCTCTTTGTGCTTTACCACTCCTTTTGCATCAATTACAAAGACGGCCCGCTTAGTGACGCCCTTCATATCCAGGGAGTAATCTTCGTGCAAAGCTCCATAACATCGTGATACCTCTTTATTATAATCGGAGAGGAGTAAGAAGTTGTAATCGTGTATTTCTCTGAACTTTCGAAGGGCATAGAGCGAATCAGTCGAAATAGCTAGCACTACTGCATTTAAGTCATTGTATTGCTTGAGTTCGTCTCTGATACTGCAGAGCTCAGTGGTACATACGCTGGAAAAAGCTAACGGAAAAAAGACCAATACCACCTTACGACCAGCAAATGACTCCAATGACACAGCTGACTTGTCATGCGCTCTTAAAGTAAACAAAGGGGCTTTTTCTCCTACGTTTACCTCCATCGAAAAAATATGCTTAACATGGAGCTAAAATTAATCAAAAAGCAATTCCCCCGGCTGCAGTCAATGCTTTACTTTCAACCGCACCATGCCTAAGAAAAATACTGTTCGCGGCGCTTATCTGGCACTGCACCTGGCTGTGCTGCTATTTGGATTGTCTGCCATTTTTGGAGATCTGATCAGTCTGCCTTCACTCAGCCTAGTATGGTGGCGTCTTTTGTTTACCTGTCTGAGTATTCTTTTCTTGATCAGAGTTTGGGAAAAGATTCGTGCCGCTGACAAGGGTTTGCTGGTCAGAATGATTGGGATCGGCATCATAGTAGCACTTCATTGGATCACATTTTTTGGATCGATCAAACAGGCTAATGCTTCTGTGGCTTTGGTCTGCCTGGCTACAACAGCCTTCTTTACCGCTCTGATCGAGCCATTTATCATGAAGCAGCGTTGGAAAGGTTATGAGATGATGCTGGGTCTGGCCATGGTGCCCGGAATGACTTTTGTGGTACAGGGAGTTCCAGACAGCATGGTCAGCGGCATTTGGTTAGGACTACTATCCGCCATATTTATTGCCACATTCGCCAGCCTGAACAAGCAGTTGATACACCGGGCCGATCCCATCTTTATCACCTTTGTCGAATTGGGTGCCGGTTGGCTTTTTGTTTCGGCAGTTTTTCCTTTCATGACTAACAGCATTGATTTCTGGCCTCTTGGCATGGATTGGATCTACCTCCTGGCCCTTGCCATCTTATGTACCACTGTGGGATATGTATTGGCTCTAAAAGCTATGAGGCAACTAAGTGCTTTTATCGCAATGCTTACTATGAATCTTGAGCCGGTTTACGGAATGATCTTAGCATGGTTTCTATTAGATGATGCTACTGAATTGACTGGCTCTTTTTACATTGGCGTGGCAATCATTCTTGTTTCTATTTTTATTCATCCCTATCTAAAACGCAAATACTCAAGGTGACATGGGAACTATGCGATCACAACTGGAGGCCATTGAAAAATACTGTTCTGATCACACTGCCAAGCCTCCCGATTTGCTGGAGGAGTTGGAAAGAATTACCCATCTCCAAACTCTGGCCCCCCAAATGATGACGAGTCATCTGCAAGGACGGCTAATCAGCCTGATCTCCCGACTCGTCAGCCCTCGCTCGATTCTGGAAATCGGAACCTTTACCGGCTATGGTGCCCTATGTCTTGCTGAGGGTTTGCAGACCGATGGAGTTCTGCATACTATTGAGGCTGATCCGGCTTATCATCATATCGCAGCTGATTTTGTGCAACGATCTCCTTACCATGATGCTATTGTTCTTCATCAGGGAGATGCCTGCCAGGTTATTCCCACGCTGGAGTCTGAGTTTGATCTGGTCTACATAGACGCAGCAAAGCGCGAGTACCAGGCCTATTATGATCTGGTACTTCCACGACTATCAAATGGTGGCCTCATCCTGGCGGACAATATGTTGTGGAGTGGTAAGGTCCTGGAAGATCAGCTGGATGAAGATGCCAGAGCTCTAAAGAACTTTGCTGAATATGTTGCTGCCGACAACCGAATCGATCAATTACTTTTGCCAATTAGGGATGGTCTGTTCATATGTCAAAGAATAACGTAAAGCAAGATATAGCTGCCTACAGGATTTGGTGTAACGAGCAAAAGCATCTGCCAATATTTTTTCAGGACTGGTGGTTGGACATCGTGAGTGAGGATGGAGATTGGGATGCGATGCTGTATTATCACCGTCCTCATGTCGTGTCTGTCTTTCCATTCTTCTACAAGAAGAAAGGCTCTTTGTCATACCTGTGTATGCCGCCCTTCACTAAATTCCTAGGACCCTTTTTCATGGGTGGTCTTTCTGATGAAAAAAAGCAGTCTATTCTTCAGGCTCTTCTTGCAGCACTACCCACATTCGATAGCTATGATCTAAATGTGCATTATAGTACCAGGAATTGCCTCCCCTTCATCTGGAATGAGTTTGAGGAGAAAGTGCACTATTCCTATATACTCGAAAATGTCAACGACCTGGAATCATGCTGGGAAGGTCTGGCAGCAGACTATCGGAATAACAAAATTCACAGAGCTAAGGGATTGGTTAAGGTAGTTGAAGCTGAGGATGTCCAAAGTTTGACTGCATTTTTCATTGGTCCGTTTGAAAGAAAAGGTATTGCCCAGACCATCGACCAGGGGATTCTAAGCCGTCTACTTCATTCTTGTATTAGGAGAGGGCAGGGGCAGGTGTTTCAGGCCATCGATTCTGATGGGCGGATCCATGCGGCAGCATTTGTCGTATGGGACAACATGAATGCAAAACTTTTACTCATGGCGGACGATCCAGGGTTGAGATCTTCCGGAGCCGGAATCTATCTGATCTGGCAACTGATTGAATACGCTCATTATGAGCTGCAAGTCTCCGAGTTTGATTTTCTTGGCAGCATGATCCCTGGTGTGGAACGGGTAAGGAGATCCTTCGGAGCCAGGCAGAGGAAGTATTCGTATTTGCATAAAGCTTCGAAAAGCTTCCGCATTTTGAAAACAATTAAAAACTGGCTCAGTTAGAAGAGGGAAACCATTCCAAAGTGAATCTTTCCGGTACGGAAATTAAACGGATCGCCCTCCTGTTTTCCGATAGCATAACTAATCCCAAACACACCAATTTTCGTCTCCAGATTCATCCCAATGCCTAGTCCAACCGGGGTGTCGCTTCGCTCAATATTTGCGGTATGTTGGCGGAAGTATCCAAGATCAGAAAAAATAAATAGATTCGAATTTCGGTCGAATAAGAGGCGATATTCCAATGTGAGAATACTGTAGAAGTTAGAGCGAATGGATTCCTCATTAAATCCTCTCAAAAGTTTGGTGCCTCCGATCCTGAATAGCTCATTGTCATAAAGTTCACGATCTGATTTTATCCAACCAGTCTTTTGTTGCACTCGAATTGCGCTGGACTGGAATACTGGGATAAAAAAATTGAGGGTGACCAACATCTTAATCTGGAATTGATTTAGATCAAGCTCATTATAAAGACTAGCAAACTCGAAGGTGCTGTCGTTAGGATCCGTCAATTCGCTCACCAGATCGCTGCGGCGAATGCGTTTTTGTCCAGCTGCTACAGACCAGATGATTTCCCTGCCTTTTCGGGGGTTTAGTCTGTAGTCATATTGCCGATGCTGAAACTCTACACCAAATAAGCTCCTCGAAAGATCAAGATTTGGAGGAAGTTTTCGTGAGTTGACTATTGCTGCAGAGTCGATTCGAAGGAGGTTGGACCGGGAGTTATCAACAAAAAACTTTACCGAGGATCTGCGGCCGGTAAAATAGCGGATCCCAATTTCATAGTTCAGATCAATGTAGGTTGAATCCCTTTTGTACAGATCGAAATGCAAGTCAGTTCCAAAAGGTAAATCGAAGACAAAAGGATAAGAGAAGTCTAGCTCCAATTCTTGCGTTGCTGGTTGGAGACTTTCAAAATTCATTAGAAATCGCTCACCAGCGCCGAATTGGTTTTCCATGGCAATATTGACATTTCCGGTAATCCTGAATCTCTCATTCTCTCTATTGCTGGGAATTAGACCCAGTAGAATATCAAATTGATTGGCTGGTTTGCGATTGAGATAGAGATTTAAGGTGGCGCCTTCTCCCAAGAAGCTCACTGTGGGGGTTCGATAGGGATCGGCAAAGTTGAGTTCATCCAGCCGGTTTTTCAATTGAGTGATTTTCTGCCGATTGAAATGATCGCCGACTCTCACATCTAGAAGTTGCTCCAAATAACGACGGGTGATCTGCAGGTCACCTTCGATCCGGAGGGGTTCCATCATGATCTTTTCCTTTAGATCCATTTTGATCACTGCACTCATCTCACCGGCTTCCAATCTGAGGCTGTCAAGTTGCACAGTAGCAAATGGATATCCCGAATTCTCAGCGGCGACGAGGAGGTCTTCGAAAACCCTGTTTACCTCCTCAAAGTGAAAACTCTGCCCTTCAGCAATCTTATGAAGTCTTCTACTTGCAACTTGTATCGGTATGTTGGAAAAGTCCAAACGTGTCCAGTGGTACCGAGGACCCCTGTGCAGGCCAATTATATATCTGTCATCTATGATCAGAACCGTATCAACAGAGGCCTCTAGATAGCCTGATTCATGCATCTGCCGTACCAGATTCCGTAGCCAAATCTTAAATTCGAGGCTATCACTAGGTGTGAGGTCAAATTCGTCTGAAAGCTCACTCTCACCAATATCTTCCAGCTGCCATTCAATCGAATAAGGGGCTTGAGCACCTAACTTGAAACTCATCGCGATCGTGGTCAGTAGAAGAAGGATAACTCTCAATTGCTCACTAATTGAATACACTATCTTTGGATCTCATTCTTAGAACGTAGATGGCCGGATTGTATATACATATTCCCTTTTGCAAACAAGCATGCCACTACTGTAATTTCCATTTCTCAACTTCATTAAAATTAAAGGAAAAACTCCTGCAAGCCATCCACGAAGAACTGGACCAACGCCATCACTATTTGGATTCAAAAGCACTGCAGTCCATCTATCTTGGAGGTGGAACCCCATCTCTCTTGAGCATGAGGGAAATCACCCACTTATTTGAGGTAATTTCTCAATATTTTGACTGGTCTGAGGAGTGTGAAATTACGTTGGAGTCTAATCCTGATGACTTATCACCGGAAAAGGTCCGTGATCTTTTCAACTCGCCCATCAATAGACTTAGCATAGGCATTCAGTCTTTTAATGACGGAGAACTTCAGTACATGAATCGGTCACATGATGCAAGCACTGCCCATGAATGCTTGAAATCGGTGAAGAACATAGGATTTGAGAACGTAACGGTGGATTTGATCTATGGCAGTGAGAAATCAAGTCCTGAGATATGGATGAATAATCTCCAGCAGTTACTAGTATACGATATCGATCATTTTTCTGCATATGCTCTGACCGTAGAACCGCGGACAGCACTTGCTTCTCAGATTGAAAAAGGAGGTGCATCGGCTCCCTTGGAGGAGGTCGTAATTGAGTCTTTCCGGTATACTCAGCAATTTGCCATTGACCATGATTTTTTTCATTACGAGATTGCCAATTTTGCACGGGAGGGCCACCTGGCGGTGCACAACACTAATTATTGGAGGCGACAGCCATATTTAGGTGTTGGACCATCTGCTCATTCATTTAATGGGTCTTGCCGGGGATGGAACATTGCAAATAATATGCAATACATCAGTTTAGTCAATTCCGGTTCTCATTATCACACAGTAGAAAAGCTTTCCATTCCCGACTATTACAATGAGTATGTAATGACCTCCCTGCGTACTGCATGGGGTTGTGATCTGGAGGAGATCACTTCGATCTCATCAGAGTGTACCACCTACTTTTTGAAGGAAGTTGAAGACTTGTTGGTTCGTGGATTGGTAGAGCGGTCTCAGAATGTCTACAAGTTGACATCTGATGGGAAATTGTTCGCCGACCAAGTCGCTAGTCAACTTTTCATGGTAGAGTGATCCCTAATTTGCCCATCAGACCACTGACAGCTTCGGGGATTACTGTACCTGGTCCGTATATGGCGAGCACTCCGCATCCGAATAAGAATTCATGATCTGCTGGTGGGACGATTCCCCCGAGAACAACTTTGATGTCAACACCTCCATTTGCCTTGAGGTGATCCATCAGTTCGGGGATCAAGCTCTTATGGCCACCTGCAAGAGATGAAATCCCTAAAACATGCACATCGTTTTCAATGGCTTGGCGGGCGGCCTCTTCCGGAGTCTGAAAAAGTGGACCAATATCCACATCGAATCCCAGATCTGCAAAACTGCTTGCTATGATTCTGGCACCCCGGTCGTGCCCATCTTGCCCCAGCTTCGCTACCAGGATTCTGGGTCTCCGGCCATGACGCTCGGCAAACATGTCCGTGAGTTCTCGTGCTTTTCTTATTGAGTCCTGGTCTGACATCTGGGATAAGTAAACTCCTGAAATTACAGGATTATTGGCGCGATAACGGCCAAATACTTTTTCCAAAGCATTGGAAATTTCACCGAGGGTGGCTCTTGCTCTTGCTGCCTCCACACAAACTTCCAATAGATTGCCTGCTTTGCCCCCTGCGACCAAGGTGACTTGTTCCAATGCAGCAGTGGCATTCGAATCATCTCTTGACGCCTTCAATTGCCTGAGTCGAAGTATTTGCTCTTCTCTGACAGCGTTGTTATCTACCTCCAACAGTTCCATCTCACTTGATTGCTTTTGTTCGAACATATTCACCCCAATTATTTTTTCAGTGCCACTATCGATCTTCGCTTGTCGCTTAGCGGCAGCTTCTTCGATACGCTGTTTGGGGATGCCAAGTTCTATTGCCCTGGTCATTCCGCCCAGCTTATCGATTTCTTCGATCCAGTTTTTTGCTTTTACATAAAGTGCATTGGTCAAGTGCTCGACGTAGAAGGAACCTCCATAGGGATCGATCGATTGACATAAGCCCATTTTGGTCTGCAAATGGATTTGAGTGTCTCTGGCAATCTTGGCCGAAAAGTTGCTAGGCAGGGCCAGGGCTTCGTCGAAAGCATTGGTATGAAGAGATTGGGTGCCGCCAAGTACAGCCGATAAACCTTCTAAGGTAGTCCGGCAGATATTGTTGAAAGGATCATGTGCAGCCAGGCTCCATCCGGATGTCTGGCAATGTGCTCGTAGCGCCATCGATTTAGGGTTTTTGGGATTGTAGGTAGATACCATCTCAGCCCAAAGCAAACGGCCTGCCCTCATTTTGGCGATTTCCATGAAATGATTCATTCCGATGCCCCAGAAAAAGGAGATTCGGGGAGCTAACTGGTCCACCTCTAGTCCTGCTTCCAAGCCAGCCTTGAGGTACTCAATCCCATCTGCTAGAGTGTAGGCGAGCTCCAGGTCAGCACTGGCTCCCGACTCTAGCATATGGTATCCGCTGACACTTATGGAGTTAAAGAGCGGCATCATCTGGCTGGTATAACGAAAGATCTCCGCAACGATACGCATTGAAGGCTGGGGAGGATAAATAAAGGTATTCCGGACCATGAATTCCTTGAGGATATCGTTTTGAATTGTCCCCCGAAGTTTTTCCTGGGTAACACCTTGTTCTTCAGCAGCTACGATGTAGAATGCCATAATCGGCAAAACCGCTCCATTCATGGTCATGCTTACCGACATCTGATCAAGTGGAATGCCATCAAAAAGGACTTTCATGTCTTCCACAGAATCTACAGCAACTCCTGCTTTACCAACATCTCCGGTGACTCGCGGGTGATCGGAATCGTATCCCCTATGGGTGGCTAGATCAAAAGCTATTGAAAGCCCTTTCTGACCAGCTTCCAGGTTTCTTCGGTAAAAAGCATTGCTCTCGGCCGCGGTGGAGAAACCAGCATATTGTCTGATGGTCCAGGGTCGGCCAGTATACATGGTTGCATAGGGACCCCTTAGGAAAGGAGGTATTCCTGAGATATAACGGGTTTGCAAGGCAGTCGATGGTGCATGATCGGAATAATGGCTGTAGATATCTATTCCCTCATGACTCTCTCCTGTCTGCAGCGATTTTCCGGCATTTTTTGCAATGGAGAAATCGATTTCTATCTTCGACAGATCGACCTGCTTCATAGATGTCAGCTAATATAGTCAAAACGAAAGGTCTGCCTTTTATGGGGGGTGCCATATTGATTGGCGTCCTTATTTTTTTGAGCTTGAACAAGTGGAAAAATGACCCACTCCGCGTGATTTGGTCGGATGCGGAAGGCTACTACATGTATCTGCCCGGCACTTTCTTGTACCAATTTGAGGACATGCCCTTGCGAACGCCAGGATGGCCCAAGCGGGGAGACAAGGCTTTTACCAAATACTCCTGTGGGGTAGCAATCTTACAGGCACCTTTTTTTGCGGCAGCTCATTTGTATGCTATGATAAGTAGTGATGAAGCAAATGGATTCAGCTTTCCTTATGGACTAGCGATAATTATTTCGGCAATTTTTTATGCATTGCTGGGTTTGCTGCTACTGTATAAGACGCTGCGAAGTCATTATTCTCGCGGACCACTTATCGTCAGCATACTTCTACTGGGACTCGGATCCAATCTCTACTACTATACAATAGCTGAGTCGGGAATGTCTCATATCTACTCCTTTTTCCTATTCTGTGTGATTATTTTTCTTACGCCCTATCTGTATAAGAATTCCAATCTGAAAACATTTATGCTGATAGGATTTGTCTGCGGCTTAACCATACTGGTCCGTCCTACCAACCTAATCATCGGGCTTTGGATACTGTTCTACAACATTGATTCAATCGAAGCACTCAAAGGACGAATCAATTTCTTTCGAGGTAAAATGATCTATTTGGTTGGAGCAGCTGCAGCCCTTGCCTTACCCTGGATGCCTCAGATTCTCTACTGGAAATATGCAACTGGAGAATGGGTTGCCTACTCATATGGTGATGAAGGTTTCGATTTCTGGAATAATCCCCAAATGCTCCAGGTGTTGACTCATTTGGAAAATGGACTATTTCTCTACAGTCCACTGATTCTCATACCTGTGATCGGTGTGCTCTATGGGTTGGAGGCTAAGGTCAAGAACAGCTGGCTCATTCTGGTTTTATTGATCACGGCCACTTACATATTTGGCAGTTGGTGGGACTGGAATTTTGGAGGGGCCTTCGGACATCGATGCTATGTCGAATTTTACGCCTTACTGCTAGGACCGTTGGCATGGGTAGTGTCGGAGATTGGTCGATCCAGATTCTTGATTTCAAAGATTGTGTTTGGTCTTTTGTCCTCACTTTTAGTGTACTATAGCCTGCAGATGACTTATGCTTATGCACCCCCCTGGGACGGACCCGATTGGACCTGGCATCGCCTGGTAGATATTATCCGTTCATTTTTCTAGCTAAGGAGATTGTAACGAAGTATGCAATAAATGGCCCAGAAACCATCTCGCCAATTGATCTTTTTACCATCGGCATAGGTCCGGCCATAGTAGGAGATACCCACCTCATAGATCCGTATGCCTTCTATTTTGGAAATCTTGGCAGTAACTTCAGGTTCGAAGCCAAAACTTTTTTCCCGTAGTTTCAGCTGCTTCAGATATTTTGCACGGAAAAGCTTATAGCCAGTTTCCATATCGGTGAGATTTAGATTGGTGAAGGCATTCGAGAGTCCGGTTAGCAATTTGTTTCCGATGGAGTGCCAGAAGAACAGCACTCTGTGAGGTCGACCTCCAACAAATCTCGATCCGTAGACCACATCAGCTTGGTTCTGAATTACCGGTTCCAATAATCGAGCATAGTCCTCCGGATTGTATTCGAGGTCGGCATCCTGGACAATGATGTAATCTCCTTTGGCAGCTTCGATGCCGGCGTGCATAGCAGCTCCTTTACCCTGGTTATGCTCTTGAGGAAGATAGATGATAGGGATCTGACGATGTGCATTCATAAACGACAGGATTTTCTGTTCCGTATCGTCTTCCGAACCATCATTGACAATGACTATCTCCCGGTCATAGTCAGGAGGAAGCGTTGCACCGAGGACGCTTGTAAGAACTTGCTCTATTGTATTGGATTCATTATAGGCGGGTATGATTACAGAGAGCGTTGGCATCCTGGAGGAAAATTGACTGGGCAAAATAGAAATAATTCTAAATTCGCCCCGTTAATAAGGCTTCATGATCCGCTTTGAACGATTTACGCTGGCCAATGGCTTCAATGTCATCGTCCATGAAGATGACAGCTCACCCCTGGTCGCATTGAATGTACTATTTCGAGCCGGCTCGATTTACGATCCTCCCGGGCGATCAGGCTTGGCTCATCTCTTTGAGCATCTGATGTTCTCAGGTACCGAACAGGTCCCAGACTATGATGTACCCGTGCAGATGGCAGGTGGAGAAAACAATGCATTTACAAATGCCGACTTCGCGAGCTATTTTTGCTATAGTCCACGACAAAATCTGGAGACGCTGCTTTGGCTGGAGGCTGATCGATTAGAGGCGCTACAGGTCTCCGAAAAATCACTGGCCATTCAAAAACAGGTGGTCATCGAGGAATACTTTGAAACATGTCTAAACATTCCTTTTGGTGATGTCTGGCATCACATTTTACCAGCCGTGTATAATGGGCATCCCTACCATTGGCCAACAATTGGGAGAAATGAACGAGAGATCGGATCGATCAGCCTTGAGGACGTTAATAAGTTCTCCAGACAATATTATCATCCTGGCAATTCCATTATTTCCCTCGCGGGAAATGTGAAAGCGGATGAGGCTTTGAGATTGATTGAGAAGTGGTTTGGTGAAGTCCAACATGGGGGGGAACGGGCAGCCCCCTTACCATATGATTTTTTGGAATATAAAAGTGAACACCTTGAAATTAGTCAGGGAGTGCCGGCAAAGACCTTTTATATGATCTTTCCAATGAGCGCCCGTACTGATGCCAATTATTATGTTTTTGATCTCATTTCGGATATCCTGGCATCTGGCCGTTCTGCCCTTCTCTTCAGTACTCTGATAAAGGATAAGGCTCTATTGAGTCAGGTTGATGCATATATTACGGGAACAAACGAAAGTGGACTCTTTGTAATCGAGGGACAACTACTTCCAGGTGTAGAATTTAACCAGGTTTATCCTATAGTATGGGATGAAGTCGGTAAAATTCAGAACGGATTTGTGGATAAGACCTTATTTGAAAAATTGATAAATACGGTCGAAACCAACTTGGCAATTTCTGAAAGTAGCGTCTTGCATAAAGTGATGAGTCTAGCCTATTTCGAAGCTCTAGGTGACGCTGATCTGATCAATACAGAAATCGATCGGTATAAACAGGTTACTGTGGATGACTTGAGGCAAACTTTGCAAAAATATATCAATCCCGGCCGCTGCACAACACTGGAATATCATCCGGCCTGATTTTGTTTCAAGCCGATGCTCTGCTCCTAACTTTTTCCCATTTCCAGGCAGTTTCCATGATGTCATCGATATTCCGTTCTGGCCTCCAGCCCAGTATCTGCTCAGCGTGCGAATAATCTGAGTAGATGCTGATCACATCTCCAGGACGACGGGGACCTATGTCGTAGTTGAGACTTACCTGGCTCACCTTTTCAAATGAGCTGATGGCTTCCTTTACACTGATCCCGTTCCCTGTACCAAGATTGAAAACTTCGATCAATTCCTCGGATTTGTGATCTAAAAGTCTTTCAAGACTAAGTGTATGTGCTCTGGCAAGATCCATGATGTGGATAAAGTCACGAATACATGTTCCATCTCGGGTATCGTAGTCGTCACCGAACACAGTCAATTTAGGTCGCTTGCCGATGCCGGTTTCCGTGATGATAGGCACTAGATTTAGAGCCTCACTGGCTGGAGATTCACCCATTAATATGCTTTCGTGTGCTCCCGCGGGATTGAAGTATCGTAGAAATACAAATCTTAAGTTCGTATGTACATTGCTGAAATTTCGAATGATTTCCTCAGAGATCTGCTTGGTATGCGCATAGGGTGATTCTGCTGGTGCCAGGGGTGTGGTCTCAGTCACCGGGAGGGTGTCAGGATTGCCGTAGACCGAGCACGAACTGGAGAAAATAAAATCCCGGACTTTATATTTCTGTTGTAAATCCAACAGATTCATTAATCCTATGAGATTGTTTTGATAGTATAGTAAAGGTTTGGCAACGGATTCGGGTACACTTTTTAAGGCGGCAAAGTGGATGATTACATCAGGGTGTTCCGAAATAAAAATCTCTTCCAGCAAATGCCTGTCACAAAGGTCGACAGGCACATTAAATACGTTCTGAGATGTGATATCTCTGATACTGCCCAATACTTCCGGGGCCGAGTTCAGGTAGTTGTCGACGCTAAATACTTCATGCCCGGCTTCCAAGAGATCGACGATACTGTGACTTCCAATATAACCACAACCTCCGGTCACCATTACCTTGGCCATACGCAATAAATTTACCTTTGCAAAAGTAGTTTTTATTTTTAGCCGTCTTTTTAGATATACAATGAAGTTGCTTGAACTAGTAGACCCCCTTCGTAAGATACTCGATGATGCCAGTGAGGCTATTTTGAAGATCTACCAAGATCCGTCTCTTTTTGAAGTAGATCATAAGGAGGACAAGTCGCCCTTAACGGCAGCTGATATGGCCTCGAATGAGATCATCTGTGAAGGCTTGAAAATCTTGGAACCTTCAATACCAATTGTTTCGGAGGAGAACCGGGCTATTCCTTACCATGAACGTCAGATGTACGAATACTTCTGGTGTGTTGACCCTCTGGATGGGACGAAGGAATTCATCCAAAGGAATGGGGAATTTACTATTAATGTTGCCCTGGTCAAGCAGCAAAGAGCGGTGCTTGGGCTCATACTGGTTCCAGTGAGTGGGGAATGTTTTATCGGAATTGATGGAGGGGGAGCCAGGATGTATTTCAATGGGAAGTATGATGAGATTCACTGCCGGCAATTTGATGAGCAAGCAGAAGGACTGGGACTGGTCTGCTCTCGATCTCATCTCAATGAGCAAACTCAAAACTACATCGGTCGATTCAGGGATCCGGTATTGCATCCCCGGGGTTCAGCTCTAAAGTTCACCGTTTTAGCTACCGGTCAGGCGGATGTTTACCCGAGACTGGGACCGACGATGGAATGGGACACTGCGGCAGCCCAGATTATTCTGGAGGAGGCAGGAGGATCGTTGGTGCAATGGGATTCGAGGGAACCACTTGTTTATAACAAGGAGTCTCTTTTAAACCCGAATTTCCTGGCATTCGGACAGGGCGAACTCAGCTTGTAGTCTTTGAAAGATATTTCAGCAATCGTTATCACCAAAAATGCGGCCGAACATATCGGACGCTGCGTGGCAGCACTGGCAAAGGTCTGCGCTGACATTGTGGTGATTGATACGGACAGTTCAGATGATACTGTCATGCTCGCTGAGCAGGCGGGTGCCCGGGTGGCAAACTCGGATTGGCTGGGTTTTGGAGCTACTAAAAACTTCGGAGCAGAGCAGGCTCGATTTGATTGGATACTCTCCATCGATGCCGATGAAGTGCTGTCTGAAGAACTGGTGATGTCCATCAAGAATCTGCATCTGGATCCTCAGTCAGTTTACCAACTTGACCGAATCAGCAGTCTTTGTGGAAAATGGATTCGCTATAGTGGTTGGTACCCTGACTGGATACCAAGATTGTATCATAGAAAAGAGGTCAGGTGGAATGATGCCCCGGTGCATGAACGATTGATCATCCCAGCAAATTTCGACCTAGTGAGGTTGAAAGGTAAACTCTATCATTATTCATATACCAGCTATGAGCAATTTGATAAGAAATTGGATCGATATGCCCGGCTTTCGGCACAGTCTATGATATCCAAGAATAAGAAGTATAGTCCAATGATAGCTCAGCTGGCACCAGCCTTTAGGTATTTTCGTACTCTCGTTCTGAAACTCGGATTCCTGGATGGTCGCGAGGGATTTTGGTTAAGCAGAAAAAACGCACAACTTGTCAAGAAGAAATATGAATACTTCTACCAGATGACCACAGATACTTATTTGGAAAATTGATCATAACAAATACTCAATCGTCTTAGAGACATGAAAAGAATAGGAATTTACAGTGCATTTTTATTTGCAATTGTTCTAGCATCTTGTAGCACCAATAAGAATGTCGTTGGTAAGAGTGCATCTTTTTACGAGTTTGATGAAACAAGTAAATTGAGTTTCATCCTGGAGCAAGCCTCCTCCAGGAACAAATTGGTATTTCTGGACTTCCATGCTTCCTGGTGTCTTCCTTGCAAGGTAATGGATGAACAGATCGATCGTGATCCCACATTAAAGAGGGCGATTAAAGAAGATTACATCACATATAAAGTGGATGGAGAAGCAGGAGTAGGCCCAGATCTGATGGTGATATTTGCCGTAAAAGCGTTTCCAACTTATTTGTTTCTCGATCCAGGTGGAAAAGTATTAGGTCGTCAGGAGGGAACAATGTCCAACCAGGAATTATTTGAATTGACTAGGGCTTCGAAGCGCCAGACTGATTAGGAGAGTTGTCCTTTTTTGGAATAGGGTCAAAACCATGGCCTCCCCAGGGATGACACCGAGCTATCCGACTGATCCCCAGCCACAAGCCTTTTAAAATTCCCCATTCTTCAATTGCTTCGATCATATAGTGAGAGCAAGACGGATCATAGCGACAGTTAGGGCCGAGAAGGGGGGACAACGTCACCTGGTATAAACGAATAGGCCAGATAAAAATCTTCTTGATCATTTCAATTTGATTCTTGCAACAGGCTCTTCACTATCTAAGAGGTGATATTCCTGCAGGCCCGGGCCTGTGATATTCATCAAATTCTTCTGATCTTCAAACAAATCCAAAAGAAGTTTGTTCTCCACCCAAAACTCACCAGGCTCCTCCTGGACATCAGAAACCTCAAAATAACACCAGATTGCCAGCACATCGGTGGAGGGCTCACGGCCGATGAAATTCAAATTCACTGATTTCCCATCAATAAAAAGCTGAAAGGACCTCTGAATATATGCTATTAGCTTTTCTTCAGCATTCTCAGTTTCTTTGGAGGTCTCGAGGTACAGGGGAGATGATCCATCCAGTAAAATGGCATTCTCAAGATCATCGATGAATATATGTATGCTGATCTCAAAGCTTTGTTTACCGGCATTGTAGTGAAGGATGGTCTTACTCAGGTGAAGATCATGCCAGGTACCTGCAATCAGTAGAAGTAATGTCAACATTGCACACCTTTATTAAGGTTGCTCTATCAGTGAGGCAGGGAGCTGCCCGATATATCAGTGATGAATCAATACCGATAATAATCAGGCTTATAAGGCCCTTCCGGTTGTACACCAATGTAAGTGGCCTGCTCATCCGACAACTCGTCCAATTCAACTCCAATTTTTGTTAGGTGCAATCTGGCCACTTGTTCATCGAGATGTTTTGGTAGCATATAGACCTGATTTTCGTACTGATCACTATTGGCCCAAAGTTCCATCTGAGCCAACACTTGATTAGTGAATGAATTGGACATTACAAACGAAGGATGACCAGTGGCGCAACCAAGGTTTACCAACCTTCCCTCAGCAAGTAGGATTATATCCCTACCATTGATTGTGTACTTATCAACTTGGGGCTTGATCTGGATTTTGGCTGCCCCAGCCTTCTCATTCAACCATGCAACATCAATTTCATTATCAAAGTGTCCGATGTTGCACACAATTGCTTTATCCTTCATTTTCAGGAAATGATCTGCCCCCACTACATCTTTACAACCTGTTGCGGTCACTATAATATCCGCCTCCTCCACTGCATCAGACATCTTTTTTACTTCATATCCTTCCATCGCTGCCTGCAAGGCGCAAATTGGATCAATCTCAGTCACAATTACTCGACAACCCGCTCCTCGCAGTGAAGCTGCCGATCCTTTGCCCACATCACCGAAACCTGCTACTACGGCTACCTTTCCCGCCAACATGATATCGGTGGCTCTACGGATGGCATCTACGCAGGATTCTCTACATCCGTATTTGTTGTCGAATTTGGACTTGGTCACCGAATCATTAACATTGATTACCGGCAATGGTAATGTCTCGTTTCGCATTCTATCGTACAACCGGTGGACCCCAGTGGTTGTCTCTTCACTAATGCCTTTTATCCCGGGGATCAATTCCGCATATCTATCCAATACCATGTTGGTTAAATCACCTCCATCATCCAGGATCATATTGAGTGGTTGTCCGCCTTCGAAGGCAAATAAAGTCTGCTCGATACACCAATCAAATTCTTCCTCCGTCATTCCTTTCCAAGCAAACACAGGAATACCTTCTTTTGCTATAGCTGCAGCTGCGTGATCTTGTGTTGAGAATATATTACAGCTGGACCAGGTCACTTCTGCCCCTAATTCCAGTAGGGTTTCTATCAGTACAGCGGTTTGAATAGTCATGTGGAGACAACCAGCAATTCTTGCTCCCTTCAGTGGTTTGCTTTCACCGTAATCTTCCCTCAGAGACATCAAACCGGGCATTTCAGCTTCAGCCAATTCCATCTCACGACGACCCCATTCAGCCAGACTTATGTCCTTTACTTTATACTTGAATTTTTGCGTTACGTTTTGCATCGAGTAGACTTTTTTATTAAACGAGTGCAAAGGTATGAATAATATGATTTTAAATGATCTGCGAACATGTCGTGACCGGGTTCAGCTTGGGAAGTCTCTACAGATGTGAACTGAGTACTTAAGCTATATGAGAAGCGGTTCAATACGTAGATTACTATAAATCACCTCTTTTCACATATTTTTTTTTTGTATTTATATATTTCTATTATATTTGGTGGTGATGTAGTGGAGTTTAGCAATAGGCAGACTACTACATCGTTTTACCAAAGTTTACACCATCTTTTATTTGTCATGACTTTTCACTAGGACTTTATGGTCAGAAAGAAACAGTCGTGTACAAATAAACGCACCTGATGGATGTTTTCGGAGGGTGCAAATGAAATGATCAGAATCTCTGCCTTAGAAAACCTATCCCGGTCATGAAGAGGCAGGTTCTGATCTTCATTTGAAAGTTCAAGGGATCTTAGTTATACACGAACTTGACGTAGTAGCACCTTTGTTAAAAACCTGGGAAGCATAACAGTTACGCATTCGTTTCCACCAAGTTACAAGTGCTATTACCACAGAAAGAAGCCGGAAGGAGATTCCGGCTTTTCTTATTCCAGGAGTTGGGTGTACAGTTCAAAAATCTTCTGACCAACAAATGCAGGGTCAAATCTCTTTATGTGATCCCTTCCGAATTTGACAAGTGGTGAAGCAACCAATGGATCCTGTATCTCTTGCATTTTCCGAGCTAACTGGTGCGGATCATTTGGATCAATGTATAGTGCCCCTTTACCTCCCGCTTCCGGCATTGAGCTAATATCAGAAGTGATTACAGGAGTGCCGGATTGTAGAGACTCAACGATAGGTATTCCAAATCCTTCAAACAGAGAGGGATAAATCAATGCAGTAGCAAGCCGATATAGAACTGGCAAATCATCATTGGTGACAGTTTGAAAAAAGTGCACTTCTTCAGCTAAACCATGCCTTTTGATTGAATGGATCACATCACGATATGCGTCGCCCTTATGTCCAACGACAACTAGTGGAAGTCTGATTCCTGGAGGTAGTAGTGACATGGCTTGAATCACCAATTTCAGGTTCTTTCGCTGTGTAATTGAGCCGACAAACAGAAAGTATCTTTCTGGGAGCTGATACCTTTTTCTATCGGCACTGATTTGTTCTTCCTCAATCTCCTGGAAGAAGCGATTTGATACCATGGGCGGCAGCACTCGAATTTTACTTGCATCCACTCCATAGTAATGAAGAATATCCTTCTTGGTTTGCTCACTGACTGAGATAATAAGGTCAGCCTGTCTGCAACTATACCTCCATTTCCATTGGTAGATCTTCCGGTCGATTAAAGGATACATTTCAGGATATCTCTCAAAGATCAGATCATGAATGGTCACCACGGTCTTGACCTTTCTATCTATCCCAATTGGTAGTTCATGACTAAGTCCATGATAGATATCAATCGAAGCAGTTTTGATAGCCTTGGCCATTCCCCATGATCTGAAGAAAGGTCGTCTGCTACTTATTATTGGTAGTGACCGAAACCGATCCAGGTAATTGCTGCCCTTGGTCTTAGGAGTAAAAAGGATGTATGTATGATCCGGATATGCAGTTTGGAGTTGCTCTACCAGCAACCTGCTATAGACGCCAAGTCCGGTTTCATTAAAAAACAATCTCTTGGCATCGAACCCGATCCGCATTCAGATTAATTGTCGTGGTCATTGAATCTTACCTACCATCACAAGTTACTATTCTGTAATTTTAGTCAGAATGATGTCCAGGATACTTGTTTTCATTATGCTCTGCATTTCGATCAATCTCGGTGCGCAACAGGTTGACACGAGCATGCACATCAAAAGCATCTATTTTGGAGGTGGCAGCTACTTTATCGACCAAGAGCAAGTGCAAGAATTGTACGAGTGGCTAGACAGCTTTGAACATATAGAGCAGTATGAGATCATCATTCAAAGTCATACAGACAACATAGGTGGCGTAGACTACAACAATTGGCTTTCTCAACAAAGGTCAGCCTCAGTATGGCGCCGATTGATCGAACACCAGATCCTTCCGGAAGCGATTGAGGTCAAGGACTTTGGAGAGCTCCTTCCAACGTATGACAACAGGTCGCACATTGGCCGCCTTAGAAACCGGAGGGCTGATGTGATCCTGAAACCAATCACACTTTGAATGCTACAATGAGATTTTTATCAGTCTTTGTCATCTGTCTGTTCTTTCTCGTCAGCTCAGAAGCCCAGGAACTTACCCAGATCCAGAAAGAAGCGATCGAGGAATTACTAGAGCCCTATCTGCGAATGGATCGTCCTGGCTTTGCCATTTTGATCAGTCGAGGAGATCAAATTCTGGTGAAGAAGGGATATGGAATGGCTGATTTGGAACATGGCATTCCCATCAATCCAAAGACTGTGTTTTATGCCGGATCCGTTTCAAAGCAGTTTGTGGCAAGCTGCGTACTTTTTCTCTCCGAACAAGGTAAGATTGACCTCGATGCAACTATCCAGTCTTATTTTCCTGATTTTCCAGAGTATGGCGGGTCTATTACAGTTCGTCATTTGCTCCACCACACCAGTGGGCTGAAAGATTACTTTGAAATCTTTGAGGCGCATAAGATCGACTACCTCAATCAGATTTCGACTGAGGAAGTATATGATCTTATCAGGGCGGAGTCCAAGCTCATTTTCGCACCGGGAGAGAAGTATCAATATTCTAATTCTGGCTACCTGCTTTTGGGCATGCTGGTCCAGAGGGTATCGGGGCAAAGACTGGCGGAGTTTGCGGAGGAGCACATATTCAAACCTCTGGGAATGTGGGATTCTCGTTTTCTCGATAACGCTTCTATCTTGATACCTAATCGTGCCTTTGGTTACCGGATCAATCTGGAAGACGAAGTTGAAAACATGTTTATGCGATTCGACTTGGTGGGCTCCGGAGGTTTGTACACTACTGTGGAGGATCTCCATCGCTGGGATCAGAATTTTTACCATAGAACTGTGGGCACGGAAGACTTCTTCGGTACACTACTCAAGCCCGGTCAGTTAAATAATGGCAGGGGTACGGGCTACGCATGTGCACTACGAATCGGTAGTTTTCAGGGATATTCCGTGATAGGGCACTCGGGATCTTTGGGGGGTTACCGGGGTCATTATATGCAATTCCCTTCACTCAAGCTTGGTATCATTATCCTGGGAAATCGAGCCGACCTTAAGCCTGGAGAACTTACCAACGAAATCGCCAAGATCATTCTTGACAGAGGATGAATACGGCAAGGAAACAGCCTTAGGCTTCCTGCAGTTCGGCTTTATACTCGTCGATAAGCTGTTTTTGCAGATCGGGAGTTACTGCTTGGTATTCAGAGAATCTTCGCGTGAATTTAGCTCTACCCTGCGAGATAGATCTAAGTGAACTTGAGTACTGATAAAGTTCGGCTAAAGGAACTTTGGCTGTTATTTTTTGATAGTGACCTTCAGCTCCCATACCCAGGATCATGGCTCTTCTCGTCTGGAGATCACTCATCACATCACCCATCACTTCATCTGAGCATAAGACTTCCACCTCGTAGATGGGTTCTAAAATCTGAGGACGGGCCTGCTCAAAGCAACTCTTAAAAACCATCGTGCCAGCTATCTGGAAGGCCATATCGTTCGAATCAACCGGATGCATTTTCCCATCATAGATACATACCCTGATGTCTTGACAGGGAGACCCGGTGAGTGGTCCTTCTTCCATTTTCTGCATCACCCCTTTGCGTATAGCGTTGGAGTATTTCGAATCGATAGAGCCGCCAACTATACACCACATATATATCAGTTTTCCACCCCAGGGCAATTCAGTTTCGTCGGTATTTCGAACCGTCAGATTGGTCGGAGCTGGGATGCCTTCATAATAGGGTTCAATGCGCATATGCACTTCCGCAAACTGGCCTGCACCTCCGGTCTGTTTCTTATGACGATAAGAGTCATTTGCCTCTTTGGTAATGGTTTCCCGGAAGGAGATCCTCGGCTTCATAAAATCCATACTAATATTCTGTGTCTTCTCGATACGGTACTTAACTATATCGAGATGGAGTTGCCCTTGTCCGTGCAACAAGGTCTGTCTCAATTCCGGTGACTGCTCTACAATCAGGGTAGGATCTTCTTCCTGAATAGAATGTAGAGCTTTCACTAATTTTTCCATTTCGGCTTTGGAAGGGGGCTTAACCGCAGTTCGGATTCGAGGTTCTGGAAATACGATTGGATCGATAACTTTGACCTTGCCTTTAGGGCCCAAGGAGTTGTTAGTATGAGAATCCTTCAATTTCACAGTTACTCCCAAATCACCGGCAATCAGCTCGTCGACCTGTTCCCTGTTTTTGCCATTTGACACAAAAATTTGATTAAATCTTTCGGAGTTTGACATTTGCTCGTTGTATAGTTCGTCGCCTGATGACAACTTGCCACTGTAAAGCTTGAAATAACTGACGGTGCCAATTCGAGGCTCAGTCATTGTTTTATAAATAAAAACACATGGATCAAGGTTTTGGTCACATGCTAGAGTTCCACCATCCTGTAGCTTAGCTGGCGGACGGTCAGCTGGCGATGGACAAATGTCATTGATAAAGCCCATTATTCGACCACTTCCCATATTCCTTGCAGCACTGACACAAAAAACGGGATAGATTTCCTGACTTGCCATTGCCAGTGTCAGACCACGGGCTAATTCTTCTTCATTCAGTGATCCCTGATCAAAAAAACGCTCCATTAGTTCCTCATCATTCTCAGCCGCAGCCTCAACGAGTTGGTTATGCATTTCCTGTGCACGTTCAATCTCAGAATCAGGAATATCCTTTTTCTCGGGCTTGCCTCCATCTTCCGAAAAAACATACATTGTCAGTCGTAGTGCATCGACAATTGTATTAAATCCAGTTCCGGGATTCAAAGGATATTGTACTGGCAGAATCTTATTACCAAACCGTTGTGTAAGCTGCTCCAGCGAAGAAGCATAGTCAGCTTTTTCATGGTCTAGCTGGTTGATGACAAACATGGCCGGTGTATCAAATTTTTCGACGTATTCCCACACCAGTTCAGTACCTACTTCCACTCCATTCTTTGCATTGATCACCAGCATAGCTGTGTCTACTACCTTGAGTGTTGAAATTACTTCTCCTACAAAATCATCCAAGCCAGGTGTATCTATTAGATTTATTTTGTTTCCCCTCCAGTTCACATGCATCAGCGAACTGAATATTGAGTTTCCTCGTTCCTTTTCGATATTGGTATAATCTGAACTGGTAGACCCCTCTTCTACAACGCCTCGTCTTGTCAATGCATCAGATTCAAACAACATCGTTTCAACAAGAGTGGTTTTGCCACTTCCAGAGTGCCCCAGTAGAGCCAGATTTCTGATATTCTTGGTCTCAATTGCCATCTTACTTCTTTTTAAATTTTGGTCCAGAAAACGAGTTTTTTCCCATGGTTCGGGAAAATTCAAAATAGGTATTTACAGGGATTAAACCTAACAAAATGAAGCACCCTGAAAGCCTATTTACTATTGATAATCAATGATATACGTAGATAATTGATTCCGAGAAGCTTAAATTTGCTTGATCTTCTTAATATGTGGAAATAGTGGATTTATGGACTGAGAGGGTTAGCGATCTATCCAGACCTGCTTTTTCCATCCTTGAAACAAAGAACCGGCAACATGATCGCGTGTACTACCTGTTGCAGCAGCAAACACATTAGTTTTCAACTTGCAAAAATAGAATGCCATCAACCCTATAAAAGCCGCCTCCTTATATTCGATAACCTCAGCATGAGGCTTAACCATCCGAAGGCCGAGTTGCTTAAGATGATCTGACAATAATTCAATGAGTAGAACATTGTGAGCTCCTCCACCACTGATTAGTACATCCCCACTATCGATACCTGATGCCAACAGGGAATTTCCAATTTGCTCAACAATGTGGTGGCAACATGTACGGAGTTTGTCTTCAATTTTTATTTCACCAGCTTCTAGAATTGGCCACACCATGGATCTAATCCAATTGTTGTCGATCGACTTAGGCGGACGCTGTCGATAATAATCCAAACCATTTAGGGCAGACAACAATTTGCTATTCACTTCGCCCTTCCTTGCTAACAAACCGTCTTTGTCATAGCTCAGCCCCAACTGTTCAGCCAAACCATTTAGGACCTGACTACAGGGGCACACATCAAAGGCGATCATACTTCCTCCATCCTGCATGAGGGTGACGTTACAGATTCCCCCAAGATTGAGATAACCACGGGCATCAGTCATCAGGAACATATCTGCAACGGGAGCCAAGGGAGCACCCTGGCCTCCGAGAGCAAGGTCTAACAAGCGCAAATCACCGACAACCGGCAGACCAGTTTTACCTGCAATGGCGCTGGGTTGTCCAATTTGCAATGAACTTTGTCGATCCGGATCATGGAAAATGGTATGGCCATGCCATCCGATCAGATCAGGAGAATCCTCTATTTTTTGGAGATTGTCTTGGATCAGGTCAGCGCAGTAATAGCCGTATTCGAAATCCATCAAGTACAGCTCCTTGCCAGACAATAATGGAGCACTTCTTAATCTTTCAGTCCATTCCTTAGAATAAGGAATAGTGCTGGTTGCAAGAATCTGCCAGTCTACTTCGTGATGACCTTTTTTTTTAATTCAAATCGACAAACTGCCAGATCGAGACCATCGAGCGAACTCCCCGACATGGTGCCTAAAACGATCATCCTTCCGGAATAAAAGTGGAAGTATATTCTGCGACAGCCTTGATCTCTTCATCGGTAAGAATACCCTTGAAGGGTGTCATCAGTCCTTTTCCGTTGGTGATATGCAGAATTTTTTCATCCAGAGACATTTCAGATAGACCCAGATCCTTGGCACCATTCAATTCCAACTTGCCGTCGATCCCGTGACAAGTAATGCAGTAAGTACGAAATATTTTCTGCCCATCGATAGCTGCTGCAGCTTCTTCGGCTGGATCTTCTGCTTCATTCGAATCTCCATTGCTGGATGTTGAATCGGAACCACAAGCTACTAGTACCAGCAGGAAACTGAGTAATAAAAAATTGATCGCTGAAGTCATATAATCAGTGCATTTTAGGTCGACCAAGATACAATGTTTTTAATTCTTGTTTCTATTAGGAAGGGTTATGATTCATTACGATAAACGATCATTGATACCCTTGAATGGAGTTAATCATCTCCATAAATTCAATCGAGATTCGTTCTACTGTATCAATATCCGTAGAGAAGATATTCGAAGCCAGCATATGTGAGCCAACTGATCCTAAAAGATGAATCTGCTTCAGTGCCTCTGGTGTACCGAGCTGCTTATACATTTCCGACATGGCTTTAATGGATACCGTTTTATCCTGTTCATTTTCATTCTTGTAAAATCCGATGATCAAAGCAGGTTGACGGATTGCTTTAAATACTTCCGCATACATAGTTTGATCGACCAACTGCCGCAATTCTACCAGGGATTCAACCCGGTATTGCAAATTCCAATACTGAGCTGCCTCTGGTGGTGCCTCCCAACTTCTGTATTCCCCGCCATGGGCTAATTGAGCAATGCGTTCTCCCCAATGATTGTTTAGCAGATGTGACAAGGGGTCGTACATATCAACGTTAGGTGAAAAGCAAATCAGCGAATGCACTTGCGGATTATGTGCTGCCAGAAAAAGCGCCAGGGTACCACCCGTACTGCAGGACATAATTATCACTCGCTCCCCGAGAAGAGCACCGATTGCCAATGCTTTCTTGGCCTCTTCAACAAGGCCATTGGCGGTAAGGGTCATAAGAGGTTCGTCCTCAGCTACTCCATGTGGGTGAAGTCTGGCTAGGAATAAATTGTAGCCGAAGTGTTGAGCAAATTTGTGATGTACGGGAAATCCATCACCTTGGCTGGCGGAAAAGCCATGTAGGTACACAACAGAAAACTGGGTTTTGCTCTGCGAGCTATCTGCCCAGATGATTCTGGCTTCATTATCGGGCTTGATGCTTATTTGTCTTTCGCTTGTTGCCAGATATGCATCAAGGTTGTGCAGCGCAATATCCAAAGGTTGAACAATAGGATCTAGTGGTTCATCGCTTGGCATTGGTCCAAGCAGGTAAAGAATTGTCAATGAAATCACTACTACACCTCCTATTTTCAGAATCCGCATTTTGAATTTGAACAGTTTTGTATTCTAAGATAGTCTGACGATAGCATTCGCAATTGCATCTGCCGGAATATCTTTTTTGCAATATTCGCGAGATGGAATGGAAATGGATGATTGATATCTTAGGTTGGTTAGGATCGTTAGAGCTGGTGGTAGCGTACTATCTGGTAAGTACGAAGAGGCTTGGTCCGACAACTTATCTCTACCAGGGACTTAATTTGAAGGGCAGTGTATTGTTACTGATTAATACCGCTTATTATGGTGCATTCCCATCATCTTTTGTAAACTTTATTTGGATAATTATCGCAATGGTCGCCATCTTTCAAGTCACTAAGCGTAGTAGTAAATCGTAATGAAATACATTGATTTGAGCCACCTAATTGAAGATGGGATGATCACCTATCAGGGGCTGCCGGCACCTCTTATCTGTGATTACTTTAGCCGGCAGGAAGCGTCTCAAATCTATGATGACGGATCTACATTTCAAATAGGGAAGATCGATATGGTAGGAAATACGGGTACCTACATGGATTGTCCTTTTCACCGGTTTGAGGAAGGCAAGGACTTTTCTGAATTGTTCTTAAAAAAGCTGGTCAACTTACCCGGGGTGATAGTCAGGTGTCCTTTTGAAGAACAACTTGAAATCGGCGTCGGACTATTACATGATTTAGACGTTGCTGGTAGAGCGGTACTGTTTCAAACCGGTTGGGACAGGCATTGGCGGACTGACACCTATTTTGAAGGTCACCCTTTTCTCAGTACTGAGGCAGCTGAATTTTTGGTTGAAAAAGAGGCGGTGCTGGCTGGAATAGACAGCTACAATATCGACGATACATCTTTGATGAAAAGGCCAGTCCATACCAAACTGCTGGGAGCTGATATCCTCATCATTGAGCATATGTGTAATATGCATCTGATACCGGGAGGAAGAGATTTCACTGTCACGGCGGTACCTCCAAAAATCAGAAAAGTGGGGTCATTTCCCGTCAGAGTGTATGCTTCTGTAAACGAGCCAGCAATAAATTCCTGAAATTCCCATGTACAAACCACCGCCCTACCTTTTCAGTCCGCATCTGGAGACGATCCTTCCCCATCTCTTGAGATCAGTCAATGGATTCGACTACCAGCGTGAGCGTATTGATCTGCCAGATGGGGATTTTGTAGATCTTGATTGGGTCAGGCAAAGTCATAAGCGTCTTATGGTGTTGTGTCATGGATTGGAGGGAGGTTCTGAAAGCCAGTACATGAGAGGGATGGCTCGCACAGGTCAGAATAACGGTTGGGATATTCTTGCATTGAATTTTCGATCATGTAGTGGCGAGATCAATCGAGCTATCAGAATGTACCACCATGGGGAAATTGAAGATTTAGAGGTTGTTCTGCAACAAAAGACCTCCCAGTATCCGGTGGTTGCATTAGTGGGATTCAGTCTGGGTGGCAATGTCATCGTCAAATACGTAGCTAGCAAAGGGAGCCTGGGGGGAAGGATCAGGGGCTTGGTAGCAGTCAGTACCCCATGCGATTTGGCCTCTTCTTCGAAAGCTCTTGATCGCTGGCAAAATCAACTTTATTCCAGGCGATTTAGAAGGTCATTGTTTAGGAAATTTCGAAAGAAAGTAGATCAGTATCCGGGGTTGCTTGATCTTTCAATTTATCAGCAGATCAAGAGTTGGCGCGAATTTGATGATACTTTTACTACCAAGCTGACTGGATTTCGCGATGCCGATGAGTACTATCAGCAAGGTTCTGCTAACAATTTTATAAAGGAAGTACAAGTGCCTACCCTGCTTCTTAGTGCCTTGAATGATCCATTTTTAGAGGATCCAAGTTACCCTGTGGAGGTCAGCCAAAAGAAGAAAAACATTTTCCTCGAGATGCCTAAATTCGGAGGCCATGTAGGTTTTTGGTATCCAGGGCGTAAGACAACTTATGCTGAAGAGCGCTGTATTGAGTTTTTGCACGAAGTCGTTGGCAAAACGTAAATCTAGAAGTCAACCCGGGCGAAAACAGCAAAGTGATCTGATGCATATTTTCGATTCCAAGATCGAGTGATGACTTCGAACGAATTCACGAGAACATTGGGACTACAGAAAATGTAGTCGATGGGCTCTTTAGAATATTCTTCCTGGATCTCAAAGCTGCTTGATGTGCCTCTTGGCCCCTTTGGCTCGGTGGAAGAGAATAGCCGACCATCAGCCAAGGTACGCATCATATCAAATTGGGTCAGCTCCCGGTATGCATCGGAAGTTGGAATAGCATTGAAATCTCCCATTAGAACTATGGGTTTATCACTATCACCAGCGATTGCAGCAATTTGTCTTTTTATAAGACGAGCACTTTCCGTACGGGCTTGTTCGCCCCGGTGGTCGAAATGAGTGTTGAAAACGAAGAATTCACGATTCGATTTACGTGCTCGGAATTTTCCCCATGTCACCATTCTCGGAAGTGAAGCATCCCATCCCTGCGAAGGACGATCCGGACTTTCACTCAGCCAGAAATGACCATGATCCAGCAATTTCCAGACTTTATGTCTGTAAAAGATCGGTACGTATTCGCCTTCTGATTTGCCATCCTCTCTACCCACACCGATCCATCGATATCCTGTCAGGGAATTAGCTAACTCTTCACACTGATGCTCCAATGCTTCCTGTAAACCAAGGAATGCAGGATCGTAGTCTTTGATGATCTCGGTCACATGGTTTCGTCTGGCAGCCCAACTGTGTTCGCCGTCGGCAGGATTGTCATAGCGTATATTAAAAGTCATCACCGGAATTCCACTAGATATCTTTGCTTCTGACCGGTTTATCCAGTTCCATCGGCCGCTGGCGGTCTCAATTAGCTCCATCCGGTCATGATGAAGAATAAATCGGTTATCGATAAGCACCTCCAGGGCATTTGCCACTTTAAGCATGTAATCGTTTTTTGAAGGGTAAAGTTCGGTCACCGATTTTCTATTGTCTCCTGGTTGTCTTTCTTTCAAAGCGAAAGGGATAAAAAGTCCTCTGAAATTATCGATTTCACCATTGCCTCCAGCCATGTTTTCGCGAAGGGAGTAGGGAACATAAGTTGCCAGAGGCACCAATATCTCGACATTACGAATTCCGCCGAGTTCATTTCCAAGTACATCGACCTGAGGTACCAGACTTGGAAAAGGATCACCAAGATCCGGAGGTTGTTTTGAGATGATCCCTTCGGACCATTTCAATCCGTAATCTGCCCGGTAAGCGACGTGCGCAACTTTAGCTGGATTGAAGCCCGGAATGCTGGGATAGCTGACATCTGCTACCGGCACCAGTTCCTGGTTGGATAATTTCGGATACTGACTGGCAGGAGGGGCCAGATCGCTTTCTGTCCACTGAATCAGACATTGAAGGAGTGCCCGAAAGTTTGGTTTGAAGTTTAAAGGGTTTCCCTTAAAAACCACTTCAGGGGCGGCTTGCTGATCTGGTGCAGGACTCACGAAATGTTGTGCACTGGCCAGGTGATAAATTCGTTCATTGGGTGGCAATGACCAATCCGATTTACCATCTATAGAGGTGTGAATAAGACTGGCAGCCCTACCATAATACTCATAGCCGGTATTTATGTAGAAAACTCGAGGAGGCAAACTCGTCTGAGATAAAAGTCCATCCGTAACACCGGTGGCAAGATCGGTCTGCTCGCTGCTGGTAAATGGAAAAATATCCGTTGGGTAAAAAAAAGCCGAATAGCGGTGTGCGTCTCGTGAAGGTTGGGCAAACCGGTGGTTGAAACTACCTCTTCCTGCCCCGGCTGTCATGATCATCATGCCATCGTAAGCTTGGCGTCCTCCTTCATCAACATTGAAATTTTGATAAAGAAAGGTGCGGAGGAAACGTCCGGTTTGAGAAACCCCGGCAGCAATTCCATGGGTAACAGGAAATGGACATGTGTCATCGTACTTAGCATAGGAAATGATATCACGGATGGCAGCCATTCCCAGACCCACTACTGGAGGATCTACCGAATGATATACCAGTTCATAGATATATCCGGGCTGAAATCCTTCTTCGCTATAGATCCACCGTTCGTTTTGATCTAATTCTCCATCCGTCTTTTTTCCAAACTGCCATTTTGTGCGTTCGACACGGTGGCGGGTGCTGTCCCGGCCTGATCGATATGTAAGTACATGGATGTCAGAATCTGGCTCATAGGGAGGATATCCGATCTGAGCCCGGTGCCCCAGCTTTAGGTTGTTGGTGAGTTCATCCACCACCCAATCACTTCTCACCAATCCGATGATTGGTGTGCCCTCCGGGTACTTCGCCGTGGTGGTGTAAAAGTTGAGTAGGTCCGGTGTTTCAGGAACATCAAATTGCCATCCTATCCAAATGAAGGTGATTCCCTGGTTGAGGAAATACCCATCGCCAAAAGGTTCAGCATTATCTGCTGATAGTACACGGCCTTGTCCTTGCAGGAAGTAATTTAGAGAGAACTTACCGCCCCTATTGCTGACCTCTACTACCGCAGTTTTTGCCTTGGTTGGATCCAATGGTCTCAATACCTCAAAATCAGCATGAGCCTCTACCAGGCCTTGAGAATTTTTGGCAGCATATTGAATGTCTGCAATTTGCAGGTTTGCTGCATTATCGGGGTCAAATAGAAAATATATCGTGCCCTGAATCAGCTCATAGGCTCCGGCATCGCCCCATATCTTTCCTTCAAGGATGGTGTCTTGATGGTGTATGCTTAGGTGCGATACACGAGCTTGGGCGAGGGAAATGGTGAGTACAGGTATGACAAATACCTCAACCAATAATTTGCAGAAATTTCTCATGGCACGAAAAATAGAAAAATTAGGAAGCAGAAGGATCGGCTTCAGATGTTTCAAAATTATTGATGAAAATTCTCACCGCCGGATATAAAAGAATAACAGATCCCAATACGGCATACAGAGGGATTTCTTCAGGTCCCAGGGCATCCAGATTTAGCTCTTCTTCCGGTATGAAGAACGCCAGGGTGACCATAATTGCATTGTTGATGAAGTGGACAAAAATGGGATACCAAAGATTCTTGGTCCAAAGAAATAGATAACCTAGGAGCAGGCCCAGCAGAAATCTCGGTACAAAGCCTTCAAATTGCAGATGAATGGCGCTAAAAAGAACGGCGCTTAACCAAACACTCCAATGCGGATTCTTGAAGAATCGATAACCATACTGCTGAATCACGCCTCTGAACACCAGTTCTTCGCCAAGAGCTGGTAGGATAGCAATCAACAGAATATTGATGATCCACTCCGACAGGGAATCCATTCGGATAAGTGAGATCAGAGTTTCATTAGCTTCAGCTTCGAGTGAACGCATCCATTCTGGCAACGGCAATTGCTGATTCCATTCGTAGGTGTATTGGATGACAGGAATACTAAGGAGCAGTAATATGGTGGCAGCACCAATTCCAGCAACGGGGATCTTTTTATGCAGGGTGTAGAAGTCGATCATACCCGATTTAAACACCATCCAGCCAAATAATAAAGCAGGTAAGAGGAAACTGAAGAGATGCATAATGAGCAACGAGAGCTTTACCAATGAAAGATTGCTTCTTATCGACTCAGCATTTTTCATGATCTCATTGGCCTCCAAACCGGCGAGCTGCAGTATTCCTGTGTTGAAGAATGAACCAATAATCATCGAGAGGAATAGGATGATGAAGAAGAGCAGGAGCTCTCTGAAGGTGGATCTACGTGGTGTGGGTCGAGATAATGGTTCTTCCAAAATTGTACTTTCGTCCTGTGACTCGTTTGAGTGTAAATATCAACAAAGTTGCCTTAATCCGTAACTCACGGGGTGGCAACCTCCCTGATCTTATTCAGGTGGCAAAGGACTGTGAAAGTTTCGGTGCTCAGGGGATCACGGTACATCCCAGGCCGGATCAACGACATATTCGTTATGATGATATTCCCAAGTTAAAAGAGGTAGTCACTACTGAGCTCAATATCGAAGGCAATCCCACTGAGACTTTTCTCCAGTTGGTGCTAGAGCATCTGCCCGATCAAGTGACCCTCGTCCCGGATGCTCCCGATGCACTTACCTCGGATGCAGGTTGGGATACGAATGGACAATCGGAATTTCTGAAAGAAGTTATTGCCAGATTACATGCTATGTACATACGGGTTTCTCTCTTTGTCGATCCAGATCCTGAGATGGTTTCTGGTGCAAAGGAAGTAGGAGCAGATCGAATCGAATTTTATACCGGAGAATTTGCGAAAGCCTTCGATAAAAATGCCGAAGAGGCGATCCGATTACACGTGGAAGCAGCCAGAGTAGCAAATGACCTACACCTGGGCATCAATGCTGGGCACGATCTTAATTTGAAGAATCTGCGATACTATAAAGAAAGCATTTCACACCTGCTGGAGGTTTCGATCGGTCATGCCTTAATATCAGATGCCTTATATTACGGTTTGCAAAACGCAATTCAAATGTACTTGTACCAGTTGCGTGAGTAGACGACTTGTTAAAATTTTTGTAAAAAAGTGGCTTTTGTTTACTTCGGTCGTCTTATACATGTTTAAAGATGGTAACAATGACCAGGATGTCGGCAGTAAAAAAAGTAGATTTTCTCTCCCAGGTTGAGGATTATGTGATGTCTTTGATGACAGACGAATGGAGTAGGGATTTACACTACCACAACCTGCGTCATACAGTCCAGGTCGTTAATGCCAGCCGGGAAATCTGTCTTGCCCTACGCGTCATACCGTCAGAAATCGAAATAGTAGAATTGGCAGCATGGTTTCACGATACCGGCTATCTTTCCAATCCTGAAAATCACGAGGAGGAGGGTGTCAAGATCGCTTGTGAATATCTGAAGGCAGTTGATTATCCTGCACGCCAGATCCAAAAAGTAGCGAGTTGCATTCGTGCGACCAGGTGCCCACAGGAACCAAAGAATCTCCTGGAAAAAATTACCTGTGATGCAGATATGTATCACTTGTCTGCTTCCAATTATAAGGAGATGGCTGAACGATTGAGATTGGAGCGATACCAGATGGGTAAGAGCTATACCGATGAAGAATGGTTGGATGTCAATCGTCAGTTTTTCAAGAGTCATCGCTACTGGACCACTTATGGTAGAGACACCCTTGCAGAGCGAAAACAGGAGAACTTCCGCACCTACCTTTGAAAGGGTTCAAACACTTAGAAAAAGATTTGCTGCGCCAATCGAAAAGTGTTGGCATGGGCGTCTATAATATCTCGAATCTGAGTCGAATAACCCCCGGCCATGGTTACAGCTACTGGAATTGAAGCTTGCTTGCATTGGCTCAGGACTATCCGGTCCCTCTCCTTACAACCCTCACGTGTCAATTGCAGTCTGCCTAACTTATCTGACTCGAGGACATCAACTCCTGCCAGGTAAAAAACCAACTTTGGCTTTATCTTCTCCAGAAGCTCCTCGAATACTCTTAACAAGATCGAGAGATATAGTTCATCGCCAGTACCATCTGCCAAACCAATGTCCAGATCGGATTGTTCCTTACGCAGGGGATAGTTGCTTTCTCCGTGCATGCTAAAGGTAAAAGCCCGAGGCTCTTTCCTGAAAATATGGGCCGTACCATCGCCTTGGTGTACGTCCAGATCAGCGATCAGAATCTGATCAAAGTCACCAGAATTAATGAGATGGTTTGCTGCAATTGCCACGTCATTCAACACACAAAATCCACCTCCCCGGTCAGCATAGGCATGGTGGGTGCCGCCTGCGATATTAAGAGCAACTCCCGATTCTACAGCGATATGGGCGCATTCCAAGGTGCCGCCTGCAATCACCCGTCCTCGTTCGATGAGCATTGGGGTGAGAGGAAATCCAATGGCCCGAATTTCTTTACGGGTTAGGCTTTGACTCAGGAGCTTTTTAAAGTATCCCTCATCATGTGTCTGCAAGATAATTTCATCGGTCAAGGGAGTTGGGGAAAAGAAATTCTCTTCACTGATCGTCCCTTCATGCAGTAGCTGCTGTGGCAGTAGCTCATATTTCTCCATGGGAAATCTATGCCCGGGAGGAAGCTGGTATTTATAGATGGGATCGTAAGCTACTTGCAACACTGAAATTGAATTGGAAGACAAATTAACGCAGAATATTTAGCCCACCGATATAGGTCTGTTGAAAACCTGCCTTGAATTGAACAATTACGCGATACATAAGAACCGATGGTGCAATCACATTGCTCAAAGTGGTTTTCAGATGAGGAATGGGCTCGTTAGGTGATAGATCGAAAATCTCCATAATGGTAGATCCCCGCCGGTCGAAGATCTGCAAGGATTTGATCTCTCGTACAATGTCTCTACCGTCGTAGATAATCCATTCGTCATTGATGTCGTCACCATTTAAAGTGATAGCATTTGGGATATAAATGAGATTTCTGCCATCAACATAGACGGTGATATCTTCTTGGAAGAGGCAACCAGACAAGTCCCGAATCGAAAAGGTGTAAGTCTGTGTAAGCAATGGTTGCACCTCTATTGAAGTGCATGGTGCACAGAGCAGATCATTGGAGTTGGACCATGAGATTTGATAATCTGACTCTTCATCTGTGCCTACCTCCAACGTGACGTTTTCACCCCGGTGGATAAAAGTGTCAGCCGGCAACGAAATTCCGAAGTCTTCCTGAACATTTGGCACCGTTTGATTATAAACACATCCAATGCCATCGGTCACTGTGATTGCAACGGAGTCTTTACCAGCTAGTTCAACAATTTGATTTGGTTTAACATCTTTACTATCGATGTTGATCTGATATGGTCCGATACCACCAATGATTTCATTCAGCGTGATTGATGAATTCAATTGGCAAAGATTCGGTGGCATTAGGGAATAATTGATCGCTGAGATCTCCTGCCTCTTCAGTACTATTGAATCAATAATCTCACACTGTCCTGATTCGATTCTATAGTAATATGTACCCTCTTGCAAGGACGGGCGTGACCATACTGCTAGATTTGATGAGTCAAGCCAGGAAAGCACTATCTCATCCTGGTCAGGAGCGTTTAAATCCAGAAAAATGGCACCTTCTTGATGGCAGTTGGGCTGGATCACTTCTGCAATCACATCGATTGTGCATTCAGGAGCAGAAAGGATTTCAATCGAATCAGAGATGTCACAACCAGCAGCGTCGGTGATTTCAAGAATATACCATCCGGGAGTCAGGTCAACCAAAGTCTGTGATGTCTCACCAGTATTCCAATGTATCTGGTACGGGTCCTGGCCTCCGCGGACATCCACATCAATCCAGCCGTCTTGGGCGTCAACGGAGCTTTCGTTCCCGGTTGCGATGTCCAGTTGCAACGAATCTGGTTGCTTTATCTCAATCATGCCACTAGTAGTGCATCCTGCACCTGCTTCAATAGTTACATTGTATGTGCCTGCAGGGAGTTTAGACAGTGCCGATATATTTTGACCCGGATGGGTCTCCCACCTGTATATAGGATTGTCTGGTGGCGTTGTCATCAGTATAGATATGGATCCCAGGCTGTCACCATAACATTGATTGTGGATTACTTCGGCCGACCAGTCGATATTGCAAAGTGCTGATTCTGCCAGGATGGAGTCAGAGGCCATGCATCCATTGGCATCGACTACTGTGACACCATATAGTCCGGGTTCGGCGACGAATACCGTCGAGTCAGTCTGACCAGAGGTCCATTGAATGTCATAAGGTGGAACCCCCCCAAGAATCTGGACAGAAAAGTAAAAGCCTTTATCGACGATTGTGTAAGAAGTACTAACCACGATTTCTTTTGTAGATGGGATTGTCAGCGTATCTAAATGGTGGCAGTTGGCGTCATCGATGATCTCGAGATGATATCTTCCCGCAGTGAGATTACTAAGTGAGAAAGAATCTTCCTCGACTAGTTGTGTACCATGCTTCCAGGTGATCCTGTACGGAGCGGTTCCCCCTGCGATGTTTATCGAAGCTTTGCCATCTTCTCCCGCATGGCAGCTGGGCTGATCGTACGCTACAGAAGTCACAACAGGTAAAGATTCCGGGAGATAATAAATTGTTTGAACCCTGCATTGCGAAGCGTTCGCGCTTCTCACCTCGATTTCATAGGTGGCGCTGGCTAGGTTGGTGAAATGATGGTCAGCAGAGAAAGTCTCGCCGCCATCTATTGAAAACTCAAGGTCATCACCGGATGCCAGGATCGACATACTGCCATCGGCAAGTTCACATCCGGGGCTTTCATGTCGGATTTCAGATATCTGTGGCATTTCCGGGGCAGCCAGTCTAGCTGATGACCGGGAAACACAGTTTTCAATCAGAACAAAGATGGGATAAGTGTCAGCAGCCAGATTTTCAAAAACGGACTCTGATTGCCAATGAAGGCTATCAATTGAGAATAAAGCTGTTTCCTCTTTGACATCTATGGAAACCTGACCATCGCTTACGCCACAATCGGAAGGGTTCTTGATTTCTATTTCGGGGATGGATGGTGATGATATGGATGTATTATGACTAACCATGCAATCTTCCGCTTTTCCTTCCCGGACTTGAACTTGGTAGTTCCCTCCGGCAAGTCCGGTAAATTGTGGTTCCTCTTGCCAGGGCATCTGCCCATGAAGCGCATATTCAAGATCAGTACCTTCGGCAATAATTTCAATCGATCCGTTTGGAGATTGGCAATCTGTGTCGTGTGTGATTTCAATTTCGTCAATCCTGGGCATGATCGGTTGACTAAGCTGAGTATTGGCAGTTGCGATACAGCCTTCCTGATTTTTTTCGCGAACTATGATTGAATAAACGCCGCCTGCAAGGTTGGTGAAGATCTTACTCTGCTGCCAGGAGCTGCCGTTATCTATTGAATACTCAAGATCATCGCCATCAGCATGTACCAGTATTCTTCCATTCGCTACTGTACATCCTGATGGATCATGAGTTTCTAAATCTCGGATTTTTGGTGCTAATGGAGTCTGCAAGGTAACTTCGGAACTGACCAGGCAGTTTATGGTTTCTTTAATTCTAACCTGTGGATTGTAGATTCCTGGTCCCAGATTCGTAAAGACCTTGCCACTTTGCCAGCTAAACCCATCAATAGAGTATTCGAGGTTGATACCAGTTGCCTCGATCGCAAGCCATCCGTTCTCAGCTCCACAGTTATCCGGATGATATGGTTCTATATGTTCGATCACGGGGTTTTCAGGTGAGGTTAGAGCCACTTCTTCTTTAATCTCACAACTTTGTAAGCGGTGGCTTCGGATAATCACCTGATAATTTCCTCCCGAGAGCTGAATGAATTTTGGATTATCTGTCCAATTCTCACCATTGCTTATGGAATATTCCAAATTCCCACCCTCTGCTTCAATCAGGATAGAACCATTTTCATTTGTACAATCATCCGGATTCATTGCTTCGATTTTTCTTAAAACAGGGGCGTCTAATTTTTCTAAATAAATCTTTGTTTCGCTTAGACAGAAGGGTGAAGAGGCTTCTCGCACGATTACGTTAAGACTTCCTCCACCTAAACCATCAAATTTGTGATTATCGCTCCAGCTAGATCCGTCATTGATGGAGTATTCAAGATCTGTCCCGGATGCCGTGATTAAGATAGTACCATCATCGAGTCCACATTGGGTCGGATCGGTGATAGATATATCATCTATTGTCGGAGCGAGAGGGCTATCAAGAGTAACTATCACTGTATCGATACAAAATTGAGTGTTTGCTTTACGGACTCTGACCAAGTAAGTTCCTGCATTGAGATCTGGAAATATCGGATTTGACGACCAGGTGTCGCCGATGGTGAATTCCAAAGCATTCCCTGAAGCGCTGATTTCTATTGAACCGTCGGAAATTCCACAGTCGCTGGGATCGATCAGGTCAATCCCGTTGATCACAGGTAACAGTGGACCTTGCAATTCTATGTTGGTGGTTACCAGGCATTGGCTGGTGTTGGCTTCGCGGATTTGGGCAGTGTAACTTCCGTCTTTCAAATCACCGAATTCGTTGGTACTTTGCCAGGTTTCACCGCCGTCAATCGAATACTCTAGTTGGTTTCCTGCAGCATCAATCTCAATGTACCCATCCTCGGCTCCACAATCTGATGGTCCGCGAGCGACAATGTCCACAATTGCTGGAAGGGCTGGTCCATCAATAGCGATTTCAGTTGATGCCAGGCAGCCATGATGATCCTGTTCGCGGATCTGTATCGCATAGTTCCCGGCACCAAGAATTGGGAAAAGGCTTGATGTTTCCCAGGGACCATCATCCAGCCGGTATTCCAGTTGCACACCAAGTGCTTCCACATGGATAGAGCCATCAAGTACTTCGCAATCGGTTTGATCAGTAGCTCTAACATTGCTGACAATAGGTATCTCAGGACCAGCGAGAGAGAATGAGAATTGATCAAAGCAAAGTTCTGTGTTCTCGACCCTCACCGTCACATCATAGTCTCCCGGATCAAGACCCACAAAGTAATTGCTCGAGGTCCAGTTATTATTGTCGATGGAGTATTCCAGGTTTTGCCCAGTGGCATCAACAACTACCTCGCCATCCGAAGCACCACAATCGGATATTTGCTCTACCTCAAGCGAGCTGATTTTTGGCATTTCAGGACCGGAAATGATAGCTACATCCATGATAAGGCAATTCTGTGTTCCTACGGAGCGTACTTGTATATCATAAATGTCCACAGCCAAGTCGTTAAAGGTTGAGCCATTCTGCCAATTATTACCACCATCGATGGAGTATTCGATAGCATCACCTTCAGCGATGACGTCGATGGAACCATCGCTTATCCCGCAATCGGTCACATTTTCAGTGTGGATTTCAATGAGAGTGGGAGATTTTCTTTCAACCAGTTCGGCTTGATCTGAAGTCAGGCATGATGAGGAGCCATCGCTCCGGACTTCTATTAGATATATGCCTCCCCCCAGGTTTTCAAATACGGGACTACTACTCCAGTTTTCAGCGGCGTCGATTGAATACTCAAGAGCTGGACCCGAAGCGCTAATTGAGATGAAGCCATCCTTCACCAGACAATCAGTTGGATCGCTTGCTTCTACGTCCAGGATATTAATGCCTTCATCGTGAGATCCAAGATTGGTCAGGTCATCCGTTGGAAAACCGATCCACTCGGAAGCTAGGGTGGGGAAGGAACATGAACCGGGATCGGAGTTGATTCCTTGGGTTACGCATGGCCTTCTTACCAGCGTCATATCTTTTGTGCTTAACCCATTACCATTCCAGCTACTTCCTGGGTCGCAACCGATATTACCTACGAGATCCACCAATATCCCTCCGTTTTTTTCCAGAGCAATGGCATCATTTCCATTGGGTCCGGCCGTAAAATTTTGGTCGCTTGGAATCCCAGATTGTGCTTCACAAACTACATGAACGGCGCCGGGTGCAATACTGCCAGTAAGATTGCTTTTGGTTTGCCCGGTGGAGCTTCCATTGGGGTACATCACCAGCTTATAGCTCGACGCAGCTAAATCAATGGTAGATGATGTAGGATTGTAAATCTCAATACACTTGTTGCTACCGGATCCTTCGATGTATTCAGATATGATCAGATCCTGGGCCGTGGTAGATTGAACAATAAGTAACAGGCCAAAGCAAAGGGTGGTGATCGGGGACTTCAAGGGAGCTAGGTTTTTGTTAGTCGGTTATATCATTGTGTGCTCACGAAGGATAATTGTTACCTCTATCATGATAAAAAATCCTTTATTCGAAAAAACCAGTAATAATGACGGAGTTGATGCAGCAGGTCAACTTAGATTTGGAAAGCATTTAGAGCGGACTACCTGATTGCCGTCAGACATAAACGTCATAACAGTGATGACCGTTTGTTATCGAAACAACCGTAATTAACGGCTATAATTTTGCAGATCGGTGGGCCGTGGTATCGATCGGAATCAATGAACAGGTCAATGATTTTGGCTGTCAATCGACCGTTATGGTCAAACCGAAAAGACTGTGGCAGAGTGAGTCGGTAACTAAAGTCTGCACTGATCTTTGCTGACGACGTGCCGTTGTCACAATAACCGTTATATACGTTTATTACCGTAGTAGACGTATACTACCGTTATATACGTATAATACGGTTAATTAGAAACACAACAATAATTACCTTCAACAGCAGATTTTCTTTTACACCTTTCTCTCAGTCTGCTTATATTCAAAGCATGATTTTCCACCAACCTTCTTTCAAATCTTGTTCGATCCTTCTCTTGCTCATTTTTATGGGTGCAAGTTCAGCCTTTACTCAAACTTTGGGAACATTCACCGTACAGACAGGAGCACATGCCAGGATCAATTCTCCCGTTTTCTCCAGCCTTGATGGGATCACCATGCAGAGTGAGATTTTTGATCTGGAACTGGTTGAATGGCAAGATGGTCGTGAGGTGAAAGTCAACTGCCAATTTGAAGCCGCACGAAATGGGCTTTGGTGGATCCTCGATGGCGATACACCGAGAGAAACAATTCGAACCTTTGAATTGCGGAAAGTAGCAAAGGAAGAGCGATCCAGTGCGTTCGCGGTTACAGACGACGGCAGTAAGGTTGCGCTGGCTTTGGAAGGCAAGGATATCCTGGCTTATCAGTACGCCAAAGCAAAGGTGCCTGAGGGAGTCGATCCGGTGTACAGCCGTGGTGGATTTATCCATCCCTTGTGGTCGCCAAACGGGGAGGTGCTGACACGCATCCAACCCCCGGACCACTATCATCACTATGGGATCTGGAATCCCTGGACGCACACCGAATTTCGAGGACAGGAGATTGATTTTTGGAATCTTGTAAAGCGGCAAGCCACTGTTGAAGTGCCTTTCAGACCGGTTGTTACCACAGGAGATGTCTATTCAGAAATCAAGTCCGTTCATCATCATGTGGTCAAGGCAGATTCAACCAGATCAGAAGATGAAGCGGTTCTTTCAGAAAACTTTTCTATGCGAGCCTGGAATGCTCATCCTGACAATGCGGTTTGGGTGGTTGACATTCATTCAGATCTCAATTGCATTGCACCAGATCCACTGACTATCAAAGCATATCGCTACCAAGGCTTTGGCTTCAGGGCAAATGCTCGATGGGATGACCAGAATGTCCGGTTACTGACCTCAGAGGGACTGGACAAAGCCACCGGTAATGCAACGCGAGCGAGGTGGTGCATTGTGGAGGGACCCGGGGCAAACAATACCGCTGGTGTATCTTTTATGACTCACCCCTCAAATTTTAATTTCCCAGAAACCATCCGCATTTGGCCAGTAGGCTCTAACGACGGAAAAGAAAACGTCTTCTTTAACTTCAATCCCGCACAAGAACGAGATTGGATTCTAAGACCTAACCAGACCCACACCTTAAGTTATCGGCTATTGGTATACGACGGATCCCTGGATAGCACGATAGCCCAATCATATTGGACCGACCTGGCCTATCCTCCTCACGTCAGCTTTCAAAAGTATACTGACCTGGCAGGAAAGAAGATCCTAGTCTATACAAAGAACGGAGAGGGATATGTGCATGATAATATTCCCACATCCATTCGGGCCATTCAAAAGTTAGGTGGGGAATTCGGATTTATGGTGGAGGCCTCGGAAGACCCATCCATTTTTACAGCCGAACACCTGAAGCAATTCGATGCCCTGGTTTTTTCCAATACCAACAATGACATCTTTGACACAAAGGAACAGGAGGAAGCCTTTCAGGATTATATCCGCTCAGGAGGTGGGTTCGTGGGTCTCCATTCTGCAAGCGGATCGGAGCGGGATTGGCCCTGGTTCTGGCAAATGTTGGGAGGTAAGTTTTACCGGCACGCACCTCATCAGGAGTTTGAAGTACAGGTCTTACAAAGGGATCATCCATCAACTGCTCATCTGCCGGCTAGCTATTCCACTGCCGATGAATGCTATTACCTTAATCAACTCAATCCCGATATCGAGGTGCTTTTGGTAGCCAATCTCAATACAGTAGAGGATGAGAAGATGAGCGAATATCCAGGCGAAACTTTTGGAAGTACCTTCCCCCTATCCTGGTGCCACCGGTTTGACGGGGGTCGACAGTGGTATACAGCCCTTGGCCATGATATCGAGCACTACGAAGACCATGCTTTTATGAAACATATTCTCGGAGGTATTCAATGGGTGATGCAAAAAGATTAAATTGAGCTAAGACAACGACAATTATCATGATCAAGAAATCCCGAAAAATATCTAGACGCAACTATATCAAGAAGTCCACTATTGCTGCAGGAGCTATAGCTGTACCCACTATCGTTCCTGCCTCTGTTTTTGGGAAGGATGCACCGAGCGAGAAGATCACCATTGGTCAGATTGGCTTTGGCAGAATAGCGAAGGGCCATGACCTGCCCGACACTATGCAATATGACGATGCCCGCGTTGTAGCAGTAGCAGACTGCGATCTGAAAAGGGCTCAGGACGGTAAAAAGTATATAGAGAACTGGTACAAAGAAAAAAAAGGTGCCGATAATCTGGTGGATGTAAAGGTTCACCAGGATTACCGGGAGCTGCTGGCCGACGAATCCATTGATGCGGTGATTATCAGTACGCCGGATCACTGGCATGCACAACCAGCGATGGAAGCTGCAATTGCAGGCAAGGATGTCTATCTCCAGAAACCCACCTCACTCACTGTGTCTGAGGGTCGGGCGCTCGCAGATTGCATCCGTTTGAAGGGAACGATTCTGCAAGTAGGTACACAACAAAGGTCATCTCCCCAGTTCCGAATTGCTGCCGAACTTGTTCGCAACGGTCGCATTGGTAAACTACATACTGTCCGTATCGGCCTGCCTGGAGACCCTCCGGGCGACGCAGAACCCGAGATGCCGATTCCCAACACCCTTGACTACGACATGTGGCTTGGATCAACTCCGGAAGTTTTCTACACCGAGAAAAGAGTACATCCACAAAATGACTACTCACGGCCGGGCTGGTTGCGCTGTGAGCAATTTGGAGCAGGGATGATTACCGGCTGGGGACAACATCACATCGATTCTGCATTTTGGGGCATGAATACTGAATACACGGGGCCTCTTGAAGTGGAAGCCATCGCAGAATTTCCCCGGTCTGGTCTGTGGGATGTGCATGGCGATTTTATGGTCAAAGCACGATTTGAAGATGACATTAACATGTTCATCAGTGGAGGTTATACCAATGGCATCCGATTTGAAGGCTCCGATGGTTGGATCTTTGTTTCCAGAGGAAACTATGTCGCCACTGCTAGCGATCCGGTCTCCCAAAACGAAAGTGCCAAAGCGCTTACAGCATCTAATCCTGCTGTGCTCACCTCTGAGATACAGGATAGCGAAGTGAAACTATATGTAAGTGAGGATCAACATCGCGACTGGCTTGATTGCATCAAGACCCGCGAGCAACCGATTTCCACAGCAGAGGTCGGACACCGTGTCTGTACCACTTGTCTGATCAGTCACATCGCAATGAAACTACCCAGGAAACTGCGGTGGGATCCTGCTAATGAGCGTTTCCGTGACGATGATGAAGCCAATGCTATGCTCTCCCGGACCCAACGGGCACCTTGGGGCCACTCTTTCGTGGATATGGGGTAGGATAAGATTGCTTGAGAAAGATTCCTGTAATCGCTAAAGATCTGTTGTCCTTTGATAATCTTTATCTTTTAGGACAAAGTGCCTTTGCAGATGAAGATTCTTAAAACGGTTTCAATTGGCCTGTGCCTTCTACTAGTCGTTGGTTGTCAAACACCAAATGATGAACCTGCGGTGATATCTACCCGGGAATACCTTTTATCCGAATCCGATCTTCCTGCATACGAGGCAGATATTGATCACGCCTATTACATCGAAAGACTTTCATCTTATGAAGAGAATTGGGCGATGCAGAATAGCGGGGTGACCATCTACCGTTCAACCTGCTACAGCTGTCATGGCAATAATGAACAGCCTGGGTCCTTGCCTGACTCAAAGAAGTTCTGGAAAGAAGCATTTTTGAACGGGAGTGATCCCTATTCAATGTACCAAACGATCACCCGGGGGTTTGGACTAATGCCTCCTCAACCCCATTTATCTCCCAGCCAAAAGTATGATGTGATTGCCTTTATTAGGGAGGAACTGATTAAACCAACTAACCCCGATGAATATGATGAAGTAGATGCCGGGTACCTGGCTTCGCTTCCCGATGGTGACAGTCTGGGGCCAGAGCCACAACCGTATCACCCATGGGCTGATTTGGACTACGGCAATTGGTTTATCCATTGCTACGAAATGGCTGATTCGAATGACCCTCCAAAAGTCATCTCAGGAGGAAGAGCCCCTTTACCCAATGAAGACTACGGTGAGGTAAATTTCGCTTATAAAGGGATCGCCATGCGATTGGATCACGGACCTGGTGGTGTGGCAGCTGGTAATACGTTCGTAATGTTTGACCATGATCTGCTTCGATTCGTCGGTGCCTGGACGGGAGAAGGATTTATCGATTGGGAGGATATACTGCTCGATGATCAGCACAATGTGTATCCTCGGACAGTGGGAAAGCAACAGTTCGCTAATCCGATAACACCGGGCTGGGCTGATCCCAGCAATGGTGAATTCGAGGATCCTCGCTTCCGGGGCCTTGACGGCCGGCCATTTGGCCCCTTACCTCGTGATTGGTCCCATTACAAAGGACTTTACCGTCATGATGATCGAATTGTGATCAAATATACGGTGGATGATGCGGAGGTCTTGGAGACCTACGATCTGATCACTCCCGGAAATAAACCAATTATTGCCCGCACTCTCAATCTGTCGGGCATTGACAGAACACTTAAGATGCGGATCGCACCTTCAAAAGTATCAGTTGTGATCAAGGGAGAGGGTGTGAGCCTCGCTCAGCAGGATGGATATCATATCGCAACATTCTTGCCTTCATCTTTCACAATGGCTACCATTTATATGTCTGCCCGAGATCAGTCTAAAGTTGATTCAGTGGCAATGGAGACCGACCACCCGATCGATCTTGATCAGTATACCAAGGGAAGCAAAAGGAAGTATGAGGACGTACTAACGAGTCCTATAATCAGAGGAAATGACGAAGATCCCTATGCGGTCGATGTTTTAGTGCTACCACAAGTAAACCCCTGGAATACGAGATTACGGCTTACTGGCATTGACTTTCTTGAGGGGGGAGAAGAGGCGGTGGTCTCAACTATAGATGGCGAGGTATTTCGAGTGGAGGGTATAACATCTGAGTCAGGACCAACACGGTGGCATCGAATTGCCACTGGGCTATTCCAGCCACTAGGCATAAAACTGCAGGACGGGAAGATTTACGTGGGATGTCGGGATCAGATTGTCATCCTGCATGATCTCAATAGTGATGGAGAGACTGATTACTACGAAAGTTTCAATAGTGATCATCAGGTGACCGAGCATTTCCACGAGTTTGCCATGGGGCTTCAAACAGATAATTACGGCAATTTTTACTACGCAAAAAGCGGCCGGCATGCCCGGACCTCCCTTGTTCCGCAACATGGAACACTTATCAAGGTCAGTGCCGATGGAAAGACATCCGAGATCCTGGCAAATGGATTTCGGGCAGCCAATGGGGTTTGTCTCAACCCCGATGGATCTTTTTATGTAACCGACCAGCAAGGATTTTGGAATCCAATGAACCGGATCAACCGGGTAACCAAGGGCGGTTTCTATGGCAATATGTGGGGCTATGGAGCTCCCTCCGATTCCTCAGATGCGGCGATGATACAACCGATGATGTGGGTAGATATGAAGTACGACCGGTCTCCATCAGAATTGGTCTGGGCCATGTCGGATCGTTGGGGACCATTGAATGGAAGCTTGCTCAATTTGTCCTATGGTTATGGTAAGATATTCGTAGTAATGCCTCAGATGGTGAATGGGCAGGAGCAAGGGGGAATGGTCGAGCTGCCGGTTCCGATGTTTCCTACCGGGATTATGAGGGCTAGGGTGAATCCAAAGGATGGACAACTCTATGTCTGCGGGATGTCGGCATGGGCAACCAGCCGGATGATCCAAGTGGGAGGACTCTATCGCATTCGATATACCGGTAAACCATTAAACTTGCCAGTATCTATGAAAGCTGTTGATATCGGCATGCAAATTACTTTCAGTGAACCTCTTGATCGATCCATCGCGGAGGATCTGCAAAATTTTGAAGTCAATACCTGGGACTTGAAAAGAACCCGGATCTACGGATCAGATCGCTATAATGAGAAGAGATTGACTATCGAAAGGGTTATACTTTCAGATGATGACAAAACGATACTAATTTATCTACCTGAAATCAAACCGACCTGGGTCATGGACATTCATTATCAGTTGAGGAGCAGAGAAGGGAAAGATTTTGACGGCGTGATTCAAAATTCGATTTATCAACTGGAGGAGTTGGAGTCGTGAATCAGTTTCAGGATTATTTGAGCGTGGTCAAAAATTCGACGAGATCTCTGATTTCAGATCTGGAGAGCATCGTTATTACGGGTACCATGGCGGAAGGTAAGTCTTCTCTTGATTTGACCTCCTTTGCCAGTACCTCCTTGACTTCGCCGTTGGCCTGATATATCTGGATCGTATCATTCCCCTCACGAATGGTTCCTGCCATCTGCGACCCGTCCACCAGTGTGATCAGCGTATTCCCATAGCCGGGAGCGATACGTGCGTTGGGTTCCACCATAGATGCCAAAAGCTCTTCCCGATCAAGTTCTTTAGCGATATGACTTAGATCAGGACCTACTTCGCCTCCTCTTGCATCCACTTGGTGGCATCGGATACATTGCACCAATGGATTTCGGTAAAAAATCCGTCTACCCACACTGGCATTGCCGCCGTATAGGCTCGATGCATATGAAGCCATTAAACCGTCAGAGTTTGCAAAATAGCTGTTGGCGCGATTGATTAGATCTGCATCTCCATTCTTCTGGGCTGCCTCAAGGATGTCCAGATGTAACTCGGGAGGTGCAGATTTCGCATCCAGCTGGTCTAGCCATGCATTCAGGACTGATGTAGCCCGGGCCGATTTGAGAATGCCAAGGCTACGCAACGCTTTTTGTTTTTCTGGATTTGTTCCCTCCTGCAATGCAATTTCCAACAAAGAGACTTTCTGATCGGCTGGAATTCCGAGGTGTTCTATCTTTTCCAAAGCCAACTCCCGGATGGCTTGATCATCGGATCGAAGTGCCAACTTGATACTTGCATTTACCTGCGAACCGGCCAGATCGATAATAGCTCCAAGAGCTTTCAGACGAACCGTGACGGGCTGCTGTTGATCTTTGAAAAAGGATGCAACAGTCTCTTCAGCTTCGGCATAGCTTAGTCTTCCGATTAATTCGAGTGTAGCTGCACGAATTTCATTAGGTGATGACAAGAGATCATCCAAATGCGGACTCAATGCTGCTATCGCCTCTCCGGCATCACGCCGTGGCAATTCCCGGTATCGTCCTTCTACCCTGTCCAGTAAAGGGGGAGCGGGCCAGTAACCCAGAGCCCAAAGGGCATCTAATCGCATTTCCAAGGGTGCGCTTTCGGACTTGGCATAGATGACCAATCGATTTGCACATGCACTTGTACCGATTCGCAAGTTTGCATTTATTGCTCTGCGTAGAAAGGCCTCATTGTGCCCAGTGGTTTCAGTAAGTTGCTCACTCAAGGCAGCAAGCGATTCCATTACGGATTGATCATCGTGAATGGCCCTTGCAGCCTCAGTTGCGATCAGGGCCTCTTTATCCAACAAATAGGAAGCCAGGTGCGGAGACCTAAGGTGACGTAGAGCCACCACCGCTCCCAATCTTACATCGGAGGATGGATGGTTTGCCAATTTTCCAAGTGCTTCGGGGTTACCAATTCTCGACAGGGCGTAGGTGACAGCGTGCCGGAGGTGACTATCGCTTATGCCTTTTGCTTCAAGTGTCTCAACGAGTGCTTGCTGTGTGCTGCCATTGCCAACCTTGCCGAGTGCTTCCGCTGCGTGCATTACCACGTAGTCAGAAGAATCTTTTAGCAAATCTTCCAGGTTGGATCGAGCGGCAAGCACCTGATTTTCTCCCAGCACCTTGGCTGATTGGGCTCGGACATATAAATTGTCGTCACTTAATAGAGAGATGATCGACTCACCGTCAAACTCTGTTTGCCTCATCAATTGACCCAGACCCCAGATACCATGCAGTCGAGAGATCTCAGCAGACTGATCTTCGGCCTCTTTCTGTAGCACTTGACTGTTGCCTCGTTGCACTAATTCAAATTGTGCTTTCAATCTGATGCGCATGTCGTGGTGACTTAAAAGCGCCTGCAATTCTTCGTCGGTCCTTGACCGGATTCCTTCCCTAAATAATGATGCTGTTTCTTCGCGTAAGGTAGTTCTGTACTCAGGAACTATATCCAATTTCCAAATTCTGCCTTCGGGCTTCTTGTCGTAGCTGTCTTTCCAGTCATTGACATAAAGTGCACCATCTGGTCCGAATGTAATACCCGTAGGTACAATCCCTACCAGTACATCCTGCTGCCCTAATACTTCATAACTGGCCCCCTTTAACTCTAATCTGAATGCCTGGATCTTCGAATTAGCCGATGATGCTGTAAAATACGAGGCAAAAAAATGATCCTGCCATTCATCACCGAGAGCAGCGCCAGGATTATAGGCCAGGCCAGCCGGTCCATCCGGCGCCAACGCCAACGGAGGTAGAAGGTAAGCAGCTTGTCCAGGGAAATATGGTAGATGCAGACCTTCGTCCATCCATACTTTGTAGGACTCACCTGGATTTCGGTATTTCCCATATTGCCAATAGATTCTCCAGCCGGTGTCAGAGCCTTCCAGGATGTGAATGAAGCGTTCGTGTTCATCAGCATGGTCACCATCATTGTCTACACTGATCAAATTTCCGTAACGATCAAAAGCCAGTTCCTGTGGATTACGTAGGCCCCGGGCAAATACCTCAAAATCTGAACCATCAGGATTGCATCGCATAATTGCTCCTTCATGGGGATACGACCATTGTTTTCCATTGGCAGCTGTAACATTCAAGCCCATGTCTCCGATCGACCAATAGAGTTTGCCATCCGGACCCATGGTCAGGCCTGACATGTCGTGACCGGCAAAGGCTATGTGGATCCCGTATCCGTAGCTCAACGATTGTTTTTGATCTGCGATTCCATCAGCGTTGATGTCTTTCAAGCGCCATAGGTCTGGGGCAGCAGTGAGAAATATATCATCATCCCAGGACAGAATGCCTGCAGCCACTCCCGTAATAAGATCATTAAAACCATCTGCGTAGATGTTAGAAACATCTGCCCTGCCATCACCATCGATGTCCCGGATACGGCGTACTACTTCAGTCTGCACCTCTAAATCACGCCAGTCGTGGCTGCCGTCATTATTAAAATCTTCCATCCAGGTGTTCTGATGCGATAATGCTGGATCGAGCTTTTTCTTGTGAAAATCTTGTGTTTCCTCGACCGACTCGAGCGACAGATCTTCAGTCATCCAGTCACGATGCTCCCTGATATCGATGTCAGAACTTTTTCTCCGGTTTGTCTCTGAAACATAAGCAATACCCTGGTCATCCATACTTATCGAAACGGCATTATGCAAGAGCGGCCCGGGTGCCCACAAAGACAATTGCAGTCCTGGTGCTAATTTTGCGGAAACCTCCATTTCCTCGGCAAAGTCATCCGGTTGAACATGAGTAGTTGATATTTCCGGAGGAGTATCTGTTGCGCATCCCAGCCAAATGACTGTGAGAATGCCCAAAGTGATTCTGAGGTTTTGCACCAATGGTCTATTTGAAGAATCCTTTCCTCGGAGTATGGGTTGCTGGAGCCCATATCTTGATATTGTCAAACATGCCGGTGTCATCAAACGAGCCAAAACCAACATGACCAAAATCAAAATGAGTGTCGCTGGCTTCCATGATTGGATTCTCCATATCGTCGAAGTAAACAAGTATTAAACCATCTGACATCCTCCGTTCCAATCGGACCCGATGCCAACTACCCGTCTCACCCCAGTCAGTTCCGGTTGAGGTCTTAGAGGCAATCTTGATTCGAGGTTCATCATTGACAAGAAAGATGTTATTGGCGTGATCATCTGCTACGCTGGCCATATGAACGTAGTAGAAGTTTGTCGGATCCTTCATGGCAAAAAATAGACACAGATCGCGATGTCCGTACTCCCGGCCAGTTTGTGCCAGGTCAACTTCCATCACAAAATCGCCCAGCCTGAGATCTTTGATCATTGCGATATTAAATGGAGATCGTACCCTCGCCTCATATTTACTGGCTCCAAACAATTCCAGGGCTTGAGAATCATCTGTTTTTCCGATTTTCCACGCTTCAGAATCCGACATTTCAAAGTCGTCAAGTGCACCAGGATCTTCGAAGTCCTGCTCGTAAACCAGTTGGTATTTATCATTGTCCTGACTCGGTTGAGCGGGAAGACTTCCGGTCAAGAGAATCAAACTGAAAAGTGGTATTAATGGATGTTGCATGGTAATATCATTCAGATTGTCAATACTACAATTTTTTGAGGGGATTGAGATCCTTGAAGGGCTCGGATACGGTCAATCCGCCACTTGAGTGACATAGACATAGTAGGCTCCTAGCCTTATATTGTTTTCTCCTTCAAAGGTCGCCTTCAACTGGCTTGGCCCAGCTTCCAGTTGAATTTGAAAGTCGATCTGATGTGCATCAGCCGGGACATGCTTTTCCATTACCTCACCAGCTATTTCGATTCTTGCTTTTGAGATTGCAATCTGCTTGCCTTCGACAAGTGGATTACCCCCATGCACTGCCTCCTTTTCAGGTATACTGCTGGTTATGGGTTGATTCAATTCAACAGGCCATCTACGCAGGCCGAAGTTGTAGGTGCCTCTGCGTTCGATCTCGACGGTCCAGTAACCATTAACCAACAAGCCGTTGCGGATGTGTGTTTGGTTCCAGGGAGTGTAATGAGTTCCTTCCCCACCCAAATTGGGTTCCCCCAAATTATTCTCGGCCTCGTGCCAATCGTGCGAATACAAGACGACTTCCTCGATGCCTGGCTGACCAATGACAGCCCTGGTGAAATCACTAAACGAAGGTTCAAGTTCCTGCCACCAACTTTCATATGCCTCTTGCAACTCTAAAACGATTTCCTGGTTTTCGGATGCGATATTCTGCAATTGTTGTGGATCACGCTCCAGATTGTACAACTGCTCTCGATCAATAAGGCGCCACGAATTTTTCATTACCGCCGATTTCTTCCACTTGACCGGATGCTCCTCTCGTTGGGTGTCAGTGATCAGTATTCGGTCGCTCCAGCTATTTGTATTTTCACCTCTAAGTAGCGAGACCAGGCTCTGGCCGTCTGAAGACATACTGGAAGAGTTGTCTAGTTGCAGTAATTCTACCAGTGTCGGAAGTAGATCAAGATGAGCTGTTAAAGCATCAATATCCTTTCCACCCTCCAGTTTACCAGCCGGCCAGCGCCAAAAACAGGGCACCCGGTGACCACCTTCATACTGACTGCCCTTAATGCCTCGCATCCCGGCATTGAAGCCACGTTGCAATTGACCATCGGCATCGAAGCTTGCACCGCGAGCGGTCCCATTGTCTGTCAAAAAGATCAGGATTGTGTTTTGCTCCAAATCCCAGTTTCGAAGTGAGTCAGTCAGCCTTCCCATATTGTCATCGAAGTTGGTGATCATTCCATTGAAGTTGGGATGTATCCCTTCTATGCCTAAGTAAGGCTTGATGTAACTACTGTCGACATGAAATGGCCCGTGAGGGGCATTAGTGGCTAGATAGGCAAAGAAAGGTCTGGAAGATTGATCGCTGATGAAATTCAATGTCTCATCAAACCACACATCTGTGCAGTAACCGGAGAATTTTTCCGGCACCCCGTTTCGGAAGTAAGTATCATCAAAATAGTCGTTGTCCCAGTAGTCAGGCTGTTGCCAGATGCCTCCGCCGCCATGATATACGGCCTCGTCAAATCCCCGGTCGTGAGGTCTGAAGGGGTAGCTGTCACCCAGATGCCATTTACCAAACATTCCGGTTCGATATCCGTTATCCGAGAATAGCCCTGCCATCGTGTTCTCCCTTGCGTCTAGCTGCGATCGTCCGGCAATGGTATGCCATACCCCGACACGGTTGCAATACCTGCCCGTCATTAGACTGGCGCGGGTGGGTGAGCAAGTGGTACCGACATGGAAATTTGTCAATCTGATGCTCTGTTGCCACAACGCATCGAGATTGGGAGTTTGGATGTGAGGGTTGCCATGACAGGCCAAATCACCATATCCCTGATCATCCGTCATGATAATGATGACATTTGGTCTTTCTGCTTCGACGGTCTCCGGAGTTGGATTGCACGCCTGGAAAACCCAGCAAAGTAGCATACTGAGAACTAATGATCTGGTGGTTGTTCTAACCATTCGTAAATAATATTTAGTTGACGAAAACTGTCTTGATCTCATCCAGACTAACTCCCAAGACTGTTTCAGTAATGTTGTTCAAAGCTGATTCTTCTCCCTCGAAATGGTAGGTCTGCTGGATGTGAATCAAAAATGCCATGGGCTCCAGCTCTACTGCCGGAGAGGAAGATTCAAGTTCATAGAAGGAACCAAGTTGGGCTGCTCCAGGCTCAGGCGGCCCATCATTGTAAGAATTTATCACATCACCGCGGTAGGGGTCTTCCTGAATTTCCCACATGGAGTTGACATAGGTAGTCACTCCATCTGGTTTATTGAATCGCACCAAGGTCAAAACCTGGTTGGCTGCGTCGTAACTTCCCATAATATCTTTTGCCCGGTATGGACTGAGGCCGATCTTACTTCTGAATTCAGCATCCCCTCTAAAGAATATCACTCCGTTGCTGGTTAGCAATCGATTCTCCGGTACCTTCCCGAAGTAGGAATCATTGACGATAGGTCCCCGGCTTTCTTCCGGTCCTTCTTCAAACGGTATCACTACCGTAACCTCCGGAGAAGCCTTAAACATGCCTAATAGCCATATCGATAAAAGGCCCGAATCACGCTTCCAAGTCCTGGAACCAGTATTGGTTACCACATTAGTTGTTTCAAATCCTACCGACGCAATCTGCTCCAGATCGGACAGATCCAGTTGTCGGATGATGTCATCCTTCTCAAGTACTCTGATCTTTCTGCGAATCTGGAAATCAAACTGAAATCCACCATAATTTTGTAAGGAGGCTTCTCTTACAAAAGTGGCTTGATGCGTACTTTTCTCAGCAAGGTCGAAGGGCTCGATATCAAGCAGTCTCGGCACAAACCAATTGTCCAAGGTAAAGCTGGCACCTGATCGATGGTACAGGGAAAACTGCCCTCCTTCGGGTCCCAGCCAAAAACGATCTTCTCCGCCAAAGGCATTTATTGCAGCTGAAGTGTCTGCTCCTGCTTCAAATAATTCCTTATTAATCCAACCATAACTGCGACCGCTGTCACCTGCGCTGGAGGTCGTCATCACCCGGGCTTGTAGTTTTGGTGCAATGGCCACCTGTCCGCTTCCGTCTGAGGTGCTCAGCCGCACTATCTCGGTCTGCCGTTGAAGAAACTCAATATCATCTCCGAAGGTGGGACCAATCAAATGGGTACCTCTGTCGTTGGAACATCCCGCTATGAATAAAAGAAGTGCGATAGCAATGAATATCCCACCATCATGAGAAGGTTTAGAATGCCAGCGTTCTCTTAAATTGGTAGATTGAAAGGTCATGACAACTTGAGGGAATAAGATAGCCAATTACCAACATTATCCTCTACAATTGAAATTGCTGATGTTAATTCATTCCCTTAGACGGAAACAACTATTTTTGCCGCCAACTTGACATTGACTTATGGCACAACTGAGCGAACAGGAAGTCATCCGTAGAGAGGCGCTCTCCAAGATTAGAGAATTAGGATATGATCCCTATCCGGCAGTACTATATCCAGTGAACGCTTTTTCCACCGAGATAAAGTCTGAATACCAGGATGGGAAAGACGGATTTGAGAATGTTTGCCTCGCCGGACGCCTGATGATGAAGAGAGTGATGGGTAAAGCTTCATTCGCAGAATTGCAGGATAGCAAGGGCCGAATCCAGGTATACATCTCGCGAGATGATATCTGCCCAGATGATGATAAGACGCTCTACAATGACATCTTCAAGAAGCTGTTAGATATCGGGGACTTCATTGGCGTCAAGGGATTTGTATTCACGACTCGAATGGGAGAGATCACTGTTCACGTGAAGGAACTGACATTACTGGCTAAATCGCTCAAACCCCTACCGATTGTTAAGACCAAAGTAGATGAGGAGACGGGAGAGACTATGACTTACGATGCATTTACAGATCCTGAGCTCAGGTATCGCCAACGATATGTCGATCTTGTCGTCAATCCTCAGATCAAATCTATCTTCCTGGCCAGGACCAAACTCGTGTCTTCCATGAGAAGATTTTTTGATGAGCGAGGATGGTTGGAAGTAGAGACTCCAATCCTGCAGCCGGTTCATGGTGGAGCAATAGCCCGACCCTTTGCGACCCATCATCATACACTTGACAGGCAGCTATTTATGCGAATTGCCAATGAATTGTACCTGAAGCGACTGATTGCGGGTGGATACGATGGGGTGTACGAAATCGGTAAAATGTTTCGAAATGAAGGAATGGATCGCACCCACAATCCCGAATTTACTTCCATGGAGATCTATGTGGCATACAAAGATTACATCTGGATGATGGAAATGGTAGAGCAGTTGATTTTTCAGGTCTGCAAGGATGTAACCAGTGGAGCTGCGGTTCAAGTAGGAGAACAGACCATTGATTTCACGCCTCCATTCAAAAGAGTAAGTATGCTTGACGCCATCAAAGAGCACACCGGACATAACATCGAGGGCATGGATGATTCCCAGCTTCGATCAGTGTGCGCAGATTTGCATATTTCCATTGAGCCAGATATGGGCAAGGGAAAACTCATTGATGAGATATTTAGTGAGAAGGTGGAAGAGCATTTGGTTCAACCCACCTACATTATTGATTATCCAGTGGAACTGAGTCCACTTGCAAAGAAGCATCGTACCAAAGATGGTCTGGTGGAAAGGTTTGAGCTCTTTGTACTGGGTACAGAGATTGCCAACGCGTACACGGAGCTGAATGACCCGCTCGAACAAAGAGCCAGATTTGAGGATCAGCTCAAATTGGCAGAGCGCGGGGATGAGGAGGCAATGGCTCTGGATGAAGATTTTCTAAGGTCGGTCGAATATGGCATGCCTCCCATGAGTGGACTAGGAGTGGGTATCGATCGTCTGGCCATGCTATTAACGGATCAACATTCTATTCAGGAAGTGATCTTTTTTCCTCAAATGCGGACAGAGAAAAAGGACTAGGACAGCTTGGCCAGAGGTGTTACGCCACCTTTTACATTCTGGTTGACGTCGACCATTACTTCAAATTCGATCGGCATAAGAATGTCAACTCTCGATCCGAATTTGATAAAACCCATCTCCTTTCCTTGTTCTACCTGATCTCCTTCAATGAGATAGTTCACTATCCGGCGAGCAACCGCTCCGGCAATCTGCTTCATCATGATCTTAGACTGGTCGATTTGGTAGACTACAGTGGTTCGTTCATTTAACGACGAAGACTTAGGATGCCAGGCTACCATATATTTTCCTGGGTGATATTTTTTGTACACCACAGATCCACTACAAGGATTCCAGTTGATGTGAACGTTGAGAGGAGACATAAAGATCGAGATCTGCCTGACTTTTGCCTGCAGGTACTCAGTTTCTTCCACTTCTTCTATTACGACAACTTTTCCGTCAGCTGGAGCAATGAGGAAATCACCATGCAGATACATTGTTCTTTTCGGAATGCGAAAGAAATAGAGGATGAAACCAAGAAAAACCAGAGAGGAAACGGCAACGATAATGATCACCGGAGCGGCTCCAAAGTATAATGCAATGGCATTTGCAAAGGCCAGCAGTATCATTACCAACATAACGGTTCCCGAGCCCTCCCGGTGGATTTTCATAAAGGATGGGGATTAAAATCCAATAATCAGAAAATATAATGCTACGAAAGGTACGCAAAACAGGAGTGAGTCCAACCTGTCAAGCAGTCCACCATGCCCAGGCAGGAATGTACCTGAATCCTTCAATCCTCGCATTCTCTTGAAGAGAGACTCGATAAGGTCTCCGATGGTGCCACCAATCGAAATAAGAATAGCAATTGTGATCCAACTGGCTAGCGAATATTGTGGCCAGATCTGATGAAAGATCACGGCTGCAATGACACAAGAAAGCCAACCGGCAACTGTGCCTTCCCAGGTTTTGTTGGGAGAGATAACCTTGGACATGGGATTTCGCCCGAAATTCTTACCGATCAAGTAAGCCATTACGTCGTTTATCCATACAAATAACAGGATCACCATAATAATCCAGGGCTGGTATTCACCAGACCATACGGATAGGGAAAAAAGCAGAGCAAGAGGTACTGCAACATACAGCGTCGCGGGCACTATTTGAAAAGTGAACGAGAATGGATCTTTTCGTCCCACCAAGCGTATGAGGAGAAGCAAGCTGAAGATGAGAGACAGGAATATTGCGTATTTGATGGCTGTGG
>JAHELJ010000057.1 GCA_024644235.1 Lewinellaceae bacterium
ATTAATTTGCAGGCTTTACCGTGAGATCGTGTAATCCTTTTAACACAATGTCCGGAACTTTTTAGCGGTGAACAATGCAGTTCCATTGTTTTAAAAAGAATTCTATTATGAAAAAGAAGATCTTTCCGTTTGTTGCAGCTTTGGTGCTTGTAGTCACTTTTATCACGGTGACAGCATTCCAGCATGGAGATACTGATGCCGAAAGTAAGATTGAGGGAGTTTGGAAAATGACTGAATTAAGTGTAGCGAATAACGGAAACACCACCGTTATCTGTGAAGATGGATCATCGGTTTTGCAGCACAAGATCTATTCCAAAGGATACGTGATGTGGACGCGTCTTGCCGATATCAACGCCACGGAGTGGCACGGATTTGGCACCTATCGATTTGAGGATGGCAAACTGATTGAAACTCTTCTCACTACCAGTCAATCTATGGAGAAGTATATGGAAAATCAGGGTTCAAGGGATTTCATCATTGATTTGGATATTGATGAAAACCAATACATTCAGACCACATGCCATGAAGCGGGTTGTACGATCGAGAAATATGAACGAGTGCGATAGTAATAATCCATCCAATTGCTTTACTTCTAGAATATTTTTCTAGTCTCTACCTTTTTTCTTATTCTCTTGAGCATGGACTGCGGCAATGGCAACCATGTCTAGAATTTGCCTGACGCTGGCACCGAGTTGCAGCACGTGCACTGGCTTTTTCAGACCAAGAAGAATAGGTCCGATAATCGGCATGCTGAAAACTTCACCCAGCAAGTTATAGACGATGTTGGCGCTGGAGAGATTAGGGAAAATCAAAGTGTTGGCTCTATGGCCGGTCAATTTGGAGAAAGGATGTAGTTCTTTCAGGAGCTCTGTGTTGAAGGCCATGTGGGCTTGCATCTCTCCATCGATGATCCAATCAGGATGCCGCTGATGTAAGATGGCGGTGGCCTCTCTCATCAGCACTGCCGATTCCCCTTTGGGAACTGATCCGAAATTTGAATAGGTAACCAGAGCGATTTTCGGTTCGATATTGAATGTTCTCACCTGTTCGGCAACCAGCTCGGTGATGTCCGCAATATCTCCGGCAGATAGATGGTGGTTGACTGTTGTATCTGCCAAAAACAATGGACCGGCCTTGGTCATCGCTATGTGAACACTGGCAACCTTACTTACGTTTTCTCTGGCTCCGATGATTTGTAATGCAGGTCGTACGGTATCGGGATATTTGCGGGATAGTCCGGAAATCATCGCGTCGGCTGCATTTGTTTCGACCATCATGGCTCCATAGTAGTTGCGATTGCGCATTAAGTCAGTTGCCTCTGGTATTGTCGTCCCTTTACGTTTTCTTTTTTCGAAAAACAGATTGCTATAATGCTCAAGCGTTTTTTGTTCATCATCTCCTGCTGGTTGTGATGGGTCAATAATAGGAACTCCCGGTAGTTTGAGATCAAATTCCTCTATGATGGCTTCAATGGTGGCACGATTTCCGAGAAGAATCGGTTTGGCAATTCCTTCTTCCAGAACTTGCATTACCGCTTTCAGTACTGTACTATTTTCGGCATCTGCGAAGACTACAGTTTGCAGGTCCTGCCGAGCCTTGGTCTCCAGTACCTGTGACAAGGTGCTGTCCATTCCCAGTCGCTTGGAGAGTTCAACTTCATAGGCATCCCAGTCTTTTATGGGATAGCTCGCCACACCTGAGTCCATTGCCGCCCGGGCTACCGCAGGTGCCACTTCGGTAATCAACCGGGGATCGACTGGTTTAGGTATAATGTAATCCTTGCCAAACTTGAGATTTTGATCGTTGTAGGCTAGATTGACGATGTCAGGTACAGTTTTCTTGGCCAAATCGGCTAATGCATGTACTGCTGCCAATTTCATGTCTTCGTTGATTTCCGAAGCTCTCACATCCAGGGCACCACGAAAAATATAGGGGAATCCCAGGACATTGTTGACCTGGTTTGGAAAATCCGAACGTCCTGTTGCCATGATACAATCAGGTCGGGCCGTCTTAGCGTCGTCATAGCCGATTTCAGGATAAGGATTTGCCATGGCAAAAATGATACAGTTGTCAGCCATCGTTCGCACCATGGACTGGCTTAAGATGTCTCCTTTAGACAGGCCGATAAAAACGTCAGCTCCCTCGATGATCTGCTTCAGGGTCGTCGAGGCAGGAACACTGCTATTAACAAATTCGGATTTCTTGCCGTCCAGGTTGTTGCGGTCAGGATGGATCAGTCCTTTGCTGTCGAACATAAAAATGTTGTTCTTTTTGGCGCCTAGCAAGACGTACAACCTGGTACAAGATATTGCCGAGGCGCCAGCTCCATTTACTACAATTCGCACTTTGTCGATATCTTTTTCCACCAGTTCCAATGCATTGAGTAGAGCAGCTGCGCTGATGATGGCCGTGCCATGCTGATCATCATGCATGACGGGGATGTTTAGTTCTTTCTTAAGCCGCTCTTCGATTTCGAAGCATTCGGGAGCTGAGATATCTTCCAAGTTGATACCTCCAAAAGTGGGTTCGAGGATCTTCACCGTTTTCACGAATTCATCCACGTCCTTGGTGTTGAGTTCCAGGTCAAAGCAGTCGATGTCGGCATAGATCTTAAAGAGCAAGCCTTTCCCTTCCATGACTGGCTTGCTGGCCTCCGGCCCGATATCACCAAGACCGAGTACAGCCGTACCGTTGCTGATCACAGCAACCAGATTGCCTTTGGCCGTATACCGGTAAACGTCATCTAATTTTTTGGCAATAGCCAAACATGGATCAGCTACCCCCGGCGAATAAGCCAGCGATAGATCTCTCTGGTTAGAGGTCTCTTTCGTGGGGATCACCTCAATCTTCCCAGGTCTTCCTTTTGCGTGATATGCCAATGCTTCTTCGCGGAGGGACTTCTCTTTCATACTAGTTACTTTCGTGATATCTCAAATAAATACTATTTGTGTGATCAAACCAAGAAAAGCAAGTGAATGGCCTTTGAAGTGAGCCATGATGTTACATCCTGACTTCGCTTTCAAATCTTTTTTTGAATTCAGCCAGCTTGGGATCCGCCCAGATTTTGGCCCAGAAGGGATGATTTAATCCGAATATCATGCCACCACGATATTCATTCAGATTACGTTCGAGAAGTGCTTTCACCTCCATCATATCACCAATCCCATATGCTATCAGTATGCGCTGATGCATCAGACCCAGATCCGGATTAGTTTCGTGCAGCTGATCCAATCGGGTCTTACAGGATCGTGCACGATCCATATTGCCGAGTTTCGCCCAGAGGTGACCTCGCAGGCTCACAAATTCTGAAAATAACGGATCGCTTTGATCAATCTTTTCTTGTACAATTTTCATCGCTGCCTCGAGGTCTCCGCTGTGGGTGAGGATCCAGCCTTTTTGTAAGAGTGCCATGGTGCTGTCGGGTACCAGTTCTAAGGTGTGGTTGATTTGCTTGAGTGCAAGGTCAAATTGCAGGTTGTTCATATAGGCATCTGCCAGATAGGTGTTGGCGATCAATGAGACAGGATCGATCACTACGCTCTCCTCCAGGACTTCGACAGCTTCCACAAAACGGCCAGCTGCTTTCAAAAAGAGACTATAGGTGTAGAGAAAGGTATCGGACTGCCGGTTGATCGCTTTCGCCCGGTTGAAACATTCTTCAGATTTGATGAGATCCCAATCTTGAAAGAGGTATACAAGACCTAGGGCGCAATGAGCTTCCACTACTTCAGGGTCAAGATTAATAGCTGTTTCCGCAGCTTTACGAGCTCTTGGAAAAGCAATACTGCCAGGTATAGCTTCGGTGCCACCCAGGAAGGACAGGCAAAACGAAATCCAGGAATGAGCCTCGGCAAAATCATGATCTTTTTCGATAGCACTCTCAAGAAATTGAAGTGCTTTTTTGACCTCCGCCGGTTCATACTTGTTCCAATGAAAGAGCCCACGCAGGTAATCATTATAAGCCTCGAGATTTTGGGTTGGCTTTTCCCGCTTTTTCTTTTTACCGGAGGATTGACCCAGTGATTGCTTTAGGTTTTCAGCGATGTCCAGAGCAATCTCATCTTGGACGGCGAAAATGTCGTTGAGAGTACGGTCATAGGATTGAGAAAATAGGTGATATCCATCATCTGTCTTGATCAATTGTGCGGTGATTCGAACCCTGTCACCGCTCTTTCGCACACTTCCCTCAAGGACAACATCCGCATTAAGCTGGCGACCTATATCCCTGATGTCAAGATTTTGGCCTTTGAAAGCGAAGGAGGAAGTTCTGGCTGTAACTCTCAGTGAATCGTCCCTGCTCAACTGGTTCAGGATTTCTTCCGATACCCCATCACTGAAGTATTCGTTGTCGGGATCGGTGCTCATATTGACAAAAGGTAACACGGCAATGCTGCTTTGTAACTTTTCTCCTTTACCACGTAAGTCTACACTGGTGGGGACCTTCAAAGGCGACCCGGTCAAAGCGTGTAATTCAATGCTTCCTTGAATATTCTTCAGTTGAAATGCTCCCAGATTCCTGCTTGTCAAGAGAGGATCTTTGCTCAGGGATTCAAAGACTCTACCGGAGAATAAAACTGCCCCTGGTATGCAAAAACTTTCGATACGTGATGCAATATTCACGGTGTCTCCATAAATATTGTTGCCTTCAATAGCTACATCTCCCCGGTGCAGACCGATTCTGAGTGCCACGCCCTTTAGAGCCTCCACATCTCGCTGTATGTTCAGAGCGCATAAAAGGGCATCCTGACTGGAGTCAAACATGCTCAAAGAGCCGTCACCATAAAACTGAATGATTTGACCTGAATTGGCGCCTACCTTTTCTCGTAAGATAGCTTCAGTCTTTTTTCTCAATTGAATTGCTTTGGCTTCATCTTTATTCATCATCCGGGAGTAATCAGCCATGTCGCAAAACATAATTACGGCTTCTCGATGGGAAATGGTTTCTGGAGAAATCGATCGCATGATGGTCTAAATTACTGTATTTTATTTCTAATAAATTCCGGATCTCTTTATGGAGAATCCCATCCTTTCAAAGGAAATCAACTCAACATGATGCGCTAGCACCAACCAATTCTAAGTATTTTGTGCAAACGAGTTCATACTGTATTTGAAACTCAAGCAGCTGTCACCTAAAACATCTAACTTTCGAGCTGTTCCAGTTCATTTCGAACGAATTTCATCCTACAAGTTATTCCTTGCACTCCAATGCTACTGGTTGAAAAACACTGGATGGTTGACCAAATTAACCGGCCAGAAGGCCAGTAAGTAGATTATTCAACTAAAATTAAATAACCATGAAAACCAAAATGATTTCTAGCATCCTGCTCCTCTTTTTCGGCATTATTTTGCCTTCACAAGAGCGACTATTGGCACAAACGAACATGATTTATCCATTCTCCATATATGATCAAGAGGTCTGCAACGGTGAATTGGTGGATTTTACTGGATTTGTTCATGTGCTATCTCGAATGCATGTGGATGGAGCCGGCAATAAGCATTGTAAGTTGCACTTCAATGCAAAAGGAGAAGGAATTGGTAAGACCACTGGAGCATCGTACCTTTTCGTTGATGGCGACAACGAATCCGTATATTTTGATGATTCGAAGATCATCACCTTTCAACAATCCTTCAAGCTGATCGGTAAGGGTCAGGTTAGCAGTGGGCACATGCATATAAAGATGACTTTTGTAATAAACGGCAAAGGCGTGGATGTGCTAGATATTACTCATGATAAAGTAAAATGTAATTAGCAGAGTAGCTTTTCACAAGAGTATGTGTCCTATTCCAGTTCACTTCCATAAAGGGGGATTGTGAGTTACTTTTATTTTTCTTGATATCTAGGCTGTGGAACCTTTAGCACTTGGATCAGGAATGAATTTCGTGCCTGAGATACCAGGCGTGGTTAATAAAGTCTTATACAGTCTCTGACGCACATTAGCATTTAATTGCAAACTCACTGGCAGCTCTAGGTGTTGAAATCCCGAGATGCGGTCGTGACCGGGCAAGGAAAGTCCTTACAACTTGTGCTGTGAGTCACATAGGGATCACAAGATTAGTTGAGCCTCATCATCAATGCCGGGATTACAATTTGCTTAATTTGATTGCCGCTCGATAGTCTGGACTCCCATTATGGCCGAAGGTGATATAAGGGCAAGAAAACTGAAGCAAGGCCGCATAATGATCGTGGCTGGAACCCTATTGGGTGTATTTTACGTGATGTTTTCTGATGGTTTTGTGGCCTTTTACCCATTTGTAAATGGTGCCATTGCTGGAGCATTTGCTGGATTAGCGGTAGCTGTCTTAGAATTGGGCCTTTTCGCTGGAGCGCTACGCAGATCCAAGTTTGGTTATCTCTTACTGATCCGCACCCTGACTTATCTCGTGCTACTTACCACCTTGATACTCCTGGTAATCATTATTTCTAGAATGATACGATTGGATCAGGGTTTCAGTCAGGTTCTCAATGATCCATCTTTTCATCATTATATTTTTTATGAAGACTTTCCAATTGTAGTAGTCTACACTTTGGCACTGGCATTCTCCATAAATTTTATCCGGATGATTAGTAGAAAAATGGGACAGGGCATGTTGGTCAGCTATGTCACAGGAAGTTATCGCAAGCCTGTTTTGCAGGAACGTGTCGTAATGTTTTTAAAACTGAAGAATTCAATGGCAATTTCTCAACAACTAGGACCATTGATCTTTCAGGATTTTTTGAATGATGTGTTTCATGATATTACTGAGTCGATCCTGGCACACCAAGGTACTATCTACGAATACGTTGAAGATCTGATTGTGATCACCTGGAACATATCACAAGGACTTGACAATGCAAACTGCATACGTTGCTATTACCATGCGACTGAAGAATTGGAGATCAGAAGGAGCAAATACTATGCTAAATATGGCGTGGTACCCTTAGTGTATGCAGCACTGCACGCCGGAGAGTTGATTCGGGTAGAAATTGGAGATATTAAGTCCGAGATTGTTTTTCATGGAGATGTTATGAACACCACTTCACGAATTCTTGACCAGTGCAGAGTGTTCGAGAGCGATCTATTGGTATCCGATGCTTTGCTTTGTCGCCTGAATTTGCCTGAGATTTTTACGTCTGACAACAAGGGGATTGTCAAACTGAAGGGCAAAGTTACAGGGATGGGGGTGTGTGAAATAATTGAGAAGACTTCATTAGAAGAAGCGACAGAAACACAAGTATGAGAGCAGTAAATCGGACCTGGAAAGCAGTCGCCATTGTATTGATCGGACTGATCGCGGGCTTCCTCTACCCGTTGCTAAGCAAAGAGTTTGGTAATCCGTATGCCATAGTAAATGGCCTTGTTATCGGATTATTGGGAAGTCTGTACATCGTGATTATCGAGCTATACCTTGTCAATCCCCATAATCGTAGAATTGGATTTCTGGCGAGGTGGTTTAGAAAAACGGCAACGTATACTGTCTTCCTTTTCTTCTTGATTCTCTTTGTTTTGACAGCAAGTAGAAGTATAGAACTCGGGATGAACTACTCGGATTACTTGCAAAGCGATCATTTTGCAAAACTGATCTTCCAGGAAGATATTCACATCATTTTTCTGTACACACTGTTTCTCAGTGCAGCAATCATTTTCGTGAATCAATTGTCACGTAAAATGGGTCAGGGCGTACTATGGAATTTCATCACCGGGCATTACCATCGCCCTCGCAACGAGCACCGGATTTTCATGTTTCTTGACTTAAAAGACTCCACCCGATGGGCGGAAAGATTGGGAGATGAAAAATTTAGCAATTTGCTCAATGATTTCTTTTACGATATAACTCCCGCAATAATCGCTACGGAAGGAATCATCTATCGTTACGTGGGTGATGAAGTAGTCGTAAGCTGGCATACCGCTCAGGGAATAAGAAACGCTAACTGTATTCGGGCATCTTTCCTGGCAAAGTTGGCCATTAAGAGAAGAAGGGAATATTATCTTGGAGAATATGGGTTTGTACCTGAGTTTCGGACGGGTTTACACTGTGGAACGGTAGTAGTCGGCGAAGTTGGGGAAGTAAAGAGTCAAATTGCCTTCGTCGGAGATGTGCTCTACCTGGGATCTATAATAGAAGCGAAGTGCAAGGCACAAGGGGTAGACAACCTTGTATCTCAGGATTTGATTCGAGAAGTTCCTTTACCAGGCATCTACCAGACTCGCCCGGTCAGTTCAATACCTGACAAGCGTGGGAACGAAATCGGTTTGTATACAGTGAGTGAGGTGACTTTCACTTCACCATATTAAAACCACAGATGTCTTTACCTTAGAGATGAACGGGGATAATCCAGATGCAAGTAAAACTCACTTTTTGGGGTAAGATAGGCTATGCCTGCGGAATGTTTGGGTACTCTATCCTCTTCAATATCATCTCGGTAATGCTGATCTATTTTTACGTGCCACCAAATAACTCGGGCTTGATGGTACTGGCACCACAAATCACGGTTTTTGGCATCTTCACTTTATTGTCGCTGATCGTTGCCAGTGGCCGGTTGTTTGATGCGATCACCGATCCATGGATCGCCTTCCTCAGTGATACCTCGAAGCACAAAAGAGGACGACGTATTCCTTTCATGATGTGGTCGCTCCTACCCAGTGCCATTTTTTGTGTGTTGATGTTCACTCCTTACTCATCAGGAGAAGACTATTCCAATCTTGTTTGGCTGTTTCTTATGCAACTTGGATTTTATCTGTCATTGACTATATATATCGTGCCCTATAATGCACTACTGCCAGAACTGGCGAGGGGAAACAAAGAGCAGGTAGAGCTTTCTATGTGGATGTCAGCGGCTTTCGTTTTGGGTATAATCGTTTCTTCACAAACACCATTGCTGGCAGATGCATTTGAATTGATGGGCACTGATCAACGACATCGGGCAGTACAACTGGCAATCGCAACACTTTCCGGTTCGGCAGTGCTTCTGCTGGGAATACCAGTACTTGCAGTCAATGAAGCTAAGCATTGCTTGGCCCAACCGGCGACCATCCGATTGAAGGGATCCCTGAAACAAACACTTCGGAACCGGAATTTTAGAATTTTCGTGTTCGCCGAAACGCTATACTTTGTTTCGCTCATGCTGATCGTAAGCGGTATGCTGTATTATCTCAGAGTCCTACTTCTTCTGCCGGAATCCATGGGAGGCTGGGTGATGGGATGCATGGTTTTGTGCTCGCTGCTTTTCTATCCGGCGGTGCTGAAATTTAGTATCACTTGGGGCAAGCGAAGGTTGATGTTGTTATCATTGGTTTACCTAAGTCTGCTCATGTTGGGAGTTTATTTCTTGGGCAGGTTACCTTTTCCCCCAGCGGTGCAGATTTTTTCCTTTGCCGTATTGGCCTCGATTCCTCTGGCAGTGCTGGGGATCCTTCCCTACGCGATCATTGCAGAAACTGCTCAGCTCGATTCGGAAAGAACCGGTCAGCAAAGAGAGGGAATGTACTTTGCCATCCGCAACCTGGCTATCAAAATCGGACAGACTGTGGGAATAATGATCTTCGCTATTCTCACGCTTTTCGGGAAGGACCCGGGAAACGATTTTGGTATTCGTCTGTCAGGATTCATGGGTTTCATTCTATGCCTGGTGGCTGCTTTCATTTTCCGGGGATATCGTGATCGTCCGGTTTCAGCTTAGCAGTGCCTAATCGGCAGGGGAAGTTGACAAACGCACTCTTTGGAAAACGATGAATTGATAGGGATTTTCCAGTCCGGTTTCAAAAAGGCAGCCGATCAGCTCATCACCGATTGTGACCAGGTCTGAATACGCTGCCGGCCTTTCCTTATTCAGAGATACAGTACTTGACCAATTGTTGCCATTATCCGGACTGAGACGAAGGGTCATATTTACGCGAGCCTCGGTTGAGGCAGGATTGCTGAACAGGAGATATTTTCCATGTCGGTGCAAACTGGCCTGGCAGATGGGTTCTATCAGTGAGCTATCATGATGCTGTCGTTCCCAGCTGATCCCACCATTATGGCTGTATGCGATCTGCCTGGTCTTTTGGGTACGGTCGTAATTACGCATGTTGATCATAAGTCGACCATCGGAAAGCTCTGCAACCTCACATTCATTCACCTGATCCGCCGGACTACTTCCTCCCAGATGCCAATTTGTGCCATTGTCATCAGAGTAAATGATATGTGAGAAATACATTTTGGTCTTTGCCTCAATGTGGTCGCAGGCCACGATGAGCCTTCCTGCATAAGTGCCTCTTTCCAGTTGTATTCCGGAACCAGGTCCGGTAGCGTACCAGGTCCATTCGGGTTTCTTAACCATGTTGGTGATTTCAGAAGGAGCCGTCCAGGTCTTCCCGTAGTCTTTGGTTTGTAGCAAATAGATCCGACGTGTATCAGTGCTGGTTTCATCTATGATCTCGGACTCTCGGTCCTCCCCCAGATTCCAGGTAGAGAGCAAATTGATAAAACCAGTTTGCTCATCCACCACTGGTGCCGGATTGCCGCAGGTGTTTTCGCCATCATCCCAAATTACTTTGAGGGGACCCCAGGTAAGCCCTCCATCATTCGAACGTTTCATCACTAAATCAATGTCACCGGTATCAGAGCATCCCTGCTTTCTTCCTTCAGCAAAGGCCAGAAGATCTCCGTTGGTCGCTTTGACTATCGCTGGAATGCGAAAGCACTGGTAACCTTCATCTCCGCTGACAAACACCTCGCTATGGCTATCTTCCAAATCAAGATGAATTTCCTGGCTTGAAGCCAGACTGCATGTCAATACACCGATTGTGAGAAGCCAAGGGAATATGGATTTCGACATGATGCAATTTAAGGCAAACCTTCCGAAATGGTATGAATGTGTGGTCGTGATGAGAAGGAGAAATGATCAAAAAATGCTTCTGGCTGACAAGGCAAGAATAAACTTGGTACATTTGCGTTCTCAGATAAATAAGTAAAAAAAGACATGAAAATCTCTACAACATACGTCATTGGTCTTTTGGGAGTACTTTTTTTGATTGGGTGCCAGGGTTCATCCAGTGATTCTGTGCGAAATGATGCACGCAGGTCTATCGAACAATCGAGGCCGAATACACCGGTTACCCCTCCGGCCAGTACCATTACACCTGCTGGTGACCTTACTACCACAAGCAGTTCAAATTCAGGCGTACAACACTACATCTGTCCTAATAACTGTGAAGGCAGTGGCGGACCGGGTGCAGGAACATGCCCCGTATGTGGCTCTGAGTATACACATAATCAGGCCTATCATTCGCAGCAAGCAAGTACGACACCAACGATAACTACAACGCCTAATCCACCATCGTCTGGTGCCATTACCCCAACGATAACACCACCAGCGGCAAGTGGAACAGGTCAGAATGCAGCCGGGGTTTATCACTATACCTGTAGCAACGGTTGTGAGGGAGGAGCTGCCAGTGCTGTGGCCTGCGCGTCTTGTGGTGCAACACTGGTGCATAACAGCGCTTATCACCAGTAGTGTAATCAATTACCTCAGTGCCTGGTAGATGCTAATGGCATTATGAAGCCGGCAATGGCTGGAGGTTTCCAATTTCCCAACTGTGAGAGGGGTCTGCTGAGGATTATTCCGAGAAGGAAAAGCGAATTCCTCCCATCAGCCAACGTCCAGGCATTGGTGCTCCCAGGATATCCTGGTAATCTTCATCCAACAGATTGTGAGTAGTAAGGTTTAGTGAAAGTTGATCGGTAATATTCACTCCCAAGCGAAAGTTCCAAACTTGATAATTAGGATTTAGTTGGACATCGAGAGAGCTTGCTAACCGCTCGGAGCGGTTCTTATAGATTCCATTTAGGGCAATATCCAGTTTGCCAAACTTAAAAGATAGCATCGTATTGATCAGATGTTTAGCATGGCTGGAAACATAGACCGAGATCACGTCTTCATCGTTGGAAGTATTGAGATAGGTGTATCCCATTATCCACCGGAGTTGGGTCCGTTCATTCCATGAAGTGTGAAACCAAGATTCAAATTCTAATCCAAATGTGTTGACATCTGTGATGTTTGAGGCATAGAAGTAGGTTTCTCCTGGTTGCAGGTTTTGATTATTCGGAATCTGTGAGGTATTAGTAGGCACGTAATCGATAAGATTGCTCGATTGGCGGAGGAAGGAAGTAGCTTTGAGCAGCCAGGTGGGGGTTGGCCGGTAATCCAGACCCAACTCTTCCGACCAGGACTCTTCGGCCCTAAGATCCGGATTTCCCAGGCTTCTTCCGGGTGTAAGATTCGGCAGAAGATAACTTACATATCGCTCGGTATAATCTGCTGCTCTTATGCTTCGACCGACAGAACCTCTCAAGTTGAAGGCCCCTGCGCGGTAAGAAGCATTAAATTGTGGAGTAAATTCCACCTTGTAGTTTTGATCGTAGTCGAGACGAAAGCTACCGTTGAGGTTCCATTGACTTCCCGGTTGCCAGGCTGCCATAGCATGAATCCCGGTATGGAAATCAGAATGGTTACCTCTATCGCTACTTTCTATAGACCGGTGATCCACTTGGGTGCCGATATTCAATGATAATGACCGGTTTATATTTTGGCGGTGATTGATGTTTAGATTCCAAAAATTGGTGGAATGTGTATTGGTGGATGGAAAATCGGGACTGAAAACGAATTCATCGGTGCCATATCGATGAGCCAGGTTGATGCTGGTCTGTGTGTGTTCTGTGTTTTTTTGTAGAGCGAGCTGATTCCACCAGTTTTGGGTAGTTTCGATCGATTTGTCAAACGGACTGGTGGTATAGAAATAACGGGCGCTAAAATGCCGGTCGTCGTAGGAGGTACGAGCACTCATCTGCCAATTGTTCTTAAATCTTGTTCCGAAAGACAGTCCAAAATTCTTCAGATCGAAAAAATTACGGTATTCCTCCAACTCTGTATTTCCGATAATCTTTTCTTCGATGAGCTCTCCTTTTGATTTGCTAAGACTGAAACCACCTGACAAGAAATATTTTTCCCGGTTTAAAGAGAAGCCATTTTGTGCCTTTACCAATCGATTTTCTCCGTAGCTAATTTCACTTGAAAGACTTGATTGATTCGTACTTCCAAAACCCTTTGTGATGATGTTGATCACTCCCCCGACTGCATCAGCTCCGTACAAAGCGGAGGCTGTTCCCCTCAGTACTTCAATTCGATCTATCTCCATATCAGATACCGGAATGTAGCTATTGAAATGTCCTGTTAGAGGATCATTCAACTTCATACCATTTACCAAGATCAAAACCTGTGTAAAAGTAGAACCCCGCAATGAAATATCTCCCTGAACGCCAAAAGCATTTCTTGATTGAACTTCCACGCCTGGCAGATGTTGAAGCAGATCATCTAAGGAAGTGGAAACTATATTGGCAATGAGGTCTGATCGAGCCACCGTGATGTTCCTTCCTGTTTCATTCTGGGGTAGCGGTAGTCTCGTGCTTTGTACAACGATGGTGTCGATTTCCAATGGCACTTGTGACCACCCTGTTGATATCTCGATAAGAACGATGAACCCGATTAGCAACCCAATTTGCGATATACACGTACTCCTGCCCAAATCCATAACATGTCGGTATTCTGAATCGGTGAATATAGCATTATGCACGAACGAGAACCCTCATGCCGAACCGCAGAGATATGGCCTCACTACTCATTGATGCAAGTAGGTTACTCAGGCAAGTGAATAGGGTGCAGCTTCTGCCGAATAAACTAGGTCAGCAATTCACAGAACGGTCCGGTGCTGTCGGCAAAGGTGTCTACCTCTATATCCATCGCTGTAAGCATGGTCATGTAGAGATTGGCAAGAGGTGTCTCTTGATCAAAATAGAGGTTCTGCCCTGAAACCAGCTTATGGCCGCCCAATCCACCTAGTACGATCGGCAGGTCATATGGAGAATGCCGGTTGCCGTCTCGCAAGCCCGAGCCAAATAAAATCATACTGTTGTCTAGCAAGGTGCCACTACCCTCTTTTATACTATTTAATCTTTCCAGCATATAGGCATATTGTTCAATGTGCCATCTGCCTATGATCTCATACTGATCCATCTGCCTGGGATCGTTTTTGTGGTGTGATATCGCGTGATGTCCTCCATGGACACCATCCAGGAAGGAGAAATTCCGGTTGCTAACTGAATTTCCATACATGAAAGTGGCAATTCGGGAAGCATCACTCCAGAAAGCTAAGACCATGATATCAATCATCAAGCGGGCTTTTTCAGTGATATCTACACCTTCTGCATACTCAGCCCATTCATCGATACGAATATCCATACGCTCAAGTTCCTTGCGTATGTCAGGGGTAATTTGAGCTTCAAAGTCTGCCAGATTTTTCGGATTATCCAGTCGCTTTTCCACGGCTCTTACTGCATCCAGGTACTCTCCTAATTTATTCTGGTCTTCGATCCCAAGCTGCTTCTCCAGTGATTTTGCATCTTCCATGACCAGATCGAGTACACTCTTTTTGTGCGGATCAGGAGGCAAAGGTTTCTTACCAGGGATGTGATTCCGGAAAAGCCGATCAAAGGCCATTCGGGGATCTATTTCCCTGGGACATGGCTGAGTGGGACTCTGCCACGAGATCGTACCGCCATATAACCGGGTGAATCCCACTGCTTTATCGACACCGCTTTTTATGCGATCGAGACCGTATTGCAGACTGGGAAACATCGTGTCTTTGCCGATATGATTAGCCATAAGCTGGTCTAAGGAAATACCACCGCTATTTACTTTAGCATCGACTGTACGCTCAATAGGCATCGAAGTAAGGAAATTGGCAGTCTTGGTATAGTGACCATCAAAGCGACTAATCGAATTCTTGTTCATCAGGCCGCCTAATACGAGAATCTTGTTTTTGACTTGTTTTAAAGGAGACAGGATAGGCGAAAGCTCAAAGTCGCTACTAAGTTTGGCGGGATTCCATTTTTCCGGATGTACACCATTCGGCATCCACAAGCATGCAAATCTTTGCGGAGCTTGAGACGATGATTTAGCTTGCCAGGCATTGGGGTAAACACTCTCCAGAAAGGGTAGTGCAACACAGGCTCCTAATCCTTTAAGCATTCGTCTTCGAGAAAATTGGTTTGACAATGTCATAACTTGTTGTCTTTGTATCGATCCGCCAAATCGCTTCGACGATGCCTGAATGGATAGCTGTTCACCAGGGCGACCATTAATTCAGGACCATTAAAATTATTCTCAATTAATTGATTTGTCAAATCTCTTATTGTGTGGCTATCGAGAAACTCCACGCCCCTACCCAGGGCATAAGAGAGCAATTTCCTTGAGAAGTTTTCAGCAAACTTTTCTTTGTCAGATAAGAGTACTTCCTTGAGTTCTTCAGGGCCATTAAACACTACGCCATCTTCCAGCTCACCGCGGCTATCAATGGGGACGGTTCCATAGAATTCACGCCAGCGACCGATAGCATCATAATTCTCCAAACCAAATCCTAGGGGATCCATTTTCTTATGACATGGCATGCAGCTCGAGGGTTGCCGATGCAACTCCAGCAGACTACGCAGGTCCAGCTCATCATGGACTTGATCTTTAGCTGCTTCCAACTCCGGCACATCAGGAGGAGGTGGAGGCACGGATTCTCCTAAGATCTGCTCCATAACCCATTGACCTCGCAGCACCGGGCTGGTTCGTTCAGGCAGAGACGTGGAGACTAGCACCGCGCCCATTCCAAGGACACCACCGCGATTACTTTCCTTTAAGTCCACCTTTTGAAAGTCAGTTCCTTCAATTCCGGATACGCCGTAGTGGGTAGCCAGTTCTTTGTTGAGAAGGCCAAAGTCACTGTCAATCAATTGAAGCAAATTGCCCTGGGTGAATATGTAGCGAAAGTATTCTACGACCTCAGTGTACATAGCCATCCTCAGAGATGTGGTGAATTCCGGGAATTTTTCCTGGTCGGTCTTAGATGAAAATATTAGATCTTGGACACCTAACCACTGAGGGGCGAAGTTTTCTGAGAACCGGTCAAATTTGGTGTCCTTTATCATGCGGAGGACTTCCCTTCGAAGAACTTTGGGGTCGTGTAGGTTCTCACGATAGGCTGCATCTAGCAAATGTTGATCTGGCATGGAGGACCAAAGTAGATAAGACATCCGGCTGGCGAGTTCAAAATTATTTACCGGATAAGGATCATTGATGGGTAAGTTTGCCTCCATTCGAAATAGAAAGCTGGGCGAGACCATTATCTTTTTGAAGACGGTGAGTATAGCTATCTCGAATCCATCTTTTTTACGCCACTCTTCGAAATAGATGTTTTCAAAAAGTGACATTAATTCCTGTTCCTCATCGATTGACAGGAACCTACGATACGCTTTGTTGGCAAAGGGGAGAATAATGTCCTCAGCTATGTTGACCGGCTTTCTCCAATACACCTTTCTATCAGATATCTTACCCTTCCACCAATTAGTAAAATGCCGCAATGGTCCAGCCCGGTAAGACCTTGGAGCCAACTGTTGCCAGAGCGCCGGATTATTTCTCACTTGTGTCAATACCGAATCTGCCGCGAGGTAATAGCGTTCCATCAATAACGGTGTCATGTAGAGAACTCCCGTTTGATTATCAAAGCCTTCCCCTCCGGATGCTTCGGCCGGAAAGTACTTTAAGGCGTCAAACTCCACTCCCAGCAAATCCTTTATTGTATATCGATATTCCCGGTGACTTAGTCTTCTCATAATTGTGGGACCAGGATCCGGCTTTGCCAGAGCTTTTTCCAATATTTTCAAAATACCGGCAAGCATTGTGTCCTTGTCGGCTTGACTCATGGGAGGATTGGTAGGTGGTGGCATTTTGTTTTTCTCGACCACCTCTACTACTTTCTGAAAAAGTTCACCACTTCGAATCACGTGCACCACAAAATCGAATCGATCCAGATTTACCCCAGCCTTTTTGTCCGCTTCGTTATGGCAGGACGTACAATGCTTTCGTAACAGCGAGCGCACAGTTCGCCTGAATTCGAGATCATCCTTTGTGTCTGCAGAGATGAAAACAGGCAAAAGACCTAAAAGGATCATCGAAGCAGTCCTTATCAAAAAGTTAGAACGCATGGTACCTGTTTTCAGAAGCTTTTGAAGTTACAGCTTTTCAGAAACAAAAATTGTGCAGTCTATTTGATTCAATAATAAGGGCCTTCTTCGAGGCACACTTTAACATTGGGCAAATAAGCGTCAAGGGTAGCTACCATTTCCGGAGAGACAAAGGTGTTAAATAGATAAACCTCCCGCAGCTTCGGGAAACTGGTGATCACGAGGACGTGGATATCATTAATATCTGTATGCGACAAATTGAGGATTTCCAACTCAGGAAGCTCAGCTAAATGGACGAGGCCACTCCCAGAGATGCAGCTCTTGGTTAGAATCACTTTTCTAAGGTTAGGCATCTGCCCCAGATAATATAGACTTTCGTCCGTGATGTCTGCCGCTACCAGAGATATTTTGGAAAACACATCCGCATAATCCATGAGTTCAGCCAAATGTTCATCACTAACATGCTTTGGAGGAATCTGCATGGAGACGGCGTAGTAGCTGGAATCGGTATCTGGATCTGATAAGATCTGAAGGCCTTGCTTCACCCCCAGTCTTACAAGCTTTGGACTTAGTCTTTTACGTTCTTCCTGTGCCCTTTTCTTAGCCAACTGGACATTGGCAAGTTTGGGGAGATAGTTCGCTAAGCTAAGTGCTGTAGTACTATCGTTTGGACCGCTTCCAACCGAGTCCGTAACAGATGCTCCTGATTGAATCCACCAGGTTAGCAACGCGAGCTCATCCGTATCCAAAGGAGTCTTGCCGTCAGGTGGCATGAAATCTGGATGATCCTCGGCAAGATTAACGCGCACCAATATTTCTGACTGTTCCGCATTGCCAGGTACCACTCCCGGTTTTTCACTCTTCCCTCCTGCAATTATTTGTTCGATGGAGGTCAGGTTAAGTCCACCTTTTTGATTGGCATCATTATGACATTTCAAGCATTTCTTTTTCAGTATAGGCTGGATCACATCAGCATAGATCTGCATCGAAGCAGGAGACTTAATAGCAGGCGTATTTTTAAGCTGGCGGGCGGTGGTCATCTCTTTCAGGGGGGAAGTAAGAAAATCCGGTCCGTGGGTAATGGAACCACCAAGATGGCCCGTGTATGTAACAAGAAATACACTGGCAAAGATGAGTAACCGGTACACCTGTCGCCAACGCCATTTCTTGGTCTGATGAAAATACCTTCTGAAGAATGTTGACCAGGTAATTGCCAAAGTCACTAGAACTCCTGTCCATTGATGCCAATCGAGATAGCTGCCTTCATAGTCTCCTGTACGAGAGAGCAAGAAACCGGCAAGAGTGGACAAAATTGCTGCGTAGAGTGAAAGCCCGAATAGAACGCTCAACATTCGTTGGATATGATGGTTTTGCGAATGGCCTTGCCACCATTCAAGGCCAGCTGTCAAATAGATCAACACGATCGGGAAATGGATGAGGATGGGATGGGTCCTTCCCACAAAACTGATCAGATGTGAGTTCGAGGACTCGATCACAAAAGGGAGTAAAAGCAGGAGTATGGAAAATATTACATTTCTAATGAGTGATCCCTGTAGCTGCATGAAATGAGTGCGATCGGTTATCCCCTAACAATGTTTTTTAAAGATAACTAAAGATCAGCGAAGCGAGATTTGAAGAGGTACGCGAAATTGAAACTTCTTGAAAGAAGTGACACAGCAAAATCTGATAAAAGGCTTTTTTTCTGAAAACTTCGATTTACAGGTTAGATCACCACTTGTGGAACAGGAATGATTTTTTGTCGTCATTCCGTTCAAAGAGAAGCGTCAACACATAAGTGCCATATTCAAGCGATGAGACGTCCACTTCTACGATAAATTCTTCATTGGACTTGAATGTCTTGAAACTGGAATAGGTGCGTCCGTAGAGATCTGCCACTTCTACGAAGACATTTCCACTGCTCCGCTGATCACGCAAAAATACTTTCAACTGATCCTGAACCGGATTGGGAAACAAGACCTGATCTTGTAGTTGCGAGTTGTCCACGATTACCTCCAGTATCTGTATGTTGTTGCGCTTATCTCTTTCCAGGATGGACGACTCTGGATCCAACACAGCGGTCAACTTGTAGCGACCGGTACCTCGTGACAACGGAAATGGAACGGCAAAGTCAATAGTAAAATCCTCCTGGCCGGGCAAAATTTGTAGCTCCTCTTTTTGAATTGTGAAAGTGATGTTTTCATTTTCAGCCAGCAACTGGAAATGCAGATCGAGATTGTACTCCTGTTGGATACCAGAGTTGCTAAACTCAAAAGGCAGTTGTAGAGTTTGACCGGTATTGATTGTAAAGGATGTCTGATCCGTTTTGATCGAGAAATCGGGGAAGAAATCGCAGTCTTCAATAAGATAATTTAATTCCATCTCGTACCAAAAGTGCATTAGGTCGATTTGCCCCGGGGTGAACTTTTTACGGCACGTCGAGGGTGCATAACTCATAATATTAGATGGATCGGGTCGATAGAGATTGCCGCTAGGGTCAGCAAAATTACCCTGATAATTACATCCCACCACACCTGTGAAAGCCAAATTGGGGTCGGCAGGTGTGTCACAAATCAAGTCGCCAGCTGAATCACAATTTGATCCATCCACCAGCTCTATTCCTCGAAATGTCTCATGGGTATGAAGCAGTCCAAAGAAATGACCAATCTCATGGGCCAGGGTAGATCCATTGGTGCTACAGTTCTTTTGCATAATTATGAAGCGGTTGGATTCGCTACTGGCAAAAGGAAAAGTAGATATTCCACAGGCCGCAATGCTTAGTTCAGCATCTCCGATTTCATCCAGGTAGAAGATGTTGATGGTGTTGGGTACATGATGCCTATCATTGAGCTCGGTCGCAGCCTGTGCATAGGTGTACATCGACCGCCCACCCAAGAGATTACGTGGGGAGCCGCAAAAGAAAAATTGTATCCCGGTGCTCAGGAATATATCGTTCACCTGATCCAGTTCACGATACAGGTCCTCAATATCTATGTTGCTTGCGCCAGCCACTTCCTGTACCACATGAGCCGTGATACCTAGTCGCAGCACGTTATTTGTCCTCTGAGCTGCACGCCGTTTTTTGAAAGCATCGAAAGCCTTAATATCGAAGTCAAACGGAGACTGAAGGAGAGTTCCACATTGACCTGGTTTTTGACCCGGCAAGGAGATGCAGAGCATGAAAAGAAAGGCCGGGATCAAGGAGACAGACTTTTTCATGAGCAGTTTTAAAGAGTGCCCTTTAGGATCAAAGATCAGAGTTAGAACTTTTTTTCGCCAGAAATGGCTTGTTGATCACTAGGCCTTAACAAGTTTTTAACCCTCTTACAAGAGCCTGCCCCCTAATCACACACCGTGCTAATGCCAATTATCCGATCAAAGCATGCCACTAGATTACGTGCTAAATTCAAATCAATATTCAGGTGCGACAGATATGACGCTGACAAACTTATTGAAGAGTTGGTTTACATCGATGCACTCGACTTCATGGCGCAATT
>JAHELJ010000157.1:0-1835 GCA_024644235.1 Lewinellaceae bacterium
TAAAGTTACCTCGAAGGAGTCTGCCAATCCATAGCGGATATCAGTAGTCACATCCTCTTTTTTGTACAGATCGATGTCATTGCAAAGAATATGCACTTCTTCGTTTGCAAAGCCTTCTTGCAATGCAAAATGCACTTTAGAGGTTGATGCTTGACTTGCTTCACGATCTAATGGCATGGTGTTACAACTTATTGTTATGAATAAAACAAATATTGGAATCAGTGTTCCCTGCATTACTTGACGGTTTCCTTTTTACTTCGTCTCGTTCTTCTTGTCGTCTTCGTTGTGGTTGTTTTCTTCTCATAAACATTCATGATCCTTTCGATACGGTCTATAGCCGAATCCACCACCTTATCTTTAGACATGGTCTTGTGAAGCGTGCTCAAGACTTCAGTAGCTTCTTTCATATCACCTTGTTCGGACAAGAATTCACCGTATTCCACCATTTGTTTCTCATAGGTCAAGTGTCCGAACGTAGTAGCGGCTTCTTGTTGATCTTTTAATAGCACTTTTGCCATTTCTTTAATGACCAGGTCCGGATTTGGCTTAGTTTCGTCGACCCATCCCCCTGCTTCTGCAGCAGAGATGGCCATGCCTCCGGCTTCAGGTGGGATCACCAGTTTCTTGTAAGACTTCATATGTGGTTTGGTCAGAGCCAAACGAGCATACCTTGCAACATTCTGTGTGCTGAATTTTGAAGTAACCTCCTTCAGTGTATCATTGGCTCCTTGCAGGTAACGGCTTCCTTCAAAGTAGAGAATTCGCGCCACTTCCTCGGTAAAGTAGTCCTGGGCAAGATACTCCTGTTCATAGGAAACTGGTGGAGCTATACGTATCATAAGGTCATTACTAAGATACATTTGGTCCTCTATCTCCATAGCGGCTTTTACAATGTAATGTCCGGGTTCGGATAGATCCCAACCATTCATGCCGATACCCACCGGAATAGATCGATAAATAGCTTCTCCCGGAGCAAGAACTTGCATAGTGGGTTCAAGCATCTTTCTTGTAAATGGTGCCCAGCGTCTGCCCGTCATTCCTCGCTTCTTGATTACGAATGTGAGATGGTCGAAATGATCAAGAACATGGTCAGTGATAACCTGTGGCTTGGCAGATGTGTTCTTCAACTTTGCTTCTATTCGCACCGGCTCCATAAATTGAAACTCGTTTTTGTCTCGATGTACCCTAAGTTCTAGTTGAAAATCTACACCTAGGTCAAGATCCGTGTCTTCAAAGCCATGGTGGTCGAAGAAAGCATAGTTGCCTGGCTGGACAAACTCATAGGGAGCATGCCTGAGGAAAAGGTATTCCTCGTCGATGAAACGAAATTCGAAATCCTCAAAGAATTTTTGTTGACCTCCCTGCACGCTAAATGGATAATTCATAAAGCTTCGTGCTTCCGGATCATCCTGTAATGGAATCCAGGGACCGTAGCCATTCCATACCAGTTCCTTTTGCCAGCTGTGAGCCAGATTGAAAGCGTGGCCCATTTCATGAACAGTTGTCCAGAACTTCATCCTTTCCTGCCAGGCGGATGGATTAGGATCACCGGGTGGAGCATTGTTTATGAATGAATCACAAAAAATTGCAGTACCCTGTCGTTCATTGGGTCCAATGGTGTCGAACATCACTCCTCCAAGACTGGATCCTTGTTCGTGTAGCGATGCAAAGAAAACCCACATGGCCCACTGGGCGCTATTTGTGAAGCGAGACCAATAGGTTTGCATGGCGTCGTGCATTTCCATATCACTCCACTTTCCATTAGCTCCTGCCAGTGCCTTTGGCACCGCACTGGTACCGGATTCTGATACATCAAAGCCGGCTCGCTGGTAGAC
>JAHELJ010000157.1:1935-5039 GCA_024644235.1 Lewinellaceae bacterium
ATGGAAGCCTCAGAGGTTTCGTCCATGAGTTCCTCCAGAGATTGTCCCATTTCTTCAGGTTCCATTTGAACCACAGAATCTTCTTTTCTCATAATGCTGGTTTTTAAGGTTAGAAAAAGAAAAAAATGGATGCCAGATATTGCCTGAGTAGCTCTGGTAAATAAGGTCATGCAGGTAAACGACAATGGCTGCTGATTGGCTGCAAGCCATTATTTGTATGGTCGCCTGAGAATGGAAAAAAGCCTGAGTAGGTGAGTATGCTTTCGGTAGCGTGAAGTCAAAAACTTTCCTAATGTAGCAGGTGACGGTCGATAGTCAATTTAAAACAATCATACTACAAAGGCAATAGCGATATCTGAAAAGATGCAACAATCACCCCAAATGCACTCTCACTGTCGACACAATATGCGACAAAGCCTCTTTCACTGCCGAAGTCTCCGGATGTCGGATGATGACGTATCCTTCCCCTTCATAGCTAAGCGATTTATCTTGTCCTATTTGGGGAATACGAACATCGGTGATTAAATGTCCAAGCTCGTTGGATACCTGTTCCAGGCCTTGGACTCCGACTACTTTTCCTTGTCCCTGCCCTCGCAGATAAGCAGCTCCCACCGAGTATTTGCGCTCCACTTCCGGAAAATCATCGAAGATCATAAGACGGGCCCATGCGCTGACGCAATCGATATCGTTGGCACGTGAAATTAAAGTGGTGATCTGGGCCCCGGGAGGCCTGGCTGCTACTTCAGAAATGGCGATGCTACCATCCTGCCGTCGAAACCATTCGAGGTGGCTCATTCCGGTCTGCATACCAAGAGTGTCCAGGGTCTTGAAAGCTGCAGTCCTGATATCATCGTATTTCGGGTCGTCCACTTCTCTGGGCAGTAGCACTTGCCACTGAATCCAAGGCTCTCGCATCACTTCCAGTGGATTGGGGAAGTAATGGGTGATTGAATGAAATACCGGTTTGCCAATGAGAGAGAACGTATCGCACGATTGTTCATCACCCTGGATAAATTCCTCCAGCAGAGCTTGCGATCCGGCAGCACTCAGGCAACTTTTGACATGCTCTTTCAGTTCATGGTCATGGCCGGATTTAAAGGTGGCTTGTGATGCTGCCCCAGCCAGCGGCTTTACGATTATGGGGTAGCCAACTTTTTTGGCAAACTCCGATGCCTCTTCAACACTACTCACTTGTCGATGGCGGGCACAGGGTATTCCGGCCTCTCGAAGCAGATCTTTCATACGACGCTTGTCACGGAAATTAGTGGCCGTCTCCACAGACATACCTTCAATACCTAAATCTTCCCGCACCTGGGCTACAGGTACCTGGACCTGTTCTACCGCACCAAGGATTCGGTGAGGGTGGCCTCGCTGGTCCGCCAGTTTTCGTGTGGCTGCCAGAAGCAGGAGAAAATCGAACACATCGTCGATCCGGTGAAATGCGGAAAGTGCATTGCTGGTCTCCGGCTTCAGCCATTCAACCGGCTCCTGACTGATCAGTCCGAGATTTACGTCAGGAAGTTGTGCAAGCTTGTCGATGAACTTGACGGCGTTCTCCGTGTAGTTTGGAGCAACATAGATTACAAAAGGCATGGAGTCCATAAGATGATCGAACGGACAAACTAACAAATTTTCTGAGGGTGTAAATCAGTATTGGCTTGTGACGGAAGTATTATTTTACGATCAACTACACTGCCTATGAGCGCCAGCCTATTCCTCATCGTTTTCTTTCTCTATGTAGGGGGCATGATCGTCTTCAGCCTCTGGCTGTCCCGAAAGCAGCGATCAGGTGAGGACTTTCTGCTGGGCAATCGAAGTGTGCCCTTTATATTGATGCTAGGCACCACCGTGGCCACCATGGTAGGTACTGGATCTAGCATGGGTGCTATCGGAAAAGGGTATAGCGATGGATGGGCAGGATCACTCTATGGGATCGGAGGGGCGGTAGGTATTCTGTTACTGGCCAAGATGTTTGCCAGCGCCCGGAAGTATCAGTTTATGACTTTTGCCGAGGAGATGTCCTTCTACTATGGAGCCAACAAGAAGATCAAGGCTATTGTGGCGGTCTTGGTGCTTTTAGCTTCGGTGGGATGGTTGGGAGCACACATCCTGGGAGGAGGTTTGTACATTTCCTGGATCACCGGAATCGATTTGATGACTGCCAAGGTGTTGGTCGCCCTGGGATTTGGGGTGTATGTCTTGATTGGTGGCTACATGGCGGTGGTTTGGACAGATAGTATTCAGGCTGTAGTGCTCTTTGCAGGGTTTATCCTTATGGCTGTATTGTCCATTGAGCATGCCGGCGGGCTCAGTGAATTGCAGGCCTCCTTTGGATCTCAGCCTTTCCATTTCCTCGAGGGCACCGAACTGATTCCGTCAATTTCGCTGGCCTTTGTCATCTTCGTGGGGGTGATGGCCACCCCGGCATATCGGCAGCGCATTTATTCCTCCGATAATATTCCAACCATTCGAAAGAGCTTCTACCTGAGTGGGGCATTGTATCTCGCATTCTCTATTATACCGGCCATCATTGGCATGGCTGCATTTAACCTAAATCCTTCACTCGATAATTCAAATTTTGCCTTTCCCTTCATGGCCACTGAGGTACTTCCGGCTGCTATTGGCCTCGTGGTGTTAATTGCCGGACTAAGTGCCACGATGTCTTCTGCCAGTTCAGACGCCATCGCTGGTGTGGCCATACTCCTTCGTGATGTCTTTATCTTAGTTTTTGGTAAGATGCCCCAGAAAGAAAGGACGGTAAAGTACTCCCGATGGGGAGTCTTTGGTATAGTTGGTCTGGCCTTGGTCTTCAGTCTCTATGCGACTGATGTCATAGACTACATCAAATACATGATCGCCATCATTATGAGTGGTCTCTTTGTCTGTGTCTTACTTGGCAAATATTGGACACGCGTCACCTGGCAGGGCGGTCTGGCCACTCTCGTTGGTGGTGCAGCATGCTCTCTGCTTATCATTAGCATCCCCAGCTGGAATGCCTACTGGGGCAATCCCGCTATTCCTGCGGTGGCACTAGCTTTCATTTGTGGACTAGCGGTAAGTCTGATCACTCCGGAATCAAAAGTTAGCGATGAGGAAGCAGCGGA
>JAHELJ010000158.1 GCA_024644235.1 Lewinellaceae bacterium
ATTCCTACAGGGAAGAAAGAGCCAGAAGGTGGTACACAAGCATAAGTCACACCAGGACAATTGTCATCCGGGGTTGCTGAGAACTGTACGGTAGCACCACATTCGCCTGGGTCATTGCTAACGTTGATGTCAGCCGGGCAGGTGATGGTTGGATTTTCGGTATCGTTTATGGTAACATCAAACATACAAGTTGAGGAATTTCCACAATCATCGGTTGCCGTGACTGTCACAGGAGTGGTGCCGACCGGGAAGAAGGATCCAGGATTATGACTATAGGTAACCTCCACATTCGCATCACAGAGATCACTGGCTAATGCCATAAATGTGACTATCGCCCCGCACTGACCAAGGTCTGTACCTTTTGTTATATCAGTTGGACACATGTTGATAGTTGGCTTGGTCTTATCCTCCACTGTAATGATCTGTACGCAAGTACTGAAATCTCCATTTTCATCAGTGGCTTTCCAGGTCCTCGTTATTGTTTTGGTGTTGCCGCATCCGGGCACTTCAGAATCCATCTTGGTAATAGTCACATCGCCACAGCCATCGGTGAATGTTGGTGTACCAGTGTTGGAAGGGTCTGTTGAGCCTGGGCATTCAACCACGGCATTAGCAGGGCAGGTAATAACAGGAGGTTGACAGCAGGCAATCACAGTCACATCCTTGATCTCGCTGTCTACTTGTGCAGGATTGTCACTGTCTGTCACTGTGAGCGTCACGCTGAATGTGCCTGCTGAAGAGTATGTGTGGGATGGATTTTGATCCGTACTACTGTTGCCATCGCCAAATTGCCAGTTATATGTATAGTCAGGTGTTCCACCAGTAGTTTCATCTGTAAATGTAACGGTAGAAAAAGAACCTCCGTCGCATACAGGATCGAAAGAAAAGTCTGCAATTAAGGGAGTGGTAACTATAAGATCTGGAGTGTCATCGTTGCACTTGGCATTCGGATGCTGATTACATCTGGTGATTTGGCAGATGTTGGGCCCACTTGCTGCTGATAACCACGCAAAGAAAATGTTCTTCAACTCTACCTCTTGACCACATGTCCACATAATTGGATCTGTGACACAAAGAGTTATGGTTTGCTGATTGGTGACTGTAGGGTCACAGTGAATAATCTGTGTTGTGGAACCGTTAATAACCAAGTCAGCTTCAAGTTGGATACCGGCTCGATCACTGCCACTTCCATTCGTGAAAGTAACGCAAAGATAAGCCATGACATCGTCACCAGGATTACACGTATTTGGTAACGGTGCCCCATTCATGTCAGCCGATAGAAATACATCAAGAATTTGAAAGTCACCGGCTGAGCAAGAAGTTGGACAGCTACTTACCCTCAGTAGTGGAGGATCTCCAATCTGTGAATTAGCGTTAGGAAAAAAGAGTATGGATGTGATTAAGGCCATACACAATTTGATGGCTCTGTTTCGTAGACTTAACGGTTTCATCTTATACGGGTTTTAAGTAGATGGATTTTGAATTTTTTTTGATCAAAAAAGGGATGCAAGCAAGCTGTGCTTACATCCCTTGATTACATTTCATAACAAAAGGATAAACGGTTTTCTAAGGCATACTAAAGCTGCTGCAAGTTGATAAACAACTGCAGCAACTACCTTAATTGCAGTACATAATATCGTGATTCTTGCAAAAGCAGGAAGTTGCGATCGGCTTGATATAGAAGCACGCGTAGACATAATCCTGGAAGTTGATTCGTTCCAACTTCAAGAAGCACTGATTCGACAATACATCACACCAAAGACTTTCAGCGCCTCAGGTCAGAACGGAGATCAATTAGTAATAGGAATACGAATAGCGTGAACAATTAGGACTGGTGGGTTTTGCGGATTTCATAACGGGATAACGGATTTCGAAGGTTAAAAAATAGTCTTGTGTTATAAACAAAAATTTAAAAGTGTTCGAAAAAAGTAAGTCAATGTTGCAAAAAAAGACTCAGAAAAGCCAACTTTTTGACAACTTAATTTCATATGAACTGAATTCCTTATTTAATTTTTTGGTTGAAGTTTTGGTACCGATTTGCTGTCTATGTAACTGTATTGCAATGAAATATAGATCATACAGTTTTTTATACTAAAAAGAAAAATAACTGAGACCACCATCTCGATTCCGGAGAGAGATCGACGAATTTAGACCATTTCCCCAAGCAAAGGGATACGGTTAGAAAGCAAAAGAGGAAGTATCGATTCAAACGAAAACTTCCTCTTTTGAAATAACATAGAATATGTTATTGATTCTTGACCAGCATATGATTAGAGATATGCGATCCAAATTGCACACTTAGGGTATATATACCATTTGCTAGTTCAGATACATCCAACCATTCAAAAGTGGTACCCTGATCGAGGTGCTTTTGATCACTGTAGACCAGACGACCAAGATTGTCAAACAAGCGTATATGCACCCGGGTCGATTGGTCCAGATTCAATTCTACCGCCGTGAAGTTTTGGGCCGGATTCGGATATACGAATACGGTCTGGGCAGGTCTGTCGCAATCACGATCTACGTTGATGACATCGGAAAATGCGATCGAACCGTCCAGGTCAACAATTCTCAACCGGTATAAATTCTCCTGCTGTGGTTCGGAATCTACAAATGAATAGTCGGTCTGTATAGATGGCGCACCCACCGCAATTTCCGATGATATTGTTTCAAAGTTGAGTCCATCGACAGATCGTTGAATCTCAAACCTGTCCGTGCCTATCTCAGCTGCAGTGGACCAATCCAATGCCACCTGACACCCAATGGCAGAACCTTCGAAACGGGTGAGTTCCACCGGCAGTACAGCCGACTGAATTAAACCGGCATCGATGCTGATCACGATATCTCCAGCCTGCACCTGTATCTCGCTGGTCATACCAGTTGTAGGATCGGCATCACTATCCAGCTCCGGATCGTTGCCCTGATGGTATCCTGTAAGAGCCATGTCGGGTGGGGCCATGAACTGCAATTGATAAGTTCCCGGAGAAAGCGGATGAAACATGAAAATTCCTTGTTGACCATTTTTCGTTACGGTCTTGGTAGAATCGATCAGCACCGGATTGCCACTCCTGGAAGGGCTTACCTCATAGAGATACACAGTCACATCATTGTATCCTTCTTCACCATTATTTTGTATTCCATCTTCGTTGCTATCCATCCAAACCGAATTACCTAGAGCAGCAGGAGGATTATCCGGGTCAAAGCCACAGAAGGTAATTGTCTGAGATTCCTCGGAGTAGTTTCCGCAATTGTCGGTGTATGACCAGGTGCGGATCAGAGCATACATACTGCTATCCACCGGATCATAGATCCTCATTTCGGAAAAATCAACCGCCGTAAATAAAGAGCAGTCATCGTCCGCTATCACATTTTGTGGCACTGCAGGTTCTGATGCTCCACATCCCAGGTCCGTGTCGGCGGGGACATAGAGAATTTGTGCCGGGGTGGTATCGACTTGATTAACAAAGAAGATAAATTCGGCTGTGTTCCCCACAGCATCGGTGGCGCGGTAGCCACATCGCCAGCGACGGAAGTAGCCCTCTTCAGGACACACATCACTTTGAACCAAATCGTCAAAAGTTTCTATAGTCACACTGCAGCAATCATCAGTAGCAGAGAAGTCATCCATCGCTACTTGAGGATTGGTACAAGCGTACAAGGTAATCTCACCGCCATTGGGAATTCCCTGTAAGGCAGGATTGGTAGGAGTGATCACCGGCGGTGTGTTATCAACCACGTCGATCGTTTGCGACTTGATGATGGTATTTCCACATCCGTCAACGGCTGTCCAGGTCCGCGTGAGCGTATAGGTACATTCGGAGTGATCTACTCTGGTCTCTTGAAGAGTGACATCCAATACTGAGCAATTGTCAGAGGCAATGTATGAGGGTGCAGGCACTGGATCTGAGCAATCTATGACTGCATTGGCGGGTACTTCCAGAATGGGGTCAACATTGTCTGTCAAGGTAATGCGCTGTTCTACCATCGCCTTGTTGCCACAATCATCCATAGCCGTCCACCTTCGCAGGTAAAATGCACCACCACAACTGCTAAAACCAGGTATCTCTTCAAATGTTACCAGCACCGGACCATCAACATTGTCGACAGCAGTGACGTTTGGTAGCGGTGGAAGCTGATCATCACAATCAATGCTGGCATCGGCCGGAACATTCTGAAAGGTCGGAGGCGAGTTGTCCCAGGTCATCTCGATATCAATGAAAGCTTCCGTAGAGAGACCGGTCATCGGGACTGAAGCGTATACGATATATCGGAAAATGTAAATCGTACCATTATTGCCCAGCTCAAAAATGTCGTCAGTGACGACAGGCTCGACATCTCCAACACAGTCCGGTACATCCACAGTAATCGACGACATATCCGGGACCAGCAGAATGGCATCATCCGCTGTGGGTGGATTAGGTCCGGGAAAGCAAGTATTCGTTCCTTGAGGGATTGAAATGATCATTCCCTCAGTAGATGCTGACACGTTAAACACTGCCTGGCACATTTCGATCGAACAGCCATCGTCGACGACCGCCTTGATGGTGTCTTCAAAACTGCCACATGCTTGAGGCGGATCAACTTTCAGGTCGTCGAGATTATTAATCAAAATCCCGTTGTGGTAGTAGGTCACTGTAGGATTGCAACCACCCAAAACGATGTTCTGCCAGTCATCGATCCAATTGTTCCAGGCTGTTTGAATTGCCGCGGGAGACTGGTTGGGAGCTTCATTTACATCGGATGGGCAGTTGAGTAGGATCTGCACCGGATTTATAGTAATAATTTGCTGGTGAAAGAGTGCAGTTCCACATTCGTCGAAGCCACTCCATTCTCTGATTACGGTTCCACAGGTCGTTGGGTCACCTTCATCTTTTGTCAGTGGAATTGTTCCTTCAATGAGACATGAACCCGGCTGGTTGTTGCTGTAACTCAATGTTGGGGCAGCGGGTACCGGTAGATTGTTACAGTCGGTGACTACATTTAAGGGAGGATTGATAATGGTAGGACCAT
>JAHELJ010000159.1 GCA_024644235.1 Lewinellaceae bacterium
CAGGCAAGACGATTTTCCAGAAGCACATCAAGCAGCCATTGGCTTTGGCATCGGAAGTAAGGGATTTGTCATTGCAACCATTGCAGAAGGTCTCTCGAAGCATTTCTGGCAGTTTGATCCGAATAATGCTGGAGGTCAGCAATGGAAAGCTTTGCCTGATTTCCCCGCTGCCGTTGAGGGAACCCCACAAGCCGCGGTCGTCATAAACACCATAGCCTTCGTCTATTTCAACAGCAACACAGGTAACTTTTGGATGTACGTGCCTGAATTGGAATGATGGACAATACTTGTTTGATTTTCCGGATTAACTGTAGAATTATCCGGGCAGGAGACACCAAAATGGAGGTGATAATTATGCCCTTGCAAAATTGCCAGGAAGCCCTGCGCATCAAACCCAACGACCAATCGATCAAAGGGAAGATTCAGATCTGTCGTGAGCGACTTGTATGAGGACTTCTAATTGCACTGGTCCAAGTTCTTCACAGTCGTCGAGTCATCTTTTCATGGTATCTTGTACTGATCGCTGTGAATACTTACGTTTTAGAAAAGGTATCTACCTCGCCCCAACATGAAGCACTTCTTTTGGTTTTTGTCGTTTTTCATGGTGTTTGTTTCCTGTGAAAAGTATGACTTCGACCGGGTAGCGTTCACCAAGGTGATCACCGTAGGCGCCATCGAGGTCAGTGCAACTTCTGCTTTCCTAACGGGCGATATTGAAGGCCTCAGGGCTGGAAGGGTTGTCGAATCTGGTTTTGTGTATTCTGACCGGGCATCCCGAGATGAGATGCTGCGCCGTGGAGCGCCCAATGTCATCAGCCAACCCTCACCGTTCCGGGATACCATCACAGTGGATCGAGCCTTTGCCGCCAGAATAACTGATCTTCAACAGGGTACCCCCTATTTCTTCAGGGCTTACATCGAGCTGGAGGATGAGCCAGACCTTGCCTATGGACAAATTGACTCTTTCTTCACTCCGGTTCTTGATCTGCCCAGTCCAACTATCCTTCGTCAGGAGTCAGGCTGCCCGACCACGGTAACCGTAAGCTTTCAGTTAGATGGATATAGTCCGGGCCCAGGCAGGTCGACAGGCTTCGTCTGGTCCAATAATGAGGAAGAAAATTATCCTACCCTGCAGGATGGTGTCGTGCGGCAACTTGAATCCAGCTCCTCAAATTTTAGTGGAGACCTGGAAGTGGATTGCGATCAGACTTATTTTGTCAGGGTCTTTATCCAAAATACTGCAACGGAAATATTTTACAGTGAGGTCTTGGCTTTTAGTACTCGATCGGGTGGTTCTTGGATTGAACAGCCTTCATTTCCGGGAGCGAGTGTCGGCAGGAATGGTCCAATTGCTTTTGCCGGGGACCAGGACCAAGCTATCTATCTCGGCGCTGGTGGGGAAGATGGTAGAAATTTCTCTGATTTTTATCAATATACAAACGCCTCAAAATCTTGGCAATTCATTGACCGGTTTGACTCTCTCGAAGTTTCACACAGTACTTCAGCCAGTCTCGGATCCATTGGTTTTGCCTTGGGAGGTCGTCCATCTCATAATATCTGTACCGAATGTCCGGATGAACATCAGCAGCCAATGGTTAATTGTATTTGTTCAATTGATCGATTAATGATGTATGATCCATCCGGTTCAAGTTGGTCTACCCTCGGAATTCTGCCTGGTAGTGGACGAAGAATGCACGGTGCAGCCTTGACGATAGGGGAAAGACTCTATTTTGGAACGGGCATAGATTTTCATGCATGCATAGATGCGGATCTAGGGCATTGCTGGTTTACTGAATTTGCTGCCTGTGCACTTTCCTCCAATTGTCTTAGTGAGCAAACGGCACTTAAATTCCACAATTTATTTTCAGACTTCCATTATTTCGATGAAAGTGGTTTGACCTGGGTCGTTCAGGACGATGTGCCCGGGCTGGGTCGCATCAGTGCAGTATCAATGGTGATCGATCAGGAGGGATATCTTGGCCTCGGAAGGCATGTAGAGGATCCAAAATCGAAAATACGTTCCTTCTTTTCGGAATACACGACACTCTATGACTTCTACCAATTTGAACCGACGCAACCTCCAGGAGACCAGTGGACCAGGCAGGATGATTTTCCGCAGGCGTATGATGAGGCTATTGGTTTTGGCATTGGCAGCAAAGGATATGTCATTGCTTCAACGGAAACGGAACTCAAAACTTTTTGGCAATTTGATCCCAGTGCATCCTCCGGACAGCAGTGGAAAGCTTTGCCTAATTTTCCCTCTGCCGTTGAGGGGACCCCACAAGCTGCGGTAGTTATAGGCACCAAAGCGTTCGTTTATTTCAACAGCAGCTCAGATGATTTCTGGATGTATGTGCCTGAATTGGAATGACAGGTTGAGAAAAAATGCTCGATTAATTTTGCTAAATTAAATCATGCTTCGAGCCGTTGCTACAGGAATATTATCTAGCCTTGCCCTTTTGGCTGTTGCGCAAGTACAACAATTGGGTACATCTGTCTTCCGCATCGAAGCCCGGGTGAATCTGCTGGCAAATCAATTTGCCTTAGAAGCGGAGCCCAATCAGCAAGGATCATTGCTCCGTAATGTTCAAATAACCTGGGAGAAATTTGATATCGTGGTGGCCTACGAGCTGCCCCGGACAGAGGGTGAGCAGTACTATGAGGTTATCTTAGAAGCTTCTCTTGATGGTGAAAAACTGCCGATGCACCCGGATGATCAATGGGGAGATGTGGGCAGAGTGGTCAATGAAGGGGGCACCATGAAGCAAATCATTTGGACAGGATTGCTCGATCGATATAAGCAATTGGATGGGAATCTATCCATTCAACTACGTGTCGGATTTTGGGGAAAACCTTCATTGCCATTTGGTGTGGATTGTGACAATCTACCGGTGTTCACCAGTAAACAGAAACTACCCCATTATATTATAGCCGGAATTGGGGCCGGGGCCCTCGGCGCTAGCTTCATTGTGGGAAATGAAGCGCAAGATATCTATGACAACCAATACCTGGCTGAGAGCTTCGAGCAGGCAGCTGAGCCATTCTATCAACAGGCTAATGACAAACGGCATCAGGAGTTGATCCTTCGCTATGCCGGTATCGGCTTACTTTCCCTGGATGCCGCCTGGTACATCTATCGAAGCATCAGGCATAGTCAGAGGTTGAAAACCTTTGAGGAGTTTTGTGGTGATTCCGTGGTGCAAATCAATCCCTATTACAAATCCTGGCAATCATCCGGAGGTAGCCAGCTAGGATTACAATTAACCTACCGATTTTGAGTCGAATTATCGCAATAACGATCTCCTTACTATGGATCATGTCCTCAAGTGATCTGCATGGTCAGGATTGTTTTGAGGATTACCTGAGTCAAGGGCAATCTGCTTATAATGATTTACAATTTGAAGAAGCCCTGAATCTCTTCAATGCCGCACGTATTTGCCCGGATAACTCCCAGGAAGAACTAACAGTGGTCAATGATTGGATCGCCCGGGCCAATAATGGCTACATCGACGCCATTAAAGCCGCCAGAGATGCAGCGTTGGCATCTGAAGAACGGGCTCTGAAAGCACAAATGGAGGCGGAGAGGCAGGCTACGCTCTCGGAAGCTCGCCGTCTGGCTGACCTCGCCAATCAGGAGCTTATGGCTGGTAGTCACGAAGCCGCCCTGGGCCTGGCTTATTTGGCCCTGAGCTCGGTGGCGGACAATACCATTGGTCCCGTCAAGCTGGCATTTGGAAATGCAGTTGCCCACTCCACCAGAATTCAAATGAATCACGATGCTCCCGTTGCCGATTTAGGATTTTTGGGTAGCGGTCGCATTTGGAGTAGGAGTCTTGACGGGTCCGTCATACTGTGGGACCACGAAGGAGGACAGATTAGTGCTCTCGGAAATACAATTGAAACAGCACGAAAATGTGTACCCATAAATGGACAAAATATCGCCTGGATCGGCTCTGACGGCCAGGTGGAAATATACGATGAGCATGGTCAGCTGCTTCAAAATCTCACTCAGCATAAAGCCCCGATCTTAGCTGTATCCTCAGTTGATGTAGGCAGCACTTTTGCTACCGCCGACCGCGGTGGTACCATTAACCTCAATAATGAAAACGGACTGCTAAAGACCCTGCAAGTAGATGATCCGGTCCACCAGGTCGAGTTCACCCGGGATGGTGCCCACCTCATGGTAAGGTCTGCCAGCCCTCAGGTACGGATCTATGAGACGGATGGGTCAACGACCATCGACCTGCGGCACGATGCACCTATCTATGCAGTGAGCGAATCCCCAAACCGTGACATGTTTGTGTCGGCTGGCGGCGATCGAAAGGCCATTCTATGGAATCCGGCAGGGCAGAAAATTACTGAGCTAATGCACAATGAGCCGGTAACACATGCGGTATTCTCGCCCGACGGGGAGAAAATTGCTACTGCTGACCTCCTGGGAAATATAAAGATTTGGGATCAGTCAGGCACCACGATACAAAACTTGCAGGGGCCGGCATCCGGTCTCGTGTACCTGCGATGGGCTCCCAATGGTCGATTTATAGCTGCAGCAGACGACAATGATCGGATCTGGATATGGGGATCTGAAGTTGCTCCGGTGGCAGTGATTGAGAATCACACCGATGCCATTCTGTCCCTGGAGTACAGTCCGGACTCAGGTTTGCTCTTGAGCACGTCTCAGGATGGCACTGCCTGGCTCTGGGATCATGAAGGCCAAGCCGTCATGCAAATACTCGGTACAGAAAACCCGGTCTACAAAGGCATGTTCTCTCCGGATGGCCAACAAGTCCTGGTAGCATCTGGTGATAACTACGTGTTGTCAGTTAGAAACCCTATTACCTTGTATGCTGAGTTGAAAACCAATCCTCCGGAATTTACCGCGGCCCAAAAAGAGAAATTCGGTTTAGAATAGTGGCTAGTTCTGGCTGGATGCAGAACCGGTCAGGCTGCCTCCGGTCAAGGTCTGGGCAAAATCATCGAATTGCGCTTTCAAATACTCAA
>JAHELJ010000025.1:0-44893 GCA_024644235.1 Lewinellaceae bacterium
CAAAGCATGCCACTAGATTACGTGCTAAATTCAAATCAATATTCAGGTGCGACAGATATGACGCTGACAAACTTATTGAAGAGTTGGTTTACATCGATGCACTCGACTTCATGGCGCAATTCGGTTTGATCGAGTTGCCGGTATGGCTTAGCTATGCACTAACCCAATCAGCCAGATCGGGTTGAATCCTGATTTAGCTCTTTTCAGGTTTGTCAGGTGGCTTATTTTAGCAGAATAACAATTAAGATCAAATGCCGGAACTACCTGAAGTAAACACTGTCGCCAAAGTTTTCCGAAAAACCGTCTTGAATAACCCCATTGCCAAAGTAGAGGTCTATGATAGCAAGATCCTTAGAAGAGACACTCCTGATGTATTTGCCCAGGCCATCGAAAGACAAAGTTTTATAGACACCTACCGACATGGCAAGTATTTTTTTGCGGAACTCGACAGTGGCAAGCATGTGCTGTTCCACCTGGGGATGACGGGTGATATTCATTACTATCATCACGAGGACGAAAGGCCGAAATACGTCCGCTTTGAGATATTCTTCGCCGATGGACTTATCCTTGGCTATGAAGATCTACGCAAGTTTTCCCAGATACTCATCGTCCCGAACCTGAAAGAGTACCTGGAGGAGACTCGCTTAGGTCCTGATGCTCTGCGGATTGGAAAAGAGGCTTTTCTAAAGTTATTTGCAGAGCGTAAAACGCCCTTAAAAGCCATCTTAATGAATCAGCAATTGGTGGCAGGTATTGGAAATCTATATGCTGATGAGATATGCTACCAGGCTAGGCTACATCCGGGTTCCACAGCCGGTGCCCTAAAGAAGAAGGAACTCGAAACCATCTTCGAAAAGATGAAATCAATTTTGAAACTTGCTTGCCGAAAAAATGCCTACTACCGGGTGTATCCGAAAAACTGGTTTTGGGAATGGAGAAAGGTTGGTAATAAAATTCCAAAGATAGGAGTGGTTAAGAAAACCAATATTGGAGGGCGGACCACCTTTTTTGTTGATAAATATCAAAAGCTGATCAGATAATTGACCTGGCAATTAACGAATCAGTCATTGAAAATAAAAAAGCCATATCCACCCGGATCTCTGATGATGATATTGTCAACGATACCTTCCGCATTGAAGTGAGTAATTTCTTCGGCAATTGGGATTTCAAGATCTTTGACCTTCTCGATTATTTTAGGGTTATTTTCCTTTCCGTTGAAGTAGGTCAAGGAAGGATTAAAGAAGAGGTGAGGACAGCTCAGAGGCTTCATAATACTTACTGCCAAATCATCATTTAACATCGATACCCAACCAGAGTCCGGCGAGCCAATTGTTGGCTTAAACCCCAAAAGTGACCAAATCCGGACAGAGCGCGCCAAGTCGGCACTTTCCAAGCTGATGCCGGCAAAATTCCCCAAAACCGAAAAACATGGTTCTTTTTCATACGATAGCGGCGACCCACCTGCGATAAGATAAATCCATACACCACTAGGATCAACGAGGAAAAAATCGCCATTGTTCTGTACAATCTTTGTCTCGGATTCAAGAGATTTAATGATACCACTCCAGTCGGGATGAAAAAGTTTGACTCCAGCCCTTGCGTAACGGTCAGGATTTATTTCCACAAATGCCTGTCCGTCTGACACAATTGTTGGCTCATTGCTCAGCGTTTTAAACCCGAGCTTGCTATAGAAATTCAGACTGGTTTGCACATTCGGAGTAGGGGTCTGTATGACGCAGTTTTGTGTCATGTTGAAGTTTTTTCAGGTGAAAAGTTTCTTATGAGTGAATAAGCTAATCCACCATATGTGATAAAGGTTGGCAAAAATTCCAACAAAAAAAGCAACCCTCTTGGCAAAATGCGTCTATTTAATAGATCACCTCATTGTAACGAAACGATAAGGAAAAAATATTGTTGAGGGGCAAGTCGAGTGCGATAAACGTTTACCGGCTTGCTTAACCCTTCGCTACGATTTCGAGAAAAACTCTTCCCAGGAAATGGATCGGCCTTCAATGGCAGAGTACTTTGCTGCCTCTAGGATCTTCATGACCATGAGGTTGTTTTCGAGACTTGAAGGATCAAACTGCGGCAGTTTGTAGTTTTCCCTGACCACCTTTTGCAGCATGGCAAAGGGATCATGTAATCCATGCGGCAAGGGCTTTGGATCGAACGGCTTAGCTCCTTCATCCTCGTTGGTGAACATTTCCATCCGGGCTCCATTATGACAGATGATGTATCCTTCCGTCCCATGCACTTCCATATCCTTTCGATTGTGGGCCCAATTCCATGAAGCCTGAATGATCACCTGAGCTTTTGGGTAAGTCAGAACGATCGTAGCTTCGTCTTCCACCTTAGGATACAAATGGGGTTTGATCTGTTGAGTCACACAAAGTACTTGCGTGGGAGTCTGACCCTGCATCAACCAGGTGGCAGTATTTGCGCCATAGCAACCAAAATCGGTTAGTGCACCTCCACCGTTGAGAACCGGATCTGTCAACCATTCTAGAAACTCATCATTGCAACCTATCTCCACCGGTCCGGGGTGTCCTGTGTTGAAAACCATTTTCCGGATATCACCAATGATTGAATGACCATGGATGAGTTCAAAACAAGCGGTATGGCTGGCATACCATGAAGTCTCAAAGTTGGTGAGTAAGTGAATCTGATGCTGTTTTGCCAAATCCGCCATCTTGCGGGCGTGACTCAGACTTACCGCAAGGGGTTTTTCAACCATGACATGAATGCCCCTGGGGGCACAGTATTCCACGACTTCGAGATGGTCGTAGATAGAATTGAAAGCAGTTACCGCATCAGGTGAACACGCTTCAATCATCTTCTCCAGAGTGGGATAGACCAGATCTAGGGAAAAGCCATGCTGCTCAGAATAACGACTTGCCAGCTTTGTGTTTGGTTCTACAATTCCCACGATCTCGATATCACCTGAATTTTCCCTTCCCAAGATCCAATTTACGTGGGTATGTACCAAACCCACTACGCCCACCCGAAGTGGAGAATGGGCGTACCCTGAACCTGAATCTACAAGAGGCGTCGTCTGAAAAAAACTCAGCAAAATGAAAATCCAAATCGAGGTAAAAACTGGGATCATAGAATGTGCGAGATCTTAATTATGGCCTTCCATTCCGGAGAGCAAAGGCAAATTAGTAATTTCAATGGAAGAGGGATCGACCCTGATCAGTAATTCGAGATTCTTTAGTGTTCTCTCGGTCAAGGAAATTCTACGGTGGAACTATTTACTCCGGAAGAAAGCAGATGCATTGCAGATAGTTCATTTCTGCTCACCAAAGCAGAAGTGATAAGGAAAATAGATCGTTTGTTGGCGGAAACGAGAGACCATTTGCGTGAAATTTGCCTCGAGCATGACAGATCATGGCCTTCAAAAGTAGATATTTCTACAGGCAAGATTTCTCGAGGAGAGAACTATCAATCTCTACCATATATGGTTTTGGATTTCCCTTGCTTCTTTTCGAGAGATAATATCTTTTCGCTTCGCACCATGTTTTGGTGGGCTAATTTCTTTAGCTGTACTCTGCACTTGCAAGGCACTTTTCTGAATACCTGGAGGCCATTGATCACGAGGAATATCGATGTCCTTTCCGCAAATTATTTGTTCATTTCGGTAGGTCCTACACCCTGGGAGTACCATTATGACGAGGATAATTACGCCCGGCTGAGCCAAGATCATCTGTCGCTGGTGGAGTCCGCTTCTTTCATAAAACTCAGCAGAAGGATCCCGTTGAACGAAGTCGAATCAGTAAAAGAAAAGACGGGAGATTTCTGGAAGCTTCTATTGTCGTTGACGTGACGGTGCCAGATCATCCTTAACATCTTTCAGCATTTGATCTAGTTGAGAGCGAGATAACCACTGGTTTTTGGTAAAAAGCCCTGTAATATTTCGAAGGGTATTTAGGTCTTCAAGCGGATTCTTGTCCAACAGAATCAACTCGGCAGGCCTTCCAGGCTCGATACGGCCCTGCTTGAGTCCATACCAATCAGCTACACTCGAAGTCGCTGATTGCAAAGCCTCGTATTTTGATAGTCCGGCATTATTTAAGGCAATCAACTCGTCGGTGAGGGAAAAGCCTGGAATTATATTTACCTCATAAGAACCGGATCCGCAAAGTATTGGCACTCCCATGGCATGCAAGGTCTTAATGATGGAATCTCTGGCACTGACTATTGAAGTAGCCACTGTCTGATTATCCTTTAAGCGACCCCTTTGAGTATTCAAAATGGTATTCCAGAGGACAACATAGTTGGGCGAGATATACTCGATATGATCGTAGTTTCCCAGCAATGAATCAGAAATATCCTGGTACCAAACACGTACGAGATTTTGGGTTGGCACTATGCCTATATCTCTATGGAGGATTTCGATAGCTAGTTGCGGCAATTTTGCCATATCGACCTGATTGATGTGCAATTCACCGTAGAACCCAACTTCTTCCACACTTACACTAGTTGAGGCTTCGGAAAGCTCTTGAAAGAAGCCATCAAGATGATCGACGATTTTGTATCTGCCGGTAGCAATAGCAGCTCCCAATCCTTTAGACTTAGGGACATGACCCTCCAGAAAGAGGTTTGTGGATTTAGCCACACCAACAAGTGAATCAAATTCTGCGGCAGAAAGCCAACTATGTACTTTAAAGAAATCGAATCCTGCCAAAGCATAATTCCGGGCACTATCAGCTAGTTGTGCTGCGGACTGAAAGTGTCCATTTCCCTGAAAAAAGGGGCTGCCAAGCACCAGATTGGGATAGGGGATAGGCTCCATACGCAGCTCAATGAGTAAATCGTGATTTCGATAGTATCCCGACATGTTTCTTGCAAAGGTGATTCCATGGGCTAAGAGCAATTTCAACGTATTTCTGTGTGAGCGGATATTATTGCTTTTAGGTAGATGGACATGCATATCGCAAAGGGCTGGCATGAGAAATTTGTTCCCGCCATCAATGACGATTGCATCTGGATAACTTTCATGCTCAGATTGGGAAACGATATCGATGATTACGCTTTCTTTAATTACTACCGTATGTCTTTGGAGAATCTCTTCGTTGTTCAGCGTAAGAATATTCACATCTCTGATAATGGTAATTGGCAATTGGGTCTCGACATGTGTGACGCAACCGAGCAGTCCTATTAGGAGGGTAAGTTTGATTGGGATCTTGAAAGTTGCCAAGTACATGGATTGGGAGCAGCTATTTAGGTTTCGAAGATCCAAAAAAAAAGCCGGCGTTTGCCGGCTTCTTAGATCGTTGTAGCTTAGTATAGTATTAAAGCGTCTCCACTTTGTACTTCGCCGTTTGTGCGTATTTGCCAGCAGGAACTTTTTTGTAGAGTTCAATGGCTTCCGAAGTTTGGCCGGCAGCTTCCAAAGCTTCTGCATACGCCATGATGTATTTTCCTTCATCCTCTCCCTGACCCAATGCATGAGCTTTTGCTGCATGCTCAATGGCATCTGCAGCCTGGCCCTTCTTCAACAGTGCTTTGGCCATGTAATAACTCACATCAGCTGACTCATGATCAGCCAGGAAAATCTCTCCGGCGGCTATAGCTTCATCGTATTTCTCTTTTCCATATGTCACGCCCACTTTGTTTCCTGCCCGGTCGATATATCTCTGAGCACGGTCTGCTTTTCCGGAGGCGGTGGCAAGCGAAGCAGCCTCAAGATAATGTTGTACAGCCTTCACTACCATGCCTTTCTTGTCAGTAGCACTGGCAATACCGTACTGATTGGTATAGGACTTAGGATTCAATTCAAGACCCTTTTGAAATTTCGCAAGGGCTTCATCATATTTCTTTTCTTTAAGCAGGGCATTTCCCAGGTAGTAGCAGGCAATAGAACCATTGGCTTTTGCCAGGCCAAGCACCTGAGCATCTTCATCCGGATTTGCGATCTCAATTGACTTCATCAGTTTCTCGTATGCGGCGCTGTACTCCTTGGCTTTTAGATGGGCAAGACCATCATTGTACAAACCGGCAGCAGTTTCCGCTGGAGCCTCCTGTGCAATCAGGTAAGTGGTGCTCAGCAGTAATAAGAATAGGATCGATATGCGTGTCATCATAGTTCCGCTAAAATTTTAGATTTTAAAAATAAGGGATGGCGAAAATAGTAAAAAAGTTGTTTTTGACCAGACATCTTCAGTACCTAATTGGTTGATATTGTGACATCCATCGCTGTTTTTTAGCCAAATCAGTTGTAAAAACCCCGCCAGGACCTCATTTTTGACCCCCTCATCGAAAGGTGATTTCTGTATTTTGCACGTTAATTTTTGAAACGTTCCATGCAGGTATACAAGTTTGGTGGCACCAGTGTTGGTAGCCCAGATAGAATGAAGCAGGTAGCCTCGATCATTACCTCTACAGATGATCCCAAGGTAGTGGTGCTGTCTGCCGTATCCGGCACAACTAATGAGCTAGTGGCACTATGCCAGGAGGTAGATACCGAAGACCCGGGGGCAGAAGATCGACTGGACGCACTACATGAACATTATCGAACATTTGTCAACAAACTTTACCAATCGGCAAAGCTTCTCAATAAGGCGCATGAATTTGTCAATAATAAATTCGATTACCTCAGAACATTAGGACAAAAGAAATTTACCATACAGGACGAGAAAGAAGTACTTGCTCAGGGAGAGTTGATATCAACTCAGCTATTTACCTGGGTGCTCGAGGATCAGAAGATCGAGGCAGTTCTATTGCCAGCTTTAGAGTTCATGCGAATCGACAAATCTAACGAGCCCGATGAGTATTACATAAAATCAATGCTCGAGAAAATTTTTGAGGACTTTCCCAGTCAGCGTTTGTTTATCACCCAGGGCTACATTTGCCGCAATGCCTTCGGAGAGATTGACAATCTGAAAAGAGGTGGTAGCGACTACACTGCCACGCTGGTTGGTCAGGCGGTGGGAGCCAGTGAAATCCAGATTTGGACAGACATTACGGGCATGCATAACAATGACCCAAGGATCGTAGACAAAACCTATCCGGTTGAAGCACTCTCTTATGAAGAAGCGGCGGAACTTGCCTACTTTGGTGCCAAGATTCTGCATCCTTCCTGCGTATTACCTGCCCTCAAAGCGCATATACCTATCAGACTGAAAAACACCATGGAGCCGGAAGCTGCAGGTACTTTGATTTCACATCAAGAATCGAAATCGAAAATCACAGCAGTAGCAGCCAAGGATGGGATCACAGCGATTAAGATTAGATCAGGAAGGATGCTGAATGCGTATGGGTTTCTGAAGAAGATCTTTGAGATATTTGAACGCTTCGAGACCCCAATCGACATGATCACTACCTCCGAAGTAGCGGTGTCGCTTACCATTGATGATAATGCCAATCTGTCAAGGATCCTTTCAGAATTGAGACATTATGGTCAGGTTGACGTGGACCAGAATCAAACGATCATCTGTATAGTGGGTGATTTTGGTGGCAGCAAGGCTGGTACCGCCATCCAGATTTTCAAAGCCTTGCAGCATATTCCTATCCGGATGATTTCATACGGTGGTAGCGACTACAATGTCTCCATCCTGATTCAAGCAGAGCACAAAGCACAAGCTCTACGAGATCTCAACCAGGTCTTATTCCATCTCTAGACCATTCCTTCCTCGATAAATCTGATGATTTCATCCAAAGTTACTTGCAGTTTAAGTGCCTATAGTTTAGTTTTGACTAACCGTTCGGTCAATAGAAGGAATGTCACCACGTACCAGAGATCAGATTGATGAAATCCGCAAGCAAAGCAGAGCATCTATTCAATCTGCAGCCTTAAAATTATTTGCTAAACAGGGATTCCACAACACATCTATTAGCGAGATTGCCCGTGAGGCCAGTGTTTCTAAAGGTTTGATTTACAACTACTTTGACAGTAAAGAAGCATTGTTGAAATCCATAATCGAATCTGCAATGAATGTTGGAAACCAATTGATCGGCAGGCATTTGGATTCATCTCAAGATCCAATGCAAAGCCTGGCTGAGATGTTGGATGAAGCTTTTGATATGGTAGAAGCAAATCCTAAATATTGGAAGTTGATAATGTCATTGTCCTTTCACCAAGATGTAATGGCCAGATTTAAGGATGAGATTGATCAGCAACAAATCAAAAACATTGGGCTGATCACCGGGTTGTTAGAGAGAGCAAATGTGGAAGAGCCAGAAAAAGAAGCCATGCTGATCGCTGCCATGAGTGATGGAATATTGTTGCACTTCATCCACATTGGTCCGCAATATCCGCTGTCTGAAATGAGAGCATACATCAAAGAGCGGATGGGGATGAATCGAATTTAGACTGTATATTAAAATACTTTTAGATTAAACTAAAAATGAAATATCTCTTATTTATTCTGATAGCTTTTTCAACAGTTTCTGCGTGGACTCAGGATGCAACAGAGATCATTCGCAAGACAGATGAAAAAGCACGAGGCGTAGAATCAAGCCAGGGTCTGATGCGAATGACAATCGTCAGACCGAGCTGGAGCCGGGAGATAGAGATCAAATCATGGTCGAAAGGAAGGGATTACAGCCTAATGCTGATCACAGCTCCGGCCAGAGATCAGGGTATGGCCTTTTTGAAGAGGGACAAGGAAATCTGGAATTGGCAGCCTTCCATCGATCGTGCGATAAAGCTTCCACCATCTATGATGATGCAATCATGGATGGGATCTGATTTCACCAATGATGACCTTGTCAGGGAATCGTCGATTGTAGTGGATTATACGCACGAGCTTCTCGGCAGTGAGATCATCGAAGGGATGGATTGCTACAAGATCCAATTGAACCCAAAACCCGAAGCTCCCGTGGTGTGGGGTAAGGTGATCACCTGGATCGAAAAGAAGGAACTACTTCAGCTGAAAACTGAGTTTTATGACGAGGATGAATATCTGGTCAACACCATGTACGGCAAGAATGTTAGAATGCTGGGTGGCAGGTTGCTACCAAACAGATTGGAAATGGTTCCGGCAGAGGAAGAAGGTAAAATGACGGTTGTGGAACAACTGGATCTGGCATTCGATGACCCGATATCGGAGAATTTCTTTTCCATTCAAAACATGAAAAGAGTTCGATAGCAATACCGACCCGGAATGCACAATCTAGTTAAACTGGCAGGCAGAAATATTTGGAGAAACAAGCGCCGCACCTTTATCACTTCGGCCTCGATCCTTTTTGCCGTGTTTTTCTCGATAGCAGTTACTTCCATCCAGAAAGGTACCTGGGATCATATGGTAGATAGTATTGTGCACTATCATTTTGGCTACGCTCAGATCCATAAGGCAGGGTATTGGGAAGACAAGACTATCGATAATGCATTCGATGCAGCCCGACCGCTGGAGATTTCTGAAGGATTTGCTGAGGTCAGACAGCTGGTACCTCGTATCGAGAGCTTTGCACTGGCTTCTTATGGCACCCGCACTAAGGCAGCGATGGTGGTGGGCATCGACCCTGAAAAAGAGCGGACTTTGACCAGAATAGACACACGGATCGGCACCGGCAGCTATTTTGCGCAGCGTGATGACGATGGGGCAATACTGGCAGCTGGCCTCGCTGAGTATCTAAAGCTGAATGTGGGTGATACACTGGTGATGATCAGTCAGGGATACCACGGTATCAATGCAGCCGGCAAGTTCCCCGTGCGTGGAATCGTGCACTTTGGCTCACCAGAATTAAATAAGCAATTGCTGTATATCACTCTTGAGAAGGCGAAATGGTTTTACGGTACAGAGGGATTGATTACCACACTCATCGTAGATACCGATGCGCCGGATGCCATTCAGAAAACAGTAGCCAATCTTCGCCAAGAGCTCAACCCGGAGGAGTACGAAGTAATGGACTATAAGGAAATGATGCCGGAGCTCATCCAGGCCAGGGAAGTGGATACTGCCGGATCATACATTATTCTTATTGTCTTGTACGTGATCATAGCTTTCGGAATATTTGGGACCATCCTCATGATGCTGAAAGAGAGAGAGTATGAATTTGGGCTCCTCAAGGCGATTGGAATGCGTACCGGACAACTCAATCTGATGGTTTGGCTGGAAACGATCCTACTTGGATTTATCGGGAGCATTGCAGGTATGCTAGTAGCCCTACCATTGGTCTACTACTTCCACATCAATCCAATTCGTCTGAGCGGACAGATGGCAGAAGCCTATGAGAAGTTTGGGGTCGAACCTCTTCTTCCGGCAGCTGTGGATCCGTCTCTCTTTATTAGTCAAGCCATCGTGATTTTTGGAATGATCACTGTTCTCTCATTTTATCCCATGTTGAAAATCGGTGCCTTAAAGCCCGTATCAGCCATGCGCTCATAAGACCCTGAAATATGTTACCGATAGTCGCCTGGAGAAATATTTGGAGAAGTCGAACCCGCAGCCTTGTCGTCATCGGATCCATTGTGATCGGTGTGTGGGCACTGGTCTTTCTGCTTGGCTTCTTTCGTGGGCAGGTCAATAATTACATCAATAACATTATTGAGAACGAGACATCCCATATTCAGTTCCACGATTCATTGTTCACAGAAGATTATGACGTTCGTCTGTTCATTGCTCAGTCGGAGAATATTCTTAGCGAATTGCAGGAGCGGCCGGAGATCGGCAGTGCCACTTCACGGGTGATTGTGAATGGAATGTTATCCTCATCGAATGCAGCTCAGGGAGTCATGGTCAAGGGAGTGCATCCTGATCAGGAACAAATGACTACCGGGCTATACGATAAGATCATTGAAGGGACACCATTTGATAGTACCCGGCGCAACCAGATCATTATCAGTCAGCGGATCGCAGAAAAGCTGAAAGTAAAGATTCGCTCGAAGGTCGTTGTGACTTTTCAAAATACTGATGGTGATATATCCGCAGCAGCTTTTCGGGTAGTGGGCATTTACAAGACTCACAACCGGATGAATGATGAGCTCTATGTCTTCACCCATATCGACGATATGCGTCGCCTTACACTTTTGCCCGATGATGCAGCCCATGAGATCGCCTTGGTTGTCAACGAATTTGATTCTACCGATGTATTCGCCTCACGCTTATCTGCAGAGTATGCACCCATTCTAGTGCAGACTTACAAGCAGATCTCACCCGACCTGGAACTCTTCAACTCACAGATCAGAGTTAACATGATTATCATGACCACCATTTTTATGTTGGCGCTCATATTCGGAATCATAAATACGATGTTGATGGCGGTGCTGGAGCGCATGAAAGAGTTGGGTATGCTTATGGCGATCGGAATGAACAAGCTGCGGGTCTTTTTCATGGTAGTCTACGAAACCCTTTTCGTCTCGCTCTTGGGAGCGCCAATAGGAATGGGTCTGGGCTACCTGACTTTAAAGTACTTGCACTACCGTGGCATCGATCTATCAGCCTGGAGCAGAGCACTGGAAGAATTTGGAATGGCAGATTTAGTAAGGCCTGTTTTGGATAGTGAATCATACGTAATGATCGCAACCGCCATAGTGATTACCGCGGTGCTTGCATCGATCTATCCTGCCCTTAGGGCGATACGACTGAAACCAGTGGAGGCATTAAGAAAAATTTGAGTTCAGAAATGGAAAATAATATTGTTATAAAAGTAAGTGACCTGGAAAAAATCTACGACGAGACCGCCGTTCCGGTGCATGCATTAAGAGGAGTAGATTTGGAAATTAGGAGGGGCGAGTTTACCGCAATTGTCGGGCCCTCTGGTTCAGGAAAGACAACTTTGCTAAATATCATCGGAGGTCTAGACCGTCCTACTGCTGGCAAAGTGGAAGTAGACGGTAACGATATTGCCAATCTATCCGATAATCAACTCATAGATTTTCGTAAGAAGCACATCGGCTTTGTTTTTCAATCTTATAATCTCATTCCGGTTTTGACTGCCAAAGAGAATGTAGAATTTGTCATGCTTCTGCAAAAACGATCAAAGGCTGAGCGAGATTCGCGAACTAGAGAGTTGATGGAAGCAGTGGGCTTGGCCGACCGAATGCAAAACCGGCCTTCAGAATTGTCTGGTGGACAGCAGCAAAGAGTGGCGGTAGCCAGAGCGTTGGCTCCCAAGCCGGCTTTTATCCTCGCTGATGAGCCTACCGCCAATCTCGACTCTAAGTCGACCGCTAATCTGCTCGATATGATGGCCCGGCTGAACAAGGAAGAAAACATCACTTTTGTCTTTTCCACCCATGACCAACGGGTGATCGACAGAGCCCGGAGAGTGGTGACCCTCGAAGACGGCAAAGTATTGAGTGATCACAGCCGGGAATGATACGAGCTACCTGTGCCGGTATTTTTCTTGTATTGCTACCTGCGGTGCTCTTACAGGCGCAGGATGACAAGCCAAAAAATTGGCTGCTTAATGGTTATGCAAAGCAACTACAAACAGTGGTTGCCATTGATGGGTTCGATGAATACCTCATAGACAACCTGCTTCACAATCGACTAAACTTCAAATACTACCCAGATGATCACTGGACCTTCACAGCGGAACTCCGAAACAGGATTTTTTATGGGGATCTGGTGAAGTTGACGCCCAACTATGCCAGTCAGATCGAAGAGGCTAACAATGATTTCATGGATCTCTCCTGGCACTGGGTGGCGCATGATGACTGGGTGATCAACAGTACGATTGATCGAATCTATGTGGAGTACACCTCGGGTAAGTTGGAGACCAGGATTGGTCGTCAGCGGATCAACTGGGGGATCAGCACTGTGTGGAACCCCAACGACTTGTTCAATGCCTTTTCATTTACCGATTTTGATTATGAAGAAAGGCCTGGATCGGATGCCTTTCGCATCCGCTATTACACAGGCAATACCTCCAGTCTGGAGTTTGCAATAAACGCCGGAAGTACCTGGAACTCACGGGTTGCCGCCGCTCTTTTTAAATGGAACACTGCCCAATATGATTTTCAGCTACTAACCGGAATGGCCAATGGCGAATTTGTGATTGGTGGTGGTTGGGCAGGCAATATAAAGGATTCCGGGTTTAAAGGAGAATGGTCTTATTTCCTGGCAGATGATGGTGGGAAGAATAGCTTTGCCATCACCGGAGCGATAGATCATCTGTTCGGCAATAGTCTGTACCTCAATTTTGGGTATCTCTACAATTCAAATGGCACCACATCCGGTTCACTGTCAGAGCTTTTCTTTTTCGAACTCTCGGCAAAAAACCTGTATCCGTTTCGACATGCACTATTTATTCTGAATTCATATCCAGTCACTCCGTTGTTGAATGTCAGCCTTGCCTGGATTTACAGCCCCGTTTCCTCACATCCTCTGTTTGTCAATCCGACATTAACTTACTCCATTGCCCAGAATTGGGATTTGGATCTCGTCGGCCAGTTGGCCTTTAGCCAAGATGGAGACACGTACAGCAGTCCGGTGAAAGCCCTCTTCCTCCGGTTTAAGATGAGCTTTTAAATATCGTAGGTAAGTTCGATCTCATCACTGGTGGGATGAGATTGGCAAGTGAGAATGAAGCCTTCCTTCAATTCATCTTCGTCTAGACCATAATTTACCTCCATCTCAACAGTGCCTTTCTCCAGCTTTGCCATGCAGGTGGTACAAACGCCACTCGTGCAGGAATATGGTGGATCATACCCGGCATCAATTAATGTGTCAAGGACAGTCTTTTCCTTTACTTCCAATTCGACCGTGTTTCCATCGAGATGAATAGTGGCTTTATGTGACGAGGCTTCCTTGGCAATGGTGGGAGCGATCAGGTCATTCTGAAACCGCTCTTCTTTGATGTCATCAGGATGAACGCCGGCAGCAAGCAACTCTCCCTTTACGGTGTCCATCATGGTGCCGGGTCCGCAAACAAAAAACTTCTCTTCTCGCGTCTGCTTTGGATTTTGGATCAGAAACTCCCGCACCATCCCTGCGTCGATCCTGCCCGTTTTGCCATGCCAAATTCCAGGACTCCTTCCATTCTCCGGTTGTGACAGAACATGCTCTACCAGTAGTTGCCCATCATGCTTAATGGTTAATTGCTCCAACTGTTTCCGGAAAATGATCTGTTCTTCTGATCGGTTTCCATATAGCAGATGGAGCGTGCTGAGGGGCTCGGATTCCAACACCGTCTTTATGATGGACATCAATGGTGTGATACCGCTACCTGCTCCAAAAAGATAGTAGGTGACCCGCCGTTCAGGGTGAATTTCCGGTACGAACTTGCCATATGGTTTCAAGACCGATAGTGTATCGCCTTCATTCACCTGCTCCAACAGAAAGGTACTCATCAAACCACCTTCAACCTTTTTAACTGTAAATCCTACGCCTTCGGCCGGACTAGTACATAGGGAGTATGCCCTTCGAATCTTTTTCTCATCGATTGTAGCTTCTATGGTCAGGTATTGACCCGGCTTAAAGACAAACACCTCCTGCAACTCCTCGGGAATGTGGAAATAGATGGAAGCAGAACCTGCTGTTTCCATAACTTTTTGTTGTACCATCAATTCGTGCAGTTGCGCCATTCGCTATGAACTTATTGTTACTGTAAGCTTACGCGATCCCCCGCGATTTCTGAATTCACATAGATAAATTCCCTGCCAGATGCCAAGGGCCAACCGTCCATCCTTGATTGGAATACTCACGGAGGATCCCACCATGCTTGCTTTGATATGAGCAGGCATATCGTCCGAACCCTCAATTGTATGCCGGATAAAAGGCAGATTCTCCGGTATCAAATGATTGAAGATTCGCTCGAAATCATCCAGTACGGTGGGATCTGCATTTTCGTTAATGCATAGCCCCGCAGAGGTGTGATGGATAAATATATTCATGAGACCAACCCTGGGCAAAGGACCGCTATGTCTTAGTACCTCCTCGGTGATCAAATGAAAACCCCGGGAATAGGACGGCAATTGTATGTCGAAGTGCTCTACCATTCTGTCAGCGAGGATGCAAATTTAATGAAACCGCCAATCACCCACTGACGCATCTCAACAGTTCAGATGAGCAATGGCAGTTGATGGTTCCAAATAAACTACTAGACTATATCCCGGATAAATGAATTGCTGTGGCTGATCTGATACCGCTTAAGATTGAAAAGGGGCTGTGGAAGCATTTCTTCACGGTTTCTCCGTTGATCATCGTTGGCACCAAGGAAGATGATTCGTACAATCTGGCGCCAAAGCACATGGCTACTCCTCTGGGTCAGGGACCTTATTTCGCTTTTGTGTGTACACCCCGGCACAATACTTACCACAACATCAGGGAGCACAAAGTATTTAGTGTGAGTTTTCCGCGTCCTGAGCAAATCGTTGAAAGCTCCTTGTTAGCGGAACCCAGATCGGATTCCACTGAGCCTAAATGGACCGTCGATTCATTAGCTACCTCTTCTGCCACCACGATTGACACATTGGTTTTAAAAGATGCCTACCTGATACTAGAATGCGAGTTGGATCGAATCGTAGACGGGTTTGCTAACTACAGTTTGATCATCGGTAAAATATCGGCAGCCAGTGTGGATGGCGGCTTTCTGCGGTCAAAGGATAAGGACGATCAAGATCTGATCTTCCGGCATCCTCTGATGGCTTATCTGGCCTATGGCCGTTTTGCTGAGATCAAAGACTCTGTAGCCTTTCCCTTTCCGAAGAATTTTAATGAGCTGCCCAAATGACCCGGTCTGAGACCAAGACGATTCTCGCCCATCTCGAAGCCACTAAGGATGATATGCTCGACTTTCTCAAGGCACTCGTTTTGATCGAGACTCCCAGTCAGCAGGCTGAGGCACAACTACCCCTGATCCAACAAGTCAGTCAGCAACTGCAACACGACGGCATGTTTTGCATGCACATTCCTGGTAAAAGATCAGGAGGAATGCTCTTTTCCAGAAGACGTGCCCGCCAAAAGAACCACCCACTGCAGTTACTGATCGGCCATACCGATACGATCTGGCCGGTGGGTACGATTAGTCGTATGCCCGCCGAAGAACTGGAAGGCAAGCTCTATGGTCCCGGGGTGTTCGATATGAAGGCCGGACTTACCCAGATTGCCTTTGCATTATCCACTATAAATCATTTACAAATTCCACTTGCAGTAGAGCCAATGGTGTTGATCAATTCTGATGAAGAAACAGGTAGTCGGGAGAGCACAACCTGGATCCGGAGACTTGCCAGGATTGCCACTCGGACATTTGTGTTGGAACCCCCTCTTGGCCCGACAGGCAAACTGAAAACCGCTAGAAAAGGCCTTTCCCGTCTCACCATGCGGATAAAGGGAAAAGCAGCCCACGCTGGTCTCAATCCGGAAGAAGGTATCAGTGCTATTGAAGAACTCTCGTTTCAGGTTCAGAAATTATTTGCACTCAATGACCCCTCAAGAGGAATTAGTGTAAACGTGGGTATGATCCAAGGTGGGATATCCGCTAACGTGATTGCCCCGGAGAGTAGTGCGGTGATTGATATCAGAACTCTTACCAAGAAGGATGCTCTGTCAGTCATTAAGAAAATCAGCTCCTTCCAACCAAGAAATGCTGGTATTGAATTGCAGGTGGATGGAGAACTGGGCCGGCTGCCTATGGAAGCAAATGAACGCAATCAGCGATTATGGAGTTTGGCAGCAGAGTCAGCCACTCTCCTCAATCTGAAGTTGGAAGGGGGTACTGCTGGCGGTGGATCTGACGGAAATACAACCAGCCAGTTCACTGCTACGCTCGATGGTTTGGGGACGGTAGGTGGTGGCGCCCATGCACATGATGAACATATATTGGTGGATAAGTTGGTAGAACGCACTGCTTTGCTCATCCTGCTGCTGGCCAGTCCGGATATTAGTACATGAACAATACATATATATATCCATCGCTCACTCGAATTTCTGATTTGGCGGATCATCCATTTCAAGTAGATGCCTTAGGGAAAAAGCATTGGTCTACCGGAGATTATGTGGCTTTGAAGGTCAACCGGATTGGGGGCGGCTTCGAGGTTGAACTGGCTTCAGGTCGGATGATTCAAGTCTTTAGGGATGATATTCTGATAGGTGCTCTTGGTGTGAGACATGCCACTCTTGAAGCCACTGGATCCTGGAAGAAAGTGAATCCTCGTCGGCCATTGCATGTGTTAACAGGTGCAGGATTAGTTGGCCTCATGACTTCAAAATCAATATACGTCCCTGAGTTGATCGAAGTGAACTACCTCGGTCATGTTATGAGAAACGGAAGGAAGGTAAACATGCAGGATTTTGCTTTGCAAGGCCCGGTAGTTGATTATCAGATGCCGACTATTGTTATTATTGGAACTTCCATGTCGGCTGGTAAAACCACCTCGGCAAAAATCATCATTCGATTGCTGCGCCGGACAGGACTCAATGTGGTGGGATGCAAACTGACCGGAGCAGGACGCTACAAGGACATTCTGTCGATGCAAGATTCCGGTGCCGAGCAAATCTTTGATTTCGTTGACGTTGGTCTACCGTCATCCATCCACCCTGCAGCCAGGTACCGCGAGAAACTCATCCAGTTGCTTAGTGCCATACAGCATACCGGAAAGGAAATAGCCGTAGCAGAGATCGGGGCATCACCGCTCGAGCCCTACAATGGCGACATCGCATTTGAGCAGATAAGATCGCAAATATGTTTCACGGTCTTGTGCGCTTCAGATCCATATGCTGTACTGGGAGTAATGGAAAGTTTTCAGGAAAAACCGGACCTGGTCACCGGCATTGCTACCAATACCTTGGGAGGTATCGAGCTGATTGAATCGCTCTGCAAGGTCAAGGCAATGAACATAATTGATCATAGAAACTGGAAGGAGCTCACTACTATGATTGACAAGGCGGTCAAACAAGCCTGACTGACGTAAAACTGTCGCCACCCTTATCCCTCAAATCAGCTAACTTAAGTCCTTCAACATTAACCAATGAAAGTCGACGGTAAAAAGATCAGTCTGTGCCGCGAAGAACGGGCTTGGACCCAGAGGCATCTTGCCGATGCAGCCAGGGTGAGCCTGCGTACTGTACAGCGAATGGAAAAGGATGGTATCGGATCCAAAGAGAGCCTAATGAGTATAGCCGCGGCTCTCGATTTATCTGTCGATGATTTCCTAATTGCCGGAAACCACAAAAGCACTGAAACATTTGGCAATCCCCTGAGATTCTACCTTCGCGTTGGCGGCTTGTTTTTTATTCTGCTAGTCCTTGCCTCATCCTTATTTATCGCATGGGATTACTCGATGCTTTATGCTGTTGCCAGGCCGGGGGACATGCATGCATTTCATGAGACCTATTTCCCCTACCAGAAAATACTTAGTGGCCTGGGAATAATCCTGGCTTGCTATTTGTCGATTTGGGCTGCCACAATAGCCGTTTCCTACCGTATGCTTACCGGTGTCCTGGCTTTTGGTGCTGGAATTTTGATCATTCTTGTTGCATTTTCTTTCTTACCCTGGATCCAGTTTCCCCATGATCAATACCCGGCATCCATGCTATGGTTGTTCACCAGTCTCGTTCCGGCCGTGATCTGTTGGATCTTCGCCTTCGCACTCCTAAAGGCAGTCCACCATCATGGGTATTTTAACCCCATGCATGTTGTGAATTAGGGAATAGAATCAGGCTTAGTGGAACCGCCGGTTCAGAACTGTTTGGTCTGGGAGATTTTCGGGCAGCGGAGGTTGCCAAAGTAATAGAGGATCCCTACTGATAAGAAATTATACGAGTCATTGTCTTTGGAATTGCCCCTTTGCCTGCCTTCCATTCCAAACAAGTTGCCTTCTTCGTCCGGTAGTGAAGGGTCGGAAGCTTTCACGGCAATATCAGCATATCGGGGGCGATTACCTCGCACTTCCCCTTTGTCGGGATACACTGTGCTCACATCATCCAGATAATCTGTAAACAGCCGTCGCAGACTAAGCTCTACATTTATGCTCCACTCTTCGGAGATGTCGAACTTGATTCCACCACCATAGTTCAGAGCTCGCTGGAAGCTGCGATACTCTTCGCCAATGAACTGTCCTTCCGTACCGAGCTCGCGGAGTGGAGGGGTGCGTTCACCGTCGTATATTGCATAAGGGCTCCAGGTAAAGATTGAGAATCCGGCAAAGAGGTATGGTGTAAATCCATGGTCGCGACTACCGTGGATATAGGGAAAGAAATTGAACTCAAATTGTCCGCTGAGATCACCCAGATGGGTTCTGAAGTTGATGTTCCGCCGCCTTTCAAAAGCGTTGTCAGAGTATGAGTCATCAGCACGGAGATATCCGTAGTTGCCCGAAACCTTGAATGACAGTCTGGTATTGAGATTGTATCTGGCTATCAGTCCGGCACCTACTCCCGGGTGCATAAGGTCGAAGCTGGTATTGAGATCACCAAAGTAATAAGATGATCCAAGCCAACCACCTAGTTCAAAACCCCGTTGTGCGTTCAAGTCGCTGATCATGCACAGACTGACTATCAGGCTGCATATCGACCAACACCGTAATTTGTTCATACGTTTAGTTGCCCTCAAGATTAGTGTATAACGGATTGATCAGGGATGGTATTGCTCTCATCACAACGGCAAAACTGATGCCAGCCTTGAGGTTTAGTCCTTGTTGGCCAGCTGGCCACACGCCGCATCAATATCTTTTCCTCGACTTTTGCGTACGGTTACCGCAATGCCTTTGGTAGTCAGCGCTGTAGCGAAACGATCAAGACGGTCATCCGCTGATTTTGTAAGGGATACTCCACTGACGGGATTGTATTCGATTATGTTGACCATCACCGGCATCCCCCGGCAAAACTCAGCCAGTAAAGCAGCATCTTCGGGATGATCATTGAATTCATGAAAAGCGATGTACTCGAGCGTTATTTTGTTTCTTGTCTTCCGGTGGAAATATTGAAGGGCCTGCCGTAAAGAAGCGAGATCATTTTGCTCGTTGATGGGCATGATCTCATTCCGTTTCACATCATCTGCCGCGTGCAGAGAGAGCGCTAAGTTAAACCGGACTTTGTCATCAGCCAGCCGCTTCATCATCTTGGCGATGCCTGCTGTACTCACCGTGATTCGCCGGGGTGACATGCCCAACCCATCTGCTGAAGCAATGCGGTTGATGGCCTGCAATACGTTATTGTAATTCAGCAATGGTTCTCCCATGCCCATGAACACTATATTGGTCAAAGGCTTATCGTAGGTTTCCAGACTTTGTTTGTTCACTTCTACCACCTGATCAAAGATTTCTCCCGGGTCAAGATTGCGCATGCGCTTCATCTGCCCGGTAGCACAAAACGAGCATGAAAGGCTGCATCCTACCTGCGAGCTGACACATACCGTGAAGCGCTGATATCTGGGCACCGGGATGAGTACGGCTTCGATGTAGTGGCCATCGTGCAAGACAAACCGACTCTTGATCGTGCCATCAGCACTCGTTTGGACCTTATCGAGTTTTATCGGCTGGATCACAAACTGGGTGGACAATTTTTCCCGCAAAGTCTTTGGAAGATCAGTCATCTCATCAAAGGAAGTCACCGGTTTTTGCCACAGCCAGCTCCAGATCTGCCTGCTGCGGTATGCGGGGAGCGCCCAAGAATCCTTTAAGATCCCAGCCAGTTGTTCGCTGTCGAGGGTACGGATATCTGTCTGTATAGCTGGTTGACTCATGGGGTGCAAAGATAGACTACTTAACTGATTTACAACACCTTCTCTGGAGCGGCCATACCAGCGAATCTGTTATCTTCGTTTATTGAAAAAGCGGGGAAGAAAGTATGGATATATATCAGCGGAGATCGACGTGGAAGATCTACATGGCTATAGCTGGTATCCTTATTATGATCATTGTCATGGTGTACTCCTCGTACCTGGCATCCAATCTTCGTGAGGGTGAGCGTAATAAGGCAGAATTATATGTAAAGGCTTCAGAGGCTCTTGCCCGTGATCTGCAGGAGGACCCTGACAAGGACGTGACATTTCCATTTGAGGTGGTGGAGTCAAACAAGACGATTCCGGTCATTGTCGTGGATGAGCGAGGCCAGGTAATGGACTATGCCAACTTTCCGAATAGTTACGAGCTCGATGATGTGGAAAAGCAACTGGAAAAGATCAAGAGATCGGGCATCGAGCCGATTGCCTTCAATGGACCCGGCTTTCAACATTTCATCTACTATCGGCCATCACGCTTACTGACATTCATCACCTATTTCCCTCTTGTTATGTTGCTATTGCTGGCAGCTTTCATGGCGTTTGGTTATCTCGGCATCACTGCCAGCCGAAAAGCTGAGCAGAACCGGGTTTGGGTAGGCATGGCCAAAGAAACAGCGCATCAACTCGGCACTCCCATCAGTGCGATCATGGCGTGGATCGAACACCTGAAAGCGCTGTCTGGAAAAGAACCGAAAAAGATGGACCTGCTCAATGAACTAAGTAATGACGTCAATCGTTTGGAATTGATAGCCGACCGGTTCTCCAAGATCGGTTCGGCTCCGAAGTTGGAGCGAAAGAATATCTTTGAGGAACTTTGTAAGACGAAAAATTATATGCAAAGGCGTGCACCGAGGAAGGTGCACTTTGATTTTCCAAGCCAGAACGGATCACCACTTTACCTGCAGATCAATTCGCATCTGTTTAATTGGGTAATAGAGAATCTGATCCGCAACGCCCTGGATGCGATGGATGGCGAAGGGGAGATTAAAGCCAGTGTTTATGAAGATGGAGATTATGTGGCGATTGATATTTCAGATAGTGGAAAGGGGATACCTGGTTCCAAGCAAAAACTGGTTTTTCAACCTGGCTACACCACCAAGAAGCGTGGATGGGGGCTCGGACTCTCCCTTGCCAAACGGATTATCGAAAATTACCACGAAGGGAAAATCTTTGTTAAACATTCTGAACCCAATACCGGCACAACCTTTACAATCAAGTTACCGAAGGAGAGCGCCTAGATCCTTGCTGCTCATTCTTTGGCTTTGTATTCCGCTCAGCATCTTTGCTCAACCTCCACCTGACACAATCGAAGTTCGAGTGGTAGGTCATGAAGGACAGCCGCTGACGGAGGCCACCCTGCATTCGTCAGATTATCTTTTGTATATCAATTCGGATTCCAACGGTGTCTTGACCATACCCATCAAGAAATTGCGAGACACCCTTTATTTGACAAGCTTGGGCTACGAGACCATGATCATTGGCCGGAATGAGATCACTTCCTCCCCAGAGTCCATCGTTCTCATGCCTCTATACCAGAACGTAGAGACTGTGGTGATTATCGGGCGCACCGGCACTCCGCAGCAAGAGCTGTCATACCAGATCGATAAGATTGATGCCAGAGATATTTCATTCACAAATAGTCAGACTTCAGCAGATGTACTAGCTGCCCATGCCGATGTGTTTGTCCAGAAGAGTCAGATGGGTGGAGGCAGTCCGGTCATTCGCGGCTTTGAAGCCAACCGTGTATTGTTAGTCCTCGATGGAGTCAGGATGAACAATGCCATCTATCGCAGTGGGCATCTTCAGAATGCCATCACCGTCGATCCCGCCATCCTTGAACAAATGGAAGTTATATACGGTCCGGGGTCGCTGCTATACGGTAGCGATGCCTTGGGTGGCGTTGTCCATTTTCGCACAAAGGATCCCAGGTTAAGCCTGGGAGGAAAAAATGCTTCGTCAGCATATGGGTCTTTGCGATATGCCTCGGCCAACAAAGAAAAATCAGGGCATCTGCATTTCAACGTCGGAGGTCGCAAACTTGCCTCACTGACCAGTTTTTCTTTTTCTGATTTCGGTGATCTATCTACAGGCAGGCGCTACAATGATAAATACCCGGACTATGGAAAAAGGCTGTACTACGTAGATACCGAAGGTGCAGAAGATCGGATTGTGCGAAACCCCGATCCTCACAAGCAGGTCGGCACGGGCTATCATCAATATGATTTTTTGCAGAAATGGAAGTGGCAGCCCAACCTCACCTTTTCTCAGGTTCTGAATGTACAGTACTCTACCAGTTCGGATATTCCCCGGTATGATCAGCTTACCGAAACAGGCGATGGGCCCCAGGATCTTCGGTTTGCCGAATGGCACTACGGTCCTCAAAAGCGATTGTTCATTGGATCACAAAGTCAATGGCTCAATCCGGACGGTTCATGGTTTGATAAAGCACTGTTGATCGGGGCAGTGCAGCGCATCGATGAAGACCGTGTCGACCGGAGATTTCAATCGGACAGCCGGACTCACCAGGAAGAGAACCTTTGGGTATACTCCATCACGGCAGACTTTGAGAAAGATCTGGAGGGACTAGACGGTCAGCTCTCTTATGGAATCGAAGGAGACTGGAATGATCTGAATTCAGTGGCCTTTGAAGAAAATCGCAGTGGTACCGAAAGATCTCCGGCTCTCACACGCTATCCTGACGATGCAGCCACCTTGGATGCTTATGGCGCTTACGCGAATTTACGGGTGAAGTTTTCCGATTCCTGGTCGGGTAATGTGGGAGCTCGACTGAGCAGGATCAGTTCCTATATAAGATACCAGAACAATGATCTGATCCAGTGGCCATCCAGTTTTACCAACGGAATCAGATCAACCAGCAACTCATTTACCTGGGGTCTCAACCTCAATTATCAACCGACCGAGCGATGGGTCGTCCATTCGCATGTAGGCACCGCCTTTCGGGCTCCTAACATCGATGACCTGGCGAAGATCCGAGTGAAAGGGGGTACTGCTTCTGCTCCAAATCCTAACCTGCAACCCGAACGAGCTTTGCATACAGAAATCACGTTGAGTCACCAGGCTGCAGCCAATCGTCCTGGCACATATTTCAGTATTACTGGTTTCGCCACACGGCTGGAAGATGCGGTGATACAGGCGCCCTTCCAGCTTCCCGAGGGTGATACTCTTTTTTATCATGACGAAGAGTGGTTTAGGGTAGTGGCGAATGTCAACGCGGAGGAAGGCCTGATGTATGGCCTGTCGGTAAATGGTGGCTATGACCTGTCCCGGCAATTCTTGCTAAGCGGAAGCATCAATTACATCCGGGGAGACGCCAAGACCATTGAAGGAAATGAAGAACCTATGGCCCATGTGCCACCTCTCTACGGGAAGGCCTCCCTACAATATCAGAACCAGGATCTGCGTACTGAGTTGGTGTGGAGATTCAACGGATCCAAACCACTTGACCGGTACTCCTCAAACTCCGCCGATAACATAGAAAAAGCTACTCCTGAGGGCACGTTGGCATGGAGTACCTTTAACGTTTATCTCCGCTACCAGATCACCCAGACGATTAGTCTGCAGGCAGCAGTTGAAAACATTGCCGACTTACACTACCGTCCGTTTGCATCGGGAGTGAGCGCTCCAGGCAGAAACTTCATCCTCAGCGTAGCTGCCGATCTCAGTAAATAGCTTTTAAAAGCTGAATCCCAATGAAACCTGGTAAGAGACCTGGTGATCCACGTCGTTATTGAACGAGGGGTAATTTCCATCGAATGTACTCCAATCTATGTCCATCTGTGGGTGCGTCACATCCGAAAAGCCATAGTTAACCCGGAACCCCACGAACAGTCCTTCATTAATGAACAAAGAGGCCCCGGCAACAATGCCGAAATCGAGAGCCCGGTACCGGTTGCTCTTCTTTTCCGAAAATTCGTAATAGGCACCCAACTGGCGGGGAATGGTGACCTGATCATTGCCGATCTGTATACTCACGCTTTCAGTTCCCACCGTCTCTCCTACTTCGTCGCTGAGATAGCGATGATCCAGGTTTAATGAAAGAGAATTTGTTATTGGCTCAGTGCCCGTGAATTCAAACTGACCACCACCAGCACTACCTGCGAGAAGCCCAACGTTGAAGCCGGCGCTGAGTTCTACTAGACCCAGCTCGACAAAACCTAGCACCGGAATGTCAATGTAATCGTTCGAAACATCCACTTCATAAAACCTGTTTCCCCTCACCAGCCTGGGTGGGATTGCCTGTTGAAGGTATAAAGCAGAAGGTCCTTCGTAGCGGTACTGACCACCTTTCTGGGAGTACATGAATTCTCCCTTCACTCCAAACAGGTCGGTAATGAAATACTTCACAACGATTCCAAGGTGGAAACCTGCATTATTGCGGTAGGTTTCACCAGATTGTAAGGGTCCATCGAATTGTGAGAAGTTCAATCCGGCCTTAAAACCGTAATTCAATTTGCTCTGAGAGACGGCCATACCTGGAGCCAGGCTCAGCCCAAGGATCATCAAGAGTAGTTTTTTGATCTTATGCATACCGGGTGTTGACAGATAATGTGTATTACACAAACGACGAAATCCTAATTTTGTGCACGCAAAATAGTACTCATGAGTCGCAGAAGCAAATTAGAGAAGTTTGCCGAGCTGTTGACCTTTAAGAATGTATATCAGAACTATGACCCCAAGGATCCTAAGCTGCAATATGTAGGCGGTAAGGTGGTACAGCGAAAGGGTCAATGGGTGACCGATCACTTCGGCAATGATCATCCCATAACGCTGGAATTGGCATGTGGAGGAGGTGAATACACATTGGCTTTGGGACAGAAACATGCTGATCGGAACTACATTGGAATCGACATCAAAGGCAACAGGATTTGGAAAGGAGCCAGGCAGGCCCTCGCCCAGCAATTAGATAATGTGTGTTTTCTTCGTACCCGCATTGAGCAAATCGAACTCTTCTTCGCACCACATGAGGTCGATGAAATCTGGATCACCTTTCCCGACCCTTTCGTCCGAAAGAGCAAGGCCAACAGAAGACTCACCAATACCAATTTCCTGGATAAATACCGGAAATTCCTTCGCGACCATGGCAAGGTCCACCTGAAGACGGACAGCGACGAACTCTACCATTTCACTCAGGAGGTCCTAAGCACTTATCCGCATGCCACACTGCTTCATGCAACTGACGATCTCTATCAGGGCGATATAGCCAATCAGGATCTAGAGATTAAGACATTTTATGAGCGTATGCACTTGGAGGAAGGCAGAAAGATCAAGTACGTACTCTTCGCACTTGACGCAGAGCAGGTTTCCACAAAGGGCCGGACAAAGTAAAATTTGGCTGCCACATCCCTTCTCCAAATCAATGGGATGCAATTAGTTCGAAATCAAGATCGATTTACTAATTTGGAACACTCAACACTAAAAACTAAGGAAAACGATGAACCAAACTGCGAACGTATCTGCCGGGCAAGCTCCCGATATGAAATTATTTTGGGGCTGCTTTATAGCGCTCATTGCCACTGGATTTGGATTTATCGCCAGGGTACTCACCTCCAACGAATGGGGTACCGAGTTTGGGCTATCCCAGACTCAAATTGGCGAAATCAACGGGGTTGGACTGTGGCCTTTTGCGATAAGTATTGTTCTCTTCAGCCTCATCATTGATAAAATTGGATATAAAGCAGCGATGTGGTTTGGTCTGGTTTGCCATATCCTTTCAACTATTCTTATCATTTCGGCTGATGGTTACGGATTGATGTACGTCGGTACTTTTGTGTTGGCACTGGGTAGTGGAACGGTAGAGGCTTATATCAATCCCGTTGTTGCTACCATGTTTAAGGAGAATAAGTCTAAATGGCTAAACATTCTGCATGCGGGTTGGCCAGGAGGTCTGGTGTTAGGGGGCCTTTTTGTCATCCTCATGCTCTCCGGATTATACTGGAAGTACAAGATTGCCCTCATCTTGATACCGGCAGTGACTTATGCCATTTTGCTTTTTAACAAGAAATTTCCAGTGCAGGAACGCGTGGCAATGGGAGTATCCTACAAAGAAATGCTTGGGGAAGTGGGAGCAATAGGCGCTGGAATCATCGCCTATATGGTCTTTGCCGAGATTGGCCGGCTGGTAGGTTTTGAATACCTGGGTTGGATTGGAGCTGGCGCCAGTGCGTTGATCTTTTTTGCATATACCAAATCCCTTGGCCAGCCGCTATACATAATCTTACTATTGATTATGATGATTCTAGCGACGACCGAATTGGGAGTTGACAGTTGGATACCTCCGTTGATGGAGGGTCCGATGCGTCCCATATTTGGTGATAATGCCGGTGGATGGGTGCTGCTTTATACTTCCCTGATCATGATCATACTCCGCTTCTATGCCGGTCCGATTCTGAAGATGGTCGGCTCGCCATTGCGGCTCTTAGCCCTGAGTGCTTTTCTTGCCGCCTTGGGTTTGTTCTTCCTTTCAAAGGCCGCTGGCGCTGCGATACTTATTGCAGCCACGGTTTACGGACTGGGTAAAACGTTTTTCTGGCCCACTACATTGGGTGTGGTCTCAGAGCAATTTCCCAAGGGAGGAGCGCTTACCTTGAACGCCATTGCCGGTATGGGCATGCTGGCAGTAGGTACTTTCGGAGCACCGATCCTGGGCTACCTGCAAGACACTACCATCCAAAGAGAATTGGCAAAACACGATGCCGAAAACAGTACCAACCTAAGCGAGACTTATGTGATCGATGACAACCGATCTATCATAGGTGGTTACCAAAGCCTGAACACAGATAAAGTGGCCAATGCACCAGAAGGAGACAAGGAAGTGATCTCCGGCGTACAGGCCGTCTCACAAAAATATGCACTGAGCCGGGCGGCTATTCTGCCGGTCATTATGCTGATATGTTATCTGGGATTGATCTTCTACTTCAATAGCAAGGGAGGATACAAACAAGTGAATCTTGGCGGTCATTAGCGCTGTCGACTAAATAGTTTCGGAATAAACCCGGGTTTTGCGCCCGGGTTTTTTATTCTTGATCTAGCAAAATGTAGATAACATGGAATTATCAGGAAAAACCGCAATTATCACCGGAGGAAGTAAAGGCATTGGCCTGGGGATTGCTCAAGCCATGCTGGACCAGGGTATGCAAGTGGTCATCACCGGACGCAATAGGCAATCCATCGACGAGGCTGTCGAGCTCCTGAGTAAATCAGGCGGGAAACGCGTCAGCGGCGTAGTATCCGACGTGCGGCATCTCGCCAGTGAAGAAAATGTAGTCATTGAAACGATCCAAAAGTATGGACAGGTAGATGTGTTGATCGCCAATGCCGGGGTGGGACATTTCGCCCCGATCGAAGAAATGACCACTGAACAATGGAATGATGTTATAGACATTAACCTCACGGGAGTATTTCATAGCGTGAAGGCATGCGTGCCCGCTCTAAAAAAGACGAGAGGGTATATAATAACCATCGCCAGCTTAGCGGGTACCAACTTCTTTGCCGGAGGAGCAGCATACAACGCCAGTAAATTTGGACTGGTAGGATTCACCCAGGCAGTGATGCTCGATCTTCGCAATAGTGGGATCAAAACCACCACCATTATGCCAGGGTCGGTTGCCACTTATTTCAATAATCGGATACCCTCGGAAAAAGACGCATGGAAGATTCAGCCAGAAGATATCGGGCAAATGGTGATCGATCTGCTCAAGCTGCCTGCCAGGACGCTACCGAGCAAAGTGGAAGTACGGCCTTCCATGCCCCCGACTAAGTAGAGATTACCAGGTCTTGATCTTTATGTTGCGATAGGATACTTCGTCATTGTGGTCCTGCAGTGAGATATGTCCTTTGCGATGTTTGGCAAAGTCGGGAAGGTCTTTGAATTTGCTTTCCGCAACCATGGCATTCCATTCCGGGGTGAACATTTCAAATTCAACTACCTGAACTCCGTTTAGCCAGAAAGTGCCCTTCCCGTCATCGATGCGTATACGTACCTGATTCCATTCGCCGGCAGGTTTCACAGTTTCCTCTCGGCAAGCAATGAGATCGTAAAGATCACCGGCCCTATGGGTGTGGATCTTTGCATCAGGGTGGCAAGTGTTGTCCAGCACCTGCATCTCCGGACCGGTATGCCATACTCGCTGGTATTGTGAATCTTCGGAGATTCCAAACATGATTCCGCTGTTGCCGCAGGGGCTAATCTTCCACTCAAGGGCCAATTCGAAGTTTTCAAACTGCTCGGTGGTGATGATGTCGCCGCCATCTTTTGAACGAGTTCGCCCGTTCTCCATTTCTTCCACCTCCAGTGTGAGTGTTCCTTCTTTTACCACCCAACTGCTGCCGATGCCATCTTTTTGATAATTTCTCCAGCCATTAGTGGTCTTGCCATCGAAGAGCAACCGCCAACCGTCGGCTTCTTCTTTTTCTGATAATGTATTCATGTATTCAAGTTTACCCGCAGCATATTTGATTCCACCCATGAGGTGTGCCAGAAAAGCGTGTTCTTCGTAGGTCTCCTTGGTATGGCCACAACAAGTGTAGAAGACCCTGCCGCCATCATACTCATGATACCACGCAAAAGGATGCGAGCCGCCATGGTTGCCGCCCTCATAAGTTGACTCGTCCAGATCGAGCAATACATGCACGTCGGGGTTGAAGTTCTTGAAATTGTACCATTCGTCGGTGCGCACCCAATCCGAGGGCAACAATTGGGTGGATAAATGGCTGTGATCGACCACGCGCAGACGGGCCTCCTGCACCTTTGGATGGCTATCGAAATTGCCTCCGATTAATTTGACAAACCAGGGCCAGTCATACTCGGTGTCTGTAGCACTATGGACACCGACAAAACCTTTACCCTGGCGAACGAAGCGCTCCATACTAGCTTGCTGATCATCGTCAAGAATATCTCCGGTGGTGTTGAGGAAGATGATCACATCATACTGAGCCAGGTTATCGTCAGTAAAATGATTCGCATCCTCGGTATGGTACATTGAGAAATTATACTCCAGCGCCAGCTTTTCTAAAGCGGCTACACCTGTCTCAATAGAGGCATGGCGGAAACCAGCAGTTTTGCTGAACACCAGCGTGGAGAATTCCTGAGCTCCCAGGGAGAAGGCCAACAGACAGAACATGGAAGAGACGATCCCTTTATTCATCGATCTATGATTTTGCCTGTCAAAATATAAAAATCAGTTCCTTTATAGCGAATATGCAAACCGTTTCGTCAGCGATCATAAAGGGGGAGGCAGGATGACCCGGTTGTTTCTCTCCAACCTTTTTCTGGTAGTGGCGCTCAACCTCCTGGTAAAGCCCTTCTACATATTTGGTATCGATCGCACCGTGCAAAATCTGGTCGGTCCGGAGACGTATGGAACCTATTTTGCCCTTTTCAACCTAGCTTACTTGCTACAGATCTTCAATGATTTTGGGATTCAAAATTTTAACCACTCCGTCTTTAGCAAACATCACAATCTCATTCCCAAGTACCTGCCGAGAATACTGCTGGTCAAACTGATCTTGGCCCTCGGCTTTGTCTCAATAGTTGTGGGGATTGGACTCGTGATAGGCTACCGCAATTCAATCCTGCCTTTGTTGGGGGTGATCGCGATCAACCAGGTGCTAGTGTCTATGGTTGCTTTTTTCCGGACCAACCTGTCGGCAAGTGGCTACTACCGCATCGACAGTTCCCTGTCGGTGTTTGATAAATTGCTAATGATCATTTTGGTAGGCTGGATCATCTGGTGCGCTGATCCCGAATTGGAATTTCGGATAGAGTGGTTCGTATTTGCCCAGACCTTATCCCTGCTGATCACTCTGGCGGTTTCATGGATACTCGCCAGGGCAAAATTGAAAATAAAGCTGTCGAAACTGCGTCTACATACAGCTTTTTTGATATGGGTCTTAAAACGAAGTTTGCCTTACGCTGTGGTGCTCCTCCTCATGACTTTCTACACCAGGATCGATGGCATTATGCTCGAACGTTTGCTGCCCGACGGAGCTTATGAAGCTGGAGTGTATGCTGCCTCATATCGAATCCTTGACGCAGTAAACATGATCGGGGTGCTGGTAGCCGGATTGTTGCTTCCAATGTTTGCCAAACTTCTGGCGAAGAAAAGATCCGTAGCACCTTTGGTCAATACTGGATTCGCGATGCTAATAGCCGGCTCCCTGATCGTGAGTGTAGTATCAATCTATTACGGTATCGAAATCATCTCACTACTCTATACCGGCGCAAATGTGTATTGGGGGCAAGTCTTTCAGATCCTGATGCCCAGTTACCTGGCCACCAGCGCAGGATATGTATTCGGTACTTTGCTGACGGCCCATGAAAGCATTCGCCAGATGAACCGGATCTTCCTCGTGGGGGTGGTGGTCAACGTCTTGTTGAATCTGTTATTTATCTTTTGGTGGAAGGCATGGGGGGCGGCATTGGCTACCCTGATCACGCAGAGCCTGGTCGTGACCGGCCTCTACCTACTTTGTGTAAGACGTATTGGTGCTATGTTGTCGGGTGCTTTCCTTGGCAAGCTAGCCGGTTTTGTTGTATTAACGATAATCACAGCGCAACTGTCGTATCGCATTCCGTTGCCGTGGGTGGTCCAGGCAACTGTGCTTGTCCTGGTTTCACTGGGCTTGTCGCTGCTCCTCGGGTTGTTCCCTTTCCGACGGCTTTTCGATCCCAATATGATCGATTAAAACCCACAGGTGCTTGGCTCAGCGCCAATATCTTTTTCTACATTTGCTAAGCTCAGCACAGAACCATGGCTAATCAGGGAGTAGATCTAAGCTTAACCGCTCTTTTTCGCGTCATCTGGAGCAATCGAAAATTGCTCTTGATCATTGGTGCCGTGGCAGTAGTGGGCTCAGCACTGGTGTCTCTGGTCATGACTGAGTATTACCGATCGACTGTCGTTATATTCCCTGCCCGAACTAGCTCGATCATTCTCAATGAGAGTGGGGTGAAGCGTGGAAACATTTCAGATTTTGGCGAGGAAGAAGAAGCAGAACAACTCCTTCAGGTGATAAGCTCTGATGATGTCCAGCAGAGGGTGATAGAAAAACATGATCTCTATGCCCATTATGAGATTGACAGGGGTGAGGCACATAGCCGATCCCGTATCCGTCAACAATACAACAGCAATGTAAACGTAAAACGGACCAAGTATAATTCGATCGAGATCTCGGTACTGGACACCGACTCCGAAATGGCGGCCGGTATTGCCAACAGCATCTCTGAATTTACCGATAGTGTGAAGAACCGGATGATCAGGGAAAGAGCGATGACTTCAATGTCCATGATCGATGATGAGCATGCCAGGCTGCAAACTGAGCTCGATTCACTAAGTGCCCAGCTAAACGAGCTGCAGGAGATGGGGGTATCGGGAGAAATCGAACGGGGAGCACTTCTTGAAGCTTATGCAGAAGCCGTGACGAATCTGGACAGAGCTACCGCCCGGGAGCTGAAAGCAAGTATTGAGCTCAACCGAACCTATGGCGATGAGTATGACCTGACCCGGCGCCGACGTGATGTGGTGATCGATCAGTTGTTGCGCTTTCGCAACTTCAAGAACCAATTTATCGCCGACGCCAGCATCGACATTCCTCAGAAATTTATCGTAGACAGAGCCATCCCGGCAGACAAGAAGGCCTGGCCCGTCCGCTGGCTTCTGGTAGTAGCAACTACTTCTTCTGTATTGTTGCTCACCCTGGTATTGCTGATTATAAGGGAAAACCAGGAAGCGATTTTTATCAACCGATGATCCAGGTACTATCCCAACGCTGGATAGGTGCAACAGCTCTATTCTTTGTTGCCTTTCTTTGTTTATCTCTTTTGCGAGAACAATACATCATGCTGGCCCTTCCAATGGCCCTCACTGTAGTCCTCCTGGCATTCTTCAAACCTGAGTACTTGTTTTACACCATTGTTTTTCTCACTCCGTTCTCCATCAATCTGGAGGAGCTGGAAATGGGAGGACTGGCCTTTTACCTTCCCACCGAACCCCTACTGTTTGGCTTTCTGATCATCGTGATGTTGGGGCATCTCCATCAAAAGATTATTCCCGATCAGATTATGCGGCACCCGGTATCCCAGATTCTCTACTTATACCTTACCTGGCTAGCAGTATGTGCGATCACCAGTACTGATCCGGTAGTCTCCATCAAATTCCTTCTGGCAAAGTTGTGGTTTATCGTTCCGATCTACTTCTTTGGTGCGGCATTGTTTCTAAATCCCGATAACATCGTCCGCTTTCTTCATGCTTACCTTCTTGCCTTCCTGGTGGTAGTTTGCTATACCCTAATGATACATGCCGGCTATGGATTTGAAGAAGACCCTGCTCATTGGGTGATGGAACCGTTCTACCGAGATCACACCCAATATGGATCGATGGTAGCATTCTTTGTGCCGGTGGCTTTTGCATTTTTGCTGATGCCCAAGAGATCCATTTATGCGAGATTCGCCTTTATCGTTATCTGCGGGTTATTGGTTTTTGCATTGGTGTACTCCTATAGCCGGGCTGCCTGGCTTAGCGTGTTTTTGGCTTTCGGTGTATGGCTGGTAGTAAAACTAAGAATTAGGATTTGGGCCTTGATCATGAGCTCGATGGTACTGGCCGTGATCGCTCTGGTCAGTTTTGATGATGTCCTCACTCAGCTCCAGAAAAACAAAACTGATTCTTCCGATAACCTGGTGGAAAATGTAGAATCCATCACAAACATCACCACGGACGCGTCCAACCTCGAACGCATCAACCGGTGGAGAGCAGTCTTTGCCATGGCAGCCGAACGGCCGGTCTTTGGGTTTGGCCCCGGCACCTATATGTTTGAGTATGCTCCTTATCAACGTTCGCAGGACCTGACCATCATCAGCACTAATTTTGGTGATGTCGGAAATGCACACAGCGAGTATCTGGGTCCGCTGGCAGAAACTGGCATACCGGGTTTTCTTCTAATGGTATCCCTGGTGGTACTGATATTTTACCGGGCATTCCATGCCTATCAACTTTTGGCCAGACGACCGGTGCTACGACATCTGCTACTTTTCACTGCCCTGGCCCTACTTACATATTTTAGTCATGGTGTCTTGAATAATTTCCTTGACTCAGATAAAGCCAGTGTCCCAGTATTCGGTGGCATGGCAATCATCGTTGCACTGGACCTACTAAGCCAGCAAAGGACTGGCAAAGAATCTTCGGGATAGTGCAGGGCATCTATCTCATACTGTTCTTGATCTTTATGCCGGTGCTCTGGCTGGCGGTGGAATACCCTTACCTGCTGCGCAGCCTGAAGATGGCATATCGCTCCCGCCGGCTGGGCCCGGCAATTCACGAGCACCAGGCCTTTGCCAATGATGTCATTCAGGCAACCTCACCTCAGTCATGGTCCCGGCATCCAGAATACAACCAGGTCCAGCTCACCGATTGGCAGAAGACTGTCCAGGAAAGCATAGGCACCACGGCGTTGTTAGTGATACGCGATGGCAAACTGTTGCATGAAACTTACTGGCAGCCGCAAGATGGTCATGTTCCTACCAATTCGTTCTCGGTAGCAAAATCATATGTCGGTACTCTGGTTGGAATCGCCATCGAAGAGGGCCTGCTAAACTGGGAAACCAGGGTTGGAGACCTGCTGCCCTCGTTTGCCGAGCCGGATAAAGCCAGCATCAATGTGTGGCACCTGATGAGTATGAGTTCAGGCTTGAAGTGGATAGAAAGTGAGGGAAATCCCTTCAGCCACAATGCCCGGGCTTACTACGGATCTGATCTGAGGAAAATGGTGGATCAACTCACAGTACACCAACCACCCGGAGAAGCAGTCGAATATGTAAGCATCAATTCGCAGGTGTTGGCATTGTTACTGGAGGAAGCAACCGGGAGGCCGCTGGTGACTTATCTAAGCGAGAAATTGTGGACACCATTGCAAGCCGAAGATACGGCCTATTGGAATAAGGACCGGGAAGACGGAGTAGTAAAAGCTTTTTGCTGTCTCTATGCCTCACCCCTGGATTTTGCCCGCCTCGGTCAATTGTATTTAGATGACGGAAAGTGGAATGGCAAGCAGATACTATCTAAGGCTTTCGTGCGCAGATGCACCCAAGCCGTGGACCTTCCCTATCCCTGGGTGAAAAGGCACAACACCATCTACGGTCTTCATTGGTGGTTGGTGGAACACAAAGGTGAGAAGTATTTTTATGCTAGAGGAATCCGCGGGCAATATATCATAGTAAACAGGAGCGAGAAAATGGTGATCGTTCGTACCGGGCACAAAAGAAATCCGGTAGACAGCCACCTAGGGCATCCACCGGACTTATTCGACCATATCGATGCGGGCATGGAAATTACTTTAAAGTCCTGCCCGCAATAGCTCCAGTCACCTTTTGACAAATCATATGCCACGAATTCAAGTGGTGACATCTGGAAACTTATCTCCAAGTTTTTACTCTTGATCTTTAGTATTTTACATATTCAAATCATTGAAAAAGAAATGCGACGACCTTCCGATCAAGAATGTGATCCTTATTATACCACCTATATCGAGCAGGTAGAGGGTGATGATTTTCTCAAAGTATTGATCCGATCAAAGGACAAAACCAGCAAATTACTTGAAACCATTGAGCCCGGTCGTTGGGATCATCGCTATGCGCCGGGGAAATGGACAGTGAAAGAGCTGCTAATGCATATGATCGATACCGAACGCATCTTTGCCTATCGGGCCCTGCGGATCGCCCGCGATGATAAAACGCCCATGGCGGGCTTTGACCAGGATGAATACGTTCCAACTTCAGGTGCTACTGATCGGTCGCCAGCCTCCATTATCAATGAATACCTAGCGGTAAGAGGAGCTACCATTGAGCTCTTCAAAAATTTTACCGACGAAATGTACGCACGAAGCGGGACGGCTTCAGACCGGCCTTTTACTCCGCTGGCGCTAGGCTTTATTACCGCTGGTCATGAGATCCATCATCTTCGCTTGCTCTCGGAAAAGTACGATATCGAAGTAGCCGGCTGAACCGAAAAAAAGTCATCTTTACAGCCATGACGGAAAAGAAGCAACTGGCGCAGAACGCGATCACGACTATGATGCGCAAAGACTATTTCAGTCAATGGTTAAAGCTGGAAATTGTGCATTGCGGGCCTGGACAATGCATCTGCCGGATGAAAGTGCGCAAGGAAATGCTCAATGGCTTTGGCATCCTGCACGGCGGGGTGACCTATGCCCTGGCAGACAGCTGTTTTGCCTTTGCTTCAAATACACACGGGCGCCTTAGCGTGGCCCTCAAGGCCACCATGTCGTATGCGAAGGCGGTGCATAGGGGAGAGATACTAACGGCGGAAGCCACCGAAGTAAAGAAGGGACATCGCACCGGTATCTACCACGTATTTGTCAGAAATGAGGAAGGCGAAACCATAGCCGTTTTCGATGGCACAGTGTACCGTACGGATCGTATGGTGCTCAACCAGACAGATGATGGCGTTTAGCCTTTGGCAAGAAGGATGCCATCAACCAATACCTCCAAAATATGAGAAAGAAAAGTGCTTAAGGCACTGTATTCACTTACATCAAACCGGGTTTTGTCCAGCCTGAGGTTCGATCTGATCTGCTGTGTATTCTGACTTTCATCCACAAAGAACTCCAATACAAACGGCTGTCCTTCCAATTTGATCCTTTGTGGTTCCGGCCGGTACACGACTTTTACATCTTCCGGGAGATGTATGTTCATTATGATGTTTTCGAACATCTTAAAGGGGAAAACCACTGGTGTGGTCCGGATTGAATCTGTGAGGTAGGCCTGATTGAAAAAAGAATAAAACACCGGATTGATCCACATCGAATCAACTCCGGGAGTGATCAGGTGAAAATGGACGACGTTTTCGAATGGTGACAGAGGATTCTTTACATTATTATAGCGTACCGAGTCGATACGTAAGAAAGAACTTAACTCGGCCGCTCGATCTTTCCAGTACTGGCCGGTGGGGTCGGCAGCCAGTTGCAGCCTCTCTGACATGGCATCATAACCTTCAAAAGAGGCCTTGATGTATCCCCTGCCAGATAAATCAGAGGCCAACGTGAGATCGACAAGGATCGTGCTCTTGCCTTCACCTTCTGGCAGGCTTACCCAGTTACCCTTGTAATTCCGAATCAGCACCCCCATGTCCCGCCGCACCATAGGATCGATGGTTCCCACAGGGAGCGAAGGATCTCCTGCATCGAGGTATACCGCATTTTTGCCGTCATCTACGGCGATCACAAAATGGTTGAACTGGTTTATGTCAGGCACCTCCTGCTGTACCGGAGGCCTGTCGATCGTACTTACAAGGATGGGATATGCCTTGAATCCGTCTTCCCGCAACAATGCCAGGAGTAGCATATTCATCGAAGCCCTATTCACATTCTTTTCAATGACCATTTCGTCCATCATAGCAGAAGGAAAAAGTCCATATGTTCCGTCCCAGGTCGCCTGCTCATGCACAAACTGATATAGCAGGCTGATCTTGATTTGGTCGTCGTATTTCTTATCCAGGAGATCGTCGGCTGCGGCGAGGAGCCACCGGAAGTTACCGCGGTTTCGGTACTGCTTTCCCCACCAATCATTCAAGACCAGATCGGTAATTTGATCACTCCAGGGTGGCAGGTATGAATCAGCAAGGGGATACAGATTCGTTAGGCTGACCAGGTAAGCTGGCCGTGTTTCTACCAGGTAAGGTGCCAAGGGCTCTTCCCTGTATCCTGGGATATTTTCACAGACAACCCTTACCCCTTTCAACTGCGCCTTGGCTCGGGCAATGGAGATGATAGTATCCAGTGCAGTTTCGGATTTCAGGTAAGAGACATCACTAAGCTTATCAACAAAGGTGATCGCTTCCGGCACCAGGAGCTGCAATTCGCTTCTCAGCACGGGATAGGCGTATTGGAAATCCCAGCGGTAGATTTTCAGACGGGGCTCTGACAAGATTGTGTAGGAAATATCCAAGGTATCACCGATTTGCAACTCCTCAATGGTGAGCAGATAATCTGTCCAATCGGCATCGAAAGGTTGCTGTGCGAAGGAATCTAATGAAAACTCCCGGTCCACATTTGAGGGTGACAGTACTTTCACTTTAGCCTCTTGCAATTCCTCCTTTTCTTCGGTGTTTGTCTCCAGGGAAATGTTCTTCAGGATCTCAATATCAACCGCCTCCCGGATCACCAATTGGTAGTGCCTCTGAAACCTCCATTTCACTTCATCCAAATCAGAGAAGTCAAAATCGTAACTGCCACGGTCGAGTAAGATAGTTGTTGCCGAAGAATCGATCTGGGCAGAAGCTACCCCAAAACAGATCATTAGTATTCCACTTATGGCAAGGATGTATCGTTGCACAGACATGGAAATGAAAATAGACAATAATCGTGTAACGTATATTTAACTAAGTAACTGTGTAATTGTTCAGATCGGTGATCGGTGGTCGGTTGTTGGTGATCGGAGATTTGTGGCATGGGACGTGCGACGTAATTGGAGGCTTGAGACATGGGGCCTCTGAGATGGCCTCCACCATAAAAAAATTCCTTTTGACCCCTTTAACCCTTTCAAAATAGTGAATCCAGGTACTTTCAAGAACGTCCCTAATCCTAGATCATGAATAATTCAATTACTTCTTCCCGATTTATCCTTTTCGGTCTTTTCTCCAGTTTCTTTTTGTGGTTTCACATACTTCTCCAGCCATTCGTCCATCTCCCACAGCATATGCATGATGCTTTCGCGGGCTCGGTATCCGTGACTTTCGTGGGGCAGCATCACCATCCGTACCGTGGCGCCGTGCCCTTTTAGTGCTGAATAGAAGCGTTCGCTTTGCATGGGGTAGGTACCTGAGTTGTTATCTGCTTGACCATGGATGAGAAGGATCGGCACTTTAATCTTATCTGCATGCATAAAGGGAGACATGGTGAAGTAGACCTGAGGTGCTTCCCAGAACGTGCGTTCTTCCGACTGGAAGCCAAAGGGGGTCAGGGTGCGATTGTACGCGCCACTGCGGGCTATGCCGGCGGCAAAAAGGTCGCTATGGGCAAGAAGATTTGCGGTCATAAAGGCACCGTATGAGTGACCACCTACCGCCAGGCGCTGGCGGTCGGCTATGCCAAGATCGACAATCTTATTTATGGCGGCTTCCGCACCTTGCACGAGTTGATTGATGAAGGTCTCGTTAGGTTCTTCCTCACCTTCACCGATGATGGGCATGGCAAAATTATCCAAGACCGCATAGCCGCGGGTGACCCAAAAGATAGGTGAACCATAGGAGACCCGCAGGAACTCGTGTGGTGAGTTGCGCACCTGGCTGGCGGCATCTTTGCTTTTGTATTCGCGGGGGTAGGCCCACATCAGCACCGGCAACCTACCGTCTCGATCTTTGTCGTAGCCAGGTGGCAGGTACAAGGTACCAGTGAGCTCAATGCCGTCGCTCCTCTGATATCGAATTAATTCTTTTTGCACACCCTGCAGGGCAAGGTAGGGGTTGGGAAATTCGGTAATAGTGCCGATGCTGCCATCGATAATGTTGCGCAGGTGGAAGTTAGGATTTTGTTTTTCCGTTTCACGGCGGGTGATCACGAGCCCTTTATCGGGGTCGATGATGCTGATCGGCACTTCGTAGTACGGAGTTTCCGATCTCCATATTCGGGTGCTATGGTTGTTTTTCAGATCAAACCGGTCGATAAATGGGCGGTTGCCTTCTGGAGAAGCGCCTATTCCGGTGAGGTAGAGCGAGCCATCATCTGATCGCATCAACACGCTGCGGCCGTAGGCATTGAGTGTGGTTTCAAAATCTCCCGGGTCGGTATAACGATCTTCGTAAGAGCGATCAAACACAACTTTCCTTGATATAGCGGGGTTATCCGGAGCAAAGGTGCTACGTATTTCCCGGCGGTTGCTCCACCAATATTCATTGGCGATAGCCAGGTCGCCATCGCACCAATCGATGCTGTGAAAACGAAGACTAAACTCAATGCCGGCACTAGCTTGGGCGGTGAAAGGAGCATCCAGGCGAAAGAGCTGATCGCGCACATCCGATTCTATATTTGGATCGCCTGCGTCTTGCGCCTCCACCCAATACAGGCTGGCTGGTTTGTCGCTGCGCCACATAAAGCTACGCGGGCCGGTTCGCACAGCGTTGAAGCCTTTGGGGATATTTTCAGCAGGTGGTATCTCAGCAATGGTCTGTACCAGTTTGCCTTCCAGATCGAGGATTTGCACTTGCTGAGCAAAGCGATAATAAGGTACAATGTATGAGAAGGGTGGGGTGAGTTTAACTACCAATAGAAATTGGCCGTCGGGTGATGGAGAGTTCACTCTATAGATGCCGGCAGGAGCTAGTGGTACCATCTCATCGGTAGTAGGATCGAGAATTCTCAGTTCACTTGAAGCGTAGTATTCAAACAGTGATTCATCAAAGGGATTCTTCAGAAGGTCCTGGTAGGTACGAACGGGAGAAGCGCCATAGCTATTCTCTTGCACTACCGGACCGGGAGGTACTGAAGGTGCCATGGGAACATCCCCTCTGTCTTCAGGGATCACCCGCACCAAGATACGAAGGTCAGGAAGCCAGGTATAGGGCACGCCGGATATGGCGTCATTGACCACGGCCTCGGTGAGCTGGCGGGAAGCACCGCTCTGTACATCTGCTATCCACAGCTGCAGCCCGTGCACGGTGGTATGAGTAAAGGCAATTTTGGAGCCATCAATCGACCACCGGATATTCTCAAGTTTGGGTTTGTCGGGCAGCCCGGACACGGCTACCTTGCCAGTATTGTCAATACCTTGAAATGTCAGACCCACGTAGTGCCTTGAGCGGCTGGCTCCATTGGTACGAGGATTGATCCTCAGCCCGCCCAGGCGGAGTTCATCACCTCCCACCTCATCGATAGAAGGCATTGTTGGCCGCTGCATCAGCAACATAGTGTGGTTGTCAGGGCTGAGGCTTACTGCAGGGGTCAGTGGCGCATCGACCAGATCGGCGATCACCTTGGGCGGCATCTGATATTCTACTTGCTGGGCTTCGACCATTGTAGTGGTACTGCAGAAGGTCGCTAAGATCAGGAAAAATTGCCATCTCATTATGTGGAGGTACTTTGTTAAGACTGCAGTGAAGTTAAGCAACAAAACGATCTCAGTAGATGGTGCCCGGTCATAAATAAAACATGAGGGATGAGACTTGTGGTTTGAGATCAACGCAAAACCCTAAACTAAAATGTCAGCCAAGTGTGATGTGTTCAGTTAGGAAGTTAGCAGATAGAGTCTCCGCTCTTGGGGATCTAGTGCTTCGGAAGCGAACTCCGATACGAGATCATATTAGATGTGGGGAGATTTAAATGCAAAAACTAACTCTAAACTTACAACCGCTGACTTTTGAACCCTTTTGCCACTTTTCACCTATTTGCCTTTGTCACCTAAATTTATTATCCAGGGATTCCAACGTGTATTCCCAGAGATGCTCGTAAGGAATGATTTCAATTTCATGAGATTGTTGTGCAATTTCGAGCGGCATGGTTTTTAATTGGACCAGGTATTTTTTTGTATGCCTAATGACCGCCGTTTTATGAAAACGGTGCTTTGGCACCTGAAGGAGCATTTTAATGAAGCAATTGGTTCTGAAATGGTCATTTTTTCGGAGATAACGTGTAGAATATTTTTCGATTGCCTCGATTCGATCAGCAAGTTGATCGAATTTTCTCTGCTTGATAAGCATAATGATTTGAATAATCAAAACGGGAATATTGAAACCTCTTTTGTCTAGGGAGAAAAGTGGGACATCATTTAAGAACTTACTGAGTCGAAAATTCTTCATCTCCTGTCCGGCCAGTTCGGTGACGGATTCTGTTTTTAATAGAAAGATTAAGTATGCTTGGTTAAGTCTCCAGGTTTCATGTAGATTTTGAAATCGAAATTTAAATCCCTTAGAATTCACGGCAGTTTGGCAAATATCCCAGGCTTGCTTATATTTTCTGGTATGCATGCAAAGGGTAAAATATAATCTTAAAGCTCGGAACCATCTAGTATTCCCTTCTTCATAAATATCAAAGCATTTTCTGGCTATTATCTGTCCTTCTCTAAAACGTCGCAACTTGGTCAAGCCTAGTAACTTATTATAATAGAAGACACCCATAAAGTGCTTTGAAAAATTAGGTTTTTTGTTGAAAAAATTGATAGCCTTGTCGCAAGTGCTAATCAATGACCTATAATCGTTTCTTTTTGTATGCAGTAGAATAGATAGCCAATGAGTGACCATGTGAAGGCGAAAAGTTTTGATGTCTTTACCTAGCTTAACAAGCTCTCCAATATAGTTCTCAGCTAGTATGACTGTTTCCTCGCTTATCACTAGTGTATTCTCAAGACGCACATTAATATCTTCGTAGTAGTCTATTGCCAGATTCTCAGCCTGAAGATATTTTTCGTACCTCTCCAGTAGTTTTTTGCACTTCTGGTATTCTCTTAGATTCCCTGTATAAATGGCATGATGGCTCCGAATGGTTCGCAGAAGTTCAACTACAAATTCTGTCAGTTCATATTTGCGAGCGTGTTTCAAAGTCTGCTTTGCCAGAGAGTAAGCTGCTTTCCTTGCATTACGACCGATCATGAGTTTGATTGTCATAAGGTCACGGCTGCATTGATAGAAAGCTCGCTGAGCACTACTAAACTTAGGATTATTGATATCAATAAAGAATAGAGTGCTATGCAGTTGATCCCTAAGTTTTGACTTTAACTTGCGATACTGTGTGTAGTTGGCACCCCTTTTGAAGAAAAATTGAGCAGCATCTTGATCGTTTTTGAGCTCATCACGCTGCAATTTCTCGTAGAATTGATAGACCCGATCTGCCCGGTTTTGTGAATCAAGCGTCTGGATTGCTTTGATCTTGTTCTTTGATATAACTCCAGTCAATTCTATTAATGCATCCATTCTCTCGCACTTAAGTAGCTTAAAATCAGTGATTAATGATCACAAATATAGTAAAAAAGGAGAAATCTGCCAGGTACAGATCAGTGAATTCTGTCCTATTCTGGGATAAGGCTACCCCGTAACTTTGAGTAAAGTTATAAAAGTAAAGCAAATGTTACATATATTATTCACAATTTTAATATCACTGGGAGCTGGAAATATGACCGTTGTGGAGCAGCCTCGTGAATTTAAGAAAGAGAACATAGAAGTTGCCATTGAGGATGACATTTTATTGGACGGTGGTGAAGATGTTGGTGACTGGTAAGAATTAGCAGAATCAATTTTACTTTTCTATATACTACGGATTTGAGTGTTTAATTAAGAGGCGTTCGCGGTTCTCCACCGCGAGCGCTTCTTTTCCGCACCGTAGGCGGCTCTAAATGTGTTCACTGATCATGGTGTTGTAAAGGCAGCACCGGAAGTGAAACCCCTCAAATTACGGTTTTGAGTGTGTTTAGGATCACCCATTGCAGGTAACGGACGCTTTGGGTGATTTTTTTTTGCGGTTGATCGGTATTCGATTATCGGTTAGACGTAGATCGGCTTGGATCAATAGAAGACGTGAAGGCATGTGCCTGTGACTGCCAGAGATCCTGCAAGAGGTGTAAGAAAGAAAAAAATGGAAAAGATTGACTATTTGAAGTAACGAAACTAACTTCTATACGTACAAATGCATGTACGACAAATATTACGGATCTAGTGCCGGCCTCTTCGTTCTTTGCGAAGGGGCCGGCTGATTATTACCAATACCTGTCGCCGCTTCTACAGTAAGCGGTCTGTGAACATCTCGATCGGGTTGCAGTAAAAGTGGTTATTTTTTGTTGTGATCTCCCAAAACATTGTTTTTGCAGATGATGGAGAAGACAAGGGAGGTAAAATCCCCTGGGACGATGATATAGAATAGCAATAGCTGCCAATTGTTCCTTTGGATCTTAGAAAAAACTCCCATCCTCCATTATCCAAATCGTTTCTACCTTTGTGGCACTGGCAAAATCATAACAAAAGGAGCCATGAGCATAGTAGAAATGAACGTGCCGCCAATCGGCGAATCCATTAACGAAGTCACCCTCTCGCAGTGGCTGAAAGGCAACGGAGAATACGTAGAACGAGACGAACCGATCTGCGAGTTTGAATCGGACAAGGCCACGCTGGAATATCCGGCGGAAGTGGCGGGTAAGCTGATCTGGGTGGCTGCAGAAGGTGATGATCTGGCCATTGGTGCATTGGTCGCCAAGATCGACACCAGCGTAGCAAAGGAGAACGGATCCGCTCCGGCAGAGGCATCGAAAGAAACAGCACCGAAAGAGCCGGCAGCAGAAACTGAAGTGCCGAAAGCCGCAGAAGCGCAGAAAGAAGAAGCAGCACCCGCCCCCGCGGTGGAGGCCACTTACGCCACCGGTCATCCCTCACCAGCCGCCGCCAAACTTATGGAGGAGAACAACCTGACTGCAGCGCAGGTCGCCGGTACCGGCAAAGATGGACGTATCACCAAAGGCGATGTGCTGAAAGCCATAGAGGACAAACCAACCGCTCCCGCAACAGAATTTACGCCCGCCAAAGAACCGGCCGTTTCTGCAGCTCCGACAACACCTGCCACACCGGCTGCATTGAACCGCAACACCCGGCGGGAGAAAATGTCGCGCATGCGGCGTACCATAGCGGCCCGCCTGGTATCGGCAAAGAACACTACCGCCATGCTCACCACGTTCAACGAGGTCGACCTCACCGAAGTGATGAAACTACGGAAGACCTACCAGGACAAGTTCGTGGAGAAGTATGGCATCAAGCTGGGTTTCATGTCGCTCTTTGCCAAAGCATGCGCACAAGCCCTTATGGAAATGCCACAGGTCAACGCCCAACTCGACGAAAACGAATTGATCTACCACGACTACGTGGATATCTCCATCGCCATCTCCACGCCCTCAGGACTTGTCGTTCCACCGGTGCACAATGTGGAGTCGATGCCCTTTCACGAAATCGAACTGAAAATAAAAGAGCTGGCCGAGAAGGCACGCAATGGCACCCTCTCCCTCGAAGAGATGCGCGGAGGTACATTCACCATCACCAATGGCGGCATCTTTGGCTCTATGATGAGTACTCCAATCCTCAATGAGCCGCAGTCGGCGATACTAGGCATGCACACCATCCAGCAACGCCCGGTCGCCGTCGACGGCGAAATTAAAATCCGGCCTATGATGTATGTGGCCCTCTCCTACGATCACCGTGTCATTGATGGCAGCTCATCCGTCACCTTCCTGGTGCGGGTGAAGCAGCTGCTGGAAGATCCGGTGACACTGCTGATGGGACTTTAGGTT
>JAHELJ010000025.1:44993-61049 GCA_024644235.1 Lewinellaceae bacterium
ACGTTGCTAAAAGTTCTCGGCGGGGACGCCAAGAACAACGGGTGCTTGTATGTCGCGCCGAGCAAAACCGCAAGAGATACATGTGGCAACCGACTCTGAATAAACTACTCGAGACATGATGACCCACACTCACTACTATACTAATTACCACTCCACTAATCCCTATTCAATTCCCTACCTTAGCCAAACAAACACCAACACATGACCCTGGGAGAGTTTTTCGAGTTACTGGCTTCCAATCCGGAGATATTGATATTCTTCTTTCTCGCTTGCCCGCTCAGTGCAGCGCTGGCTTGGTGGCTCGGCCGCGGTGAAGGACATCTGACGCCATGGAAGTATCTGTACACTTTCCTGGTGTATGCGATCTGTATCCCCGGCATTTTTGCAGTAACACTTAATATCTATTTGTTCCTTTTTGAGCGGCAGAGCATCTTCGATGCAGATATGTGGACCCAGGTGCTGCCCATCCTCTCTATGCTGGCTACGTTGTACCTGATCAGACAGAATGTATCTTTCGATGCCGTGCCTGGCTTTGGAAAGATCCATGGTCTGATGCTGATGATCGGGGCTATCCTGATCGTGATGTGGCTGGTAGACCGGACTCATATCATAGCCATCAGTATTATACCGTTTTACCACGTCATTCTAGGCTTTCTCATTCTCCTGGGTATTGGTATGCTGGGCTGGTGGAAGTTTACCAGTGGCCGGGATATCGCTGTAGCTGCCAACAAGGGAGATGATCTTGGTCATAGCGACTGATAGGGCGCAACCTTTCTATAGCTAATACGTCTATACTTCAGGATCGCAACGGTCCGAATTGACCCTGTCATATTTCTTATGACTAAACTAATTAGCTATGAAAACCTTACAACAGTTGCTTATTGCCTGCTTGCTGGCAACCTCCTTTTCCGGCTGTTTTTTTGATGATATCTTCGACTGCATTGAAGGCGATGGCAACGTCGTGCAGCAAGAGCTGGATGTCTCTGGATTTGATGGCATTAAACTGCGCATTGCTGCCTCGGTAACCATTACCCAAGGGAATGAGTACCAGGTGGAAGTTGAAGGCGAGCGTAACGTAATCCGTCAGCTGGATCTCAGTGTACGTCGAGGTTTGTGGTACATCGAATTTGAGGATTGCGTACGTCGCCACAACCGGCTGAGGATCGATATCACGATGCCGGAAGTGCGCGAGGTAACGCTCTCAGGCTCTGGTACTATCGAAGGCACCAATATTTTTGTGGGAGAATCGATCGACCTATTCCTAAGTGGATCTGGCTATGTCGATCTGGGACTGGACATGAATTCTATAGATGCAGTTTTGTCGGGCTCCGGAAACATCAAGCTGGAAGGGGTAGCTGACGATATTGATCACACCACTTCCGGATCCGGTTCGCTTAAAGCATTCGAACTGGAGGTACGCAAAGCGGATATCCTGATCAGCGGCTCGGGAGATGCTGAGATAACTTGCACCGACTTCCTGGATGTACGAATCAGCGGCAGCGGCAACGTGTTCTATAAGGGCGATCCCAGAGTCGACGCCCGTGTCTCAGGCTCTGGCCGGGTCATCGATGCCAACTAAAAAAGGCTGACCTCAGTGGCCAGCCCTTCGTTTCATTATTGGCTATTTGGAATTACAAAGAAATCGTCCTGTTTAGGATTTCGCCAGCAGGTCTCTGATCTCAGCGAGCAGATCCTCTTGGGTAGGTCCGGCGGGAGGAGCTTCCTCCTCAGCTTTCTTCAGTTTATTGATGTTTTTAACCACCAGGAACAGAATGAAAGCTAAAATAATGAAAGCAATCAGGGCATTGATAAACAATCCATAGCCCAATGCGATCCCTCCGGCTTCCCGTACAGCCTCAATGGAGCTCATGTTGACGCCAGTAGTATCAGCAGGTGCTTTGAGTACGGTAAACAGATTAGTAAAATCTGGTGTGCCAAAAACGGAGGATACGATAGGCATCAGAATATCATCCACCAGGGATTTTATTACCGTGCCGAATGCCGCACCTAAAATAAAACCAATTGCCATATCCAGCATGTTGCCTTTCATGGCAAATTCTTTGAATTCCTTTAGCATAGGTAAATTCTTTTTTAAGTTAGATAAACGTTTTGCCGCCTGAAGATAGGAATTTTACTTTTTATAACAAGCTAGCAGTCAAGCCGTAATACATAGCAAGTAAGCCTGCGTATGGGAGCAAATGTTCGCAGAATCGCCTAGAGGGAGTCCTTTAGGCTGCTCCTGTCTCTTCCCTGATCTTGTTGAGGGCGCTCCCTGCTCTCACCCAGTCGATCTGAGCCTGATTGTAGGTATGCTCCACTTCGAATCGATCTTCAATACCATCGGCATGATGCAATACGATGGTGAGCGGTGTACCCCGCTGCATGGCATCGAAGCCTTCAATGCTGACTTCATCGTCCTGCCGTACCAGATTGTAATCTGCCGGGTTCGTGAAAGTGAGCGCCAACATGCCTTGCTTCTTGAGGTTGGTTTCGTGGATGCGGGCAAAGCTCTTCACAATTACGGCTTTGACGCCAAGGAAACGTGGTTCCATAGCAGCATGTTCCCGGGACGAGCCTTCGCCATAGTTTTCTTCACCGAATACCACTGTTCCGATTCCGGCACGTTGATAGGCACGGGCAGAGTCTGGTACCGGAAGGTATTTATCTTCCACGTAGTTGATCACATTGTTGGCTTCGTCGTTGAAATAGTTGATCGCTCCAATAAAGCAGTTGTTGGATATGTTCTCGAGGTGACCTCGAAACTTCAGCCACGGTCCCGCCATGGAGATATGGTCAGTAGTACATTTACCTTTCGCTTTCAGCAATACTCGCATCTTCTTCAGCTGATCTGCGGTGATCGGCGTGAAGGGTGTGAGAAGCTGCAAACGGTTGGAGTTGGGATCTACTCTCACCTCGATTTCCTGCCCATTTTCTGAAGGAGGCTGAAAACCGGGATCTTCCACAGCGAAGCCTCTCGGTGGCAGTTCCACACCGGTAGGGGGCTGCAACTTCACCGTCTCACCATCTTCGTTCTCCAGGCTGTCTGTCAGCGGATTGAATGTTAACGTGCCTCCCATAACCATAGCGGTGACGAGCTCCGGCGACGCCACAAAAGCATGCGTTTGCGGATTGCCGTCGTTGCGCTTGGAAAAGTTTCGGTTGAAAGAGGTGATGATCGAATTTTTCTTGCTAGGGTCGTCCGTGTGGCGAGCCCACTGACCGATGCAGGGTCCGCAGGCGTTGGCTAAAACGACGCCACCGATATCTTCAAAGACGTCGAGGATTCCATCGCGCTCCACGGTGAACCGGATCTGCTCCGACCCAGGTGTCACGGTAAACTCAGACTTTACTTTCAGTTTTTTGTCTTTGGCTTGCTGGGCAAGTGAAGCGGCCCGCGAGAGGTCCTCGTAAGAAGAGTTGGTGCAAGAGCCGATCAGCCCTACTTCAAGCTTTTCCGGGTAGCCTTTCTCTTTTACAGCCGCGGCAAATTTGGAGATTGGCCAGGCCAGATCAGGCGTATATGGACCGTTGATATGTGGCTCGAGGGTTGAGAGGTCGATCTCGACAACACGATCGAAGTATTTCTCCGGATCGGCATAGCATTCCGGATCGCCGGTGAGGTACGGCGCAACGCCATCAGCCAGATCAGCAATCTCAGCCCGTTCTGTAGCACGCAGGTAGCGGCCCATCGATTCGTCGTAGCCAAAGGTAGAGGTTGTGGCTCCGATCTCAGCTCCCATGTTGCAAATTGTACCCTTGCCGGTGCAGGATAGTGACTCGGCACCATCGCCAAAATACTCCACGATAGCTCCGGTGCCTCCTTTTACAGTGAGGATACCAGCCACTTTCAGGATGACGTCTTTGGAAGAGGTCCATCCGCTCATCTTGCCGGTTAGCTTTACTCCAATCAGTTTCGGCATTTTCAGCTCCCACGGCATGCCGGCCATCACATCCACTGCGTCGGCTCCACCTACACCAATTGCAACCATGCCCAAACCTCCGGCATTAGGCGTATGGGAGTCGGTACCAATCATCATTCCAGCAGGGAATGCGTAGTTCTCCAACACGATCTGATGGATGATTCCTGCACCCGGCTTCCAGAAGCCAATGCCATATTTATTGGATACAGAGGCGAGGAAATCATATACCTCAGAGTTGACATCCAAAGCTGTTTTCAGATCTGCATCAGCCCCTACTTTCGCCTGGATCAGGTGATCGCAATGGACTGTCGAGGGCACAGCCACTTTATCTTTTCCAGCCATCATAAACTGGAGCAGTGCCATTTGCGCCGTAGCGTCTTGCATGGCTACCCGATCCGGAGCGAAAAAGACGTAGTCCTTTCCTCGATCATAGTTCTGCAGAGGAGATTCGGGATGGAGGTGTGCGTACAGGATTTTTTCGGTGAGGGTAAGTGGCCGACCTAATGCAGCTTTTACCCGGTCTACCTCTTTGGGAAAAGTCTCGTAAAATTTCCGGATCATTTCAATGTCAAACGGCATACTCAACTGATTTTTCGTGCTAAAAATTGGTTGACAAAATTACGAAAATTGGGGGTGGGAGTCTTAAAGTTTAGAGGGTTAAAAGGTGAAAACGGGTGCAGAGGGTTAAGGCTATGGGTAAAATGGTGCAGGGTCAAAAGGTTGTTTAGGGTTTAGCGTTTAAAGGTTTTATCGGTCTCCTGTGACTTCTTCGAGGCGATCGAGGAGGCGGGCTGTGACGCGGAGAAAATCCATTTCAGTGATGATGCCCACAAGTTCTTCGTCTTCATTGACTACGGGTAGGCAGCCCACCAGGTGGGTGCGCATAAGTTGCATGGCCTCTTTAACGGTGGCCTCAGGCCGGATGGTGACGGGATGTGAGATCATAATATCACCTACTGAGACTCCCGTGGCTACTCCTTCCTTGCGACGTTTGATGAGCTCGCGGATGATGAGGCGGTGGGTGACGAGTCCTACCAGCTTGGCTTTGTCATCTTCCACCGGCATGTAGCGGATGCGGCGCCAGTCCATCAGTTCACCGACTAGTTCGATGATGTCTTCTTTGCGCACGGTGAAAAGATCTGTGGTCATTGATTCACCCACCGTGAGTGCATTGGGCCGGTAGATCTGCAGGTCGCTGACATGCGGCAGATCCCATTCATGGATGGGTTTTTCCTCCAGCTGGTTTCTCAGCATCTTGGCGGTAACGACTGTGACGGCCTCGTCTCTGTCAATCTCTTTTCGGAGGTTGGTGTAGCCACGAAGCATCCATCGTGCCCCGTTCATATGTCGCTTTGCTCGCTCTGCTATCGTACCCAGATAACGATCAATGTCGGCGCTATCTACTTCCTGCGATTCAAGGCCATGCCTCGCGATAGGGATGAGTTCCTGTAAAATCAGATCGCACGCGCCTATTTTCCGGTCGTGCAACCAAGTGAATGTACTGTCGATGCCGTAACGTGCTGCTTTGGTAAAATTGTCACGCACGTCAGCAAAACCAATTACTTGCCGCACATCCGGGTGCATTTTCTCGTAGCCTTTCATCAGGCCCAACCAAAGGGCAGCATTAGACACTTCATCCAGGATGGTGGGTCCGGCAGGGAGCACGCGGTTTTCGATACGAAGATGGGGCTTACCGTTATCGCTGATGCCGTAGCAGGGGCGGTTCCACCGGTAAATCGTTGAATTGTGCACTTGCAGGTACTTGAGCTTTGGTACTTCGCCACTTTCGATCTTGGCAAGAGAATCTTCGTGTACATCACTATTCATGAGCACCCTAAACCGGGCTATATCTTCCTTATATATTTCCAAAATAGATTCATGGAGCCAGTCATTTCCAAAGTTGACCCGGGGTAGACGTTCACGCAGGTGCTTGTGAGAAGACCGGGTATCAATGGATTGCTGAAACATGGCGATTCTGGTCTCATGCCAGAGCCTTCGGCCAAAGACCAGGGGTGAATTGGCAGCGATGGCCATGACAGGTGCCGCTAGCATTTGAGCGATATTATATAGAGAAGCAAAGCTGGAGGGGCTCACTTGCAGGTGCACCTGAAAACTGGTGTTGCAGGCTTCCAACATTGGGGAATCGTGCTTGATTATCAATTCGTCAATCCCTTCGATGCGCAGTTCGTAATCGGAACCTAGTCGCTGAGCGGTGATGGCTTCCATGAGAGCTTTATAGCGCTCCTTGGGGGTGAGATTGTCGAGGGTCAGATCAAATTTTCGCAGGGTGGGCAGTATGCCGGTGAGTAAAGGAGCAGCTCCGTAAGCCTTGAGATGCTCCCGGATTACCGAAAGTTTTTGGACCGTCTCTTCTTCCAGCTTTCGGAAACAATCGGCCTTAAAGACATGAGGATTTAGCGTGATCTCCAGGTTGAAATTAGCCAGCTCTGATTCCAGCCACGGATAGTCTTTCATGTCCTCCAGGGCTTGCTGGGCCACCAAAGCAGGTTTGTAATTATGAACATTTACCAATACCATCTCCTGCTCTGCGCCAATGCGCACGATATCAGACTCAAACCAGTCATTATGCAGCATATGATCCAGGGCTTTCACATCGTCGAGAAGCCCACGGATAAATGTCTGCATGTCTCTTTCGTCCTGTGGTAGATGTACTCGCTGCTCTCCCATCGTATCAAAATACTAAAAAGTCAAAGAGACAAGATAATGTATGTTTGCCAACATTAGGTTACCCCGACACAATGAATAATCTTATGGAAACTTGTGACAGGAAAACTTTGGGACGTCTTAAAATTGACTATCAAAATACCCATCGTAGCCACCCTTTTCGTTATCAAGGCGGACTTCTTAGATTTATAACCGCAATAAACTTATTATGAATAAGTTTAATATGATTATAAATAAAATATTATTTTTATTTATAATATGTATAACGTTCATAGGGTGTGGTAAGGAGGAGAATATCCTGTTTGAGATCCCCTTCGAACTGAGATTTGACATACCGGCTGGTCTCAATCCGTTTGACAAGCATTTCTTTTTGGTACGAAATGTGCAGACAAACATTAGAGAGCTGAGAAATCAGTTTAGTATTGATGAAAACCAGTCTTTAATTATCCGTCCGGCTTCGGCGGTTTTGTCCTCCACTTTTCAAGACATTACCTTCGAGTTTCTGGCGGAGGTAGAAATTTCACTTTTCGAAGACGATCCTGATCAGGATATCGAGGCTTTTTTGACAGAGAATGTACCGGTGAATGCCGGGAGGAATGTGGTAGTGGTACCGTTCGAGACAGATTTGTCAAAGTACGTCGATGAGCAGACCATGAATTTCAAGATTTCCCTGCGACTTCGCACCACGACACCTTCCTTTATTGAAAGTGTAATTGAGCTGAATTTTACGGCGGAATAAGTTTTTTATTAAAAATTGATGTGCATACAATAGTTGCAAGAATTTCTTTGTTTACTTTTGTGACGCACTCAGCGAACACGCCGCATTTTTCAGCATTTTTTAGAACTGGTTAAGGTGTATCATTGAATGAAGAGATTCATTTACTACACACTGTGTGTGTTCATTTTAGGGGGATCGGGAACGGCTAAGGGACAGCAGGCCAACCGTATTGCGCAACAGCTAGAGGAAAGGAAGAATCAGCGGAGCGAGTCGGTCATTCCCAACTTTGAGCTTTTTGATGAGATCAAGGAGCAGGCTCTTACGGCAAGGAGTGCATCGTTGGTAGAAAAATCCACTTTAGTAAATCTTAAACAGAGCGTTTCGGCGAGGATCCAGAGGCTGGAGCCCGAGCTCATGGAGCTGGATATCCCCTATGATGGCATCACGCTCACGATAGACTTGTTTAACGAGTCACCCCTGCGTGATGACTTTATCGTTCGCACTTCGGATGGAGGGGTCTATCAAAGCAGCGGCACCCACTACCGTGGTATTCTAAAAGGCGATATTCAGTCGATCGCTTCGATCAGTGTATTTGAAGACGAAATCATCGGTATCGTCTCTTCCGAAAAATACGGCAATATTGTAATCGGAAAATGGAGTGAAGCGCAAGGAGCGCATGTGGTCTACAGCGATCGTGATCTAAAGATCAAGAACGATTATGAGTGCCAGGTGAAGGAGGTGCCGGATGGTCCCCACCCCCAACAAGAGGCGGTGGAGAACGATCCCAGCCGGTCGGCTGCAGAGTGCGTAAGCATATACTTTGAGACAGATTTTGCGCTTTTTCAAAGTAAAGGTAGTGTTGGTGCAGTGGAGAATTTTGTATCGGGGGTGTTCAACAACGTGTCCACATTGTATGCCAACGAAAATATCAATGTAGAGATCTCAGAGATCTTTGTTTGGGTCAGTCAGGACCCTTACCCGACCAACAGTTCTTCCGCGGCCATGGATGAATTCATGTCACAACGCCCCAACTTCAATGGTACGCTAGGCCACCTTATGGTGATCGGAGGACAGAATACAGGAGGTATTGCCTACCTCAATGTGCTTTGTTCTTCATCATACAATTATAGCTACAGCGATGTGTCATCAGGCTATTCCAATTTTCCGACTTACTCGTGGACCGTAAACGTGGTAACACATGAAACCGGTCATAATATGGGCTCACCCCATACCCATGCATGCTCCTGGGGACCCCAAGGTAATGAAGCGCTTGACGATTGCTACTCTACCGAGGGTTCATGTGATCCGGGGCCAACCCCCAGCAATGGCGGTACCATTATGAGCTATTGTCATCTCAGCGGTACCGGGATCAATTTCAATAAAGGTTTTGGAAGCGAACCGGGCGATCTCATTCGATCCAGAGTTGCTGCCGCATCTTGCTTGCAGCAGTGTGGTAGTGGAGGCGGAGGCGGTGGATGTAATCTCACCATCACCAATGTAGTGAAAGAAAACGCCAGCTGTAGTGAGAACAATGGCAAACTCACTGTGCAGATATCTGGAGCAAGCGGCACCGTCACCTACGATATCGGCAATGGCCCGCAATCGAGCAATGTCTTCAACAATGTTGCACCGGGATCATATACAGTGACGGTAAAGAATGGAAGCAGCTGCGTGCGTGAGACTTCTGCGAATATCATTATGGAATCAGAAGCACCAGATTTGGGAGCCACAGTTACGAATGCCACTTGCGGCCAGTCGGACGGTGTGATTGAGCTCGATGCCAGCGGGGGAGATTCCCCTTATACTTATAAAGTGGGTTCGCAAACTCAATCCAATCCTATTTTCGATGAGCTGTCCTCTGGCAACTATACTGCAAAGGTGACGGACCAGAATGGATGTTCAGAGACTAAGCAGGTCACTCTATTTGATTCAGAAGGTCCCACACTAACCACGGATGTGACAAATACCAGCTGTGGAGAAGACAATGGCACGATTGATCTTACTGCGACAGGGGGAGCTACTCCTTACAACTATAAGATAGGAAATCAGAATTCGAGTAATGGCTTGTTTCAAGACATGCCTGCCGGGACTTACCTGGCAGAGGTCATCGATCAGAATGGCTGTATCGATGAAGCCAGCTTGACCCTAGAAAGTAGTAATGCTATAACAGCAGACGCCATTGTAGATCACACTAGCTGTGGAGAGGCAAATGGGGGAATTCAAATAGACGCTAACGGAGGCACCGGCACCATTCGCTACAGCATAGGGGGCTCCTTTCAAACCAGTCCAGAATTTACCGCAGTAGAAGCAGGCACTTACTCTGTCAGGGTTCGCGATGCGGTAAACTGCGAAGTGAACTTTGAAAAGGTAATCAACAGCTCCGAGAGTTTTGCTCCGGCAGCAGATGTACAACATACCACCTGTGACGATGACAATGGAATGATCGAGGTAGTCGTAGCAGGGTCTACCGGCCCTTACCAATACCGGTTGGGAAATAGTCCTTACACTCCCGATAACCAATTTGAAGGCCTGGGGGCTAACACCTATGCCTTGTCCGTGAAAGATGCACAGGGGTGTGTCATGACAGCCCAGGCTATTGTGGAACCATCAACTTTACCTTCACCCGAACTCTTGGTAGATCGCACCCATTGTGGTGTTAACAATGGTTCGATCGATGTACAGATCGCTGGAGGAGTTGGCCCATATAAATATGATATCGGAGCTGGCTTTGTAGACTCTGCCCGCTTTGAAAATCTCAAACCAGCAATTTATATGATTGTGGTGCAGGACGCCATGGGATGTGTAGATAGCGCTCAAGCTACCATTGATAGTTCAGAGCGGGTACAGGCACTGGTATCGATCGAACCAACAACTTGTGGTGATAGCAACGGAATTATTACACTCAATGCACAGGCGGGGATCGGTCCGTTCGCTTTTTCAGTGGGTGCGGGGCTGAGTACCGAAAATGTTTTTCACAATGTGCCGGCAGGAATGCATCAGGTAATTGTGCAAGATGCTGATGACTGTGTGTTTATTGATTCAGTGTGGGTAGATCCATCCAATGCCATTGTGCTCGATCCCATCGTAGATATGACCTCCTGTGGTCTGGAAAATGGAAGAATTCAAGTCAACGCCTCAGGCGGTACAGGAGAGTTGGTGTATACCATTGCAGATAGTTTTGGGCTGCAGGATGACTTCAGCTTATTGTCTGCCGGCACCTACACTATCCAGGTGAAAGATGGAGAAGAATGTCTTGAGGAACGACTAGTAGAAGTGCTCCCATCGACCAATCCAGTGCTGGATGCTACTGTTGACGACACGCACTGTGGCGTGGACAACGGAGAAATCGTGATGAAGGCTTCATTTGGAGAAGGTCCTTATACTTATTACGTGGATGGAGTGGTTGTGGATTCAAACGTGGTCAGTGCATTATCGCCGGCCAACTATCGGTTGATGGTGAAAGATATTCATGAATGTGTAGACAGCAGCCAGGCGGTGATCAATCCATCTACTGCACCAGAGCTATTTTATCAAACACTGGCAGCCAGCTGCTACCAACAAAACGGCTCGATTTCAATCAGTGGTGCATCAGGAATTGCACCATATCAATATTCAATAGGAAACGCTTTTACCAATGATTCGGTCTTTAACCAGGTCGACAGCGGGACATACCAAATCATCCTGCGAGATAGTGATAATTGCATCGATAGTGCCTTGATACAGGTGGCCTATGATGATCAATATCAAAAGCCGGAGTTAGATGATCAGGGAGCAGTATGCTCAGAGGATGCTGCTATCCTGGATATAGGTCTCGAAAGTGCTCCCGAGATCAGCTGGACCCGAAATGGAGCTCAGCTGCCTGAAACAAACTCCGTGCTCAGCACAATGGATGCCGGATTGTACAAAGTGGTGGTCACCTACCATGAAGGTTGTGTGCTTGCAGATTCGACTCAGATCGTGGTACATGAAAAACCGGACCAGCCACTGGCTGATCAAGCCACTATATGCCTCGGTGAACAATTTGTGATTGCAGAGTCAAATCCAAGCTACATCTATCAATGGAGTAATGATTCTACTGGTCATGCAATAGCATTCGGCAGTAGCGGAAGGTATCAAATCAAAATACTAAATGAATATGGCTGCTTTATCGATAAAGAAATTGCATTGGAGGTTATCCAACCGGTGGAATTGACAGTGTTGAATGATCGACTACAGATATGCGAAGGCGAGAGTATGGAATTGCGGGTAGCCGGAGCTGACACCTATCAATGGTATTCAGATGATTCCTCACTTATCAGTAGAACACTCAGTAATCCGGTGGTGAGTCCGTCAGCCGATGCCAGTTACCTGGTGATCGGGACCAATCAGTGTTTCGAAGACACACTGGAGTTCTCAGTAGGCATATTTAAGGATATGACCATAGTGACTGCCGATACACTGGTGATAGAGGGATCTCCCCTGGCTCTTGAAGCAGAAGGTGCTTTGGAGGCAAGCTGGGCATCAGAACAGGAAATCGATTGTGCTGACTGCGTCACTGCACTTCTGAGACCAGAAGAGCCAGAAGAAGTACATGTGCTTTATACAGACGAGAATGGCTGTTCGAGGGAGGCATACATCAATATTGAAATAACTCCTCTTCAGGAAATCTTTCCGAGGTTGGTGAATGTGATCACTCCCAACCACGATGGGATGAATGATGTGTTGGAGTTCAGAGGAATTGAGACCTTCCGTCAGACCAAACTGGAGGTATTCAACCAGCAAGGATTGAGAATTTACGAAGACAAAGACTATCAAAATAATTGGGAAGGTACATTCCAGGGCAAGGTATTGCCTGAGGGTGTGTATTTCTATATGATTTCACTGTTGTTGGATGATCGGGTCTTCCATTTTGACAGTGATCTCACCATTGTAAGAGATTAAGCCATGAGAGCATTATTCACAACTATTATCGCCGGTCTTTTCCTGTTGGGTTCAGATGCCCAGACAATCAGCGATTGGTCAAATGACCAGTTTTTAATGTTCTCGACCAATCCGGCATATACGACTGAAGTGTCTAGTCTTACGGTAGGGGTCAATCATGCCCGTCGTTGGGAAAATCTCAGTAGCAGCCCGGTGCAATCGAATGTCGCTGCCATGATTCCTTTTTCAGATATGCGAATGGGTATGGGTGGTACGATTTTCTCTGACCAGATCGGCCCATTTTCTACAGTCGGGATGGGTGTTTCTTATTCATATAGATTACCGATCAGCCGACACAGGACAGACTATCTTGCTATGGGTATGTCGGCGAAGCTGATGCATGTAAAGTTTGATCAGAATCACTTCGTGGCCGCTGACGAATTAGATAACCTCCTCAGTAATGTAGAAGGCAACAAGTTTGTGCCGCCGATTTTTTCAGTTGGGTTTCTCTATCGATCAGGCACACCGACCAGCAGCAATCCAGTGCAGATGCATGCCGGAATGGCCATGACCCGGTTTTTCCCATTTCAAGACCGGTTTAATACTCTGGCTTTCGACCGTATCTACCAATGGTTTGGTTCAGCTGGTTTAAGTATAGCCGCTACGGATGAGCTGGTCATCGAACCCTCCCTGCTCTTAAGTGATATTGACCGTAATGCCGTTAATGTCGGATTCCGGGTTCGTGCTGATTTTACTCGATTGGGATGGGGCATGATGCAGTATTCCAAGGCTGGATTCCTGGTAACTCAGTTGGGTGCCCGTGTTGGTCAGAATTGGGGAAGGGGGTATCATCTGGAAATCAGTGGCACCAACAGTTGGCATTTTGGTCCCATCAGCAATCAGCTAGGTAGTAGCCTCGGGTTTTCGGTGGCTTACATCCGATCCCTAGATCAGGGAGCATTCTAGGAAAAATGCTTTAGCATCACGATTTCACGAGGGGTCAGTTTGCGATACTTTCCTCTTGGCAGGTTTTTCTTGGTAAGGCCAGCGTAATAGATCCGGTCTAGCCTTTGAACTTTGTATCCGAGTGTCTCAAATATCCGACGGACTACCCTGTTCCAACCGAGGACCATGGTGATAATGACTTCCTTGCTGCGTGCGGATTTGGCCCATCGCAGATCTTTGACCTTGGCCGGTCCTTCTTCGAGCTCGATGCCTTTTCTAACGGCATCAAAATCATTCTGTTGCAAAGGTTTGTCCAATACGACGTGATATTCTTTCCGCACCTGATGAGATGGATGGGAAAGCTTTTTTGCCAAGTCGCCATCATTGGTAATTAAGAGTAGTCCCGTGGTGTGCCGGTCGAGCCGACCCACTGGGAACAGCCTCTCCGGACCTAGGTATTCGATGATATCAAGCACGGTCTTTCGATCACGCTCATCGCTGGTGGTGGTGATCACATCACGAGGTTTGTTTAAAAGGAGATAAACATGGTGGGTCTCGGGCTTGATGAGTTTGCCTTCAAAGACCACTTCATCTTTTTCTTCGATTTGCTGATATGGGATCTTACACACCTCTCCATTAACCGATATTTTACCGGCCTCTATCAATTCTATGGCTTTACGGCGTGAAGCGATTCCACACTTGGCCACATATTTATTCAGACGTGCGGGATAGGCCAGTGAGGCCTTGGGTGGAGCCGGGCGCTTTTTGTGAAAAGGGTTTGCCTTATCGACCTTTTTCTTTTTCATCCACTAAGGTGATATGTTGTAGTTAGAAGGGGATGTCATCATCCTCGTTCATCCTCGAAGGACGAGTGATGATATTGTCGGAGGGACTAATAAAATCATCAGATTTGAGACTGCTAAAATCAAATTCATCGAGATTTGTGAACTTGGCAAACTGGTCGATGAATCTCAATTTGATAGTATCCAGGGCACCGTTACGATGTTTGGCAATAATGATTTCGGCAATTCCTTTCAGGGACATGCCCTCACTTTCGGTGATGTCATAGTACTCAGGCCGGTAGATAAAAGAGACGATGTCGGCATCTTGCTCGATTGCACCAGATTCCCTGAGGTCGGAAAGTTGTGGTCTTTTCTCACCTCCTCGAGTTTCCACGGCCCGGCTCAACTGTGACAGGGCAATCACAGGTATTCCCAGTTCTTTAGCCATACCTTTCAGCGCTCTTGAGATCGAGCTGATTTCCTGCTCCCGAGTGCCAGATTTGCGGTTGTCAATGCTACCGGTCATCAATTGCAGGTAGTCAATGATAACCAGTTGAATGTCATGTTGCATCTTCAACCTTCGACATTTGGCCCGGAGTTCGAATGAATTGATTGCCGGAGTATCATCGATAAAAATAGGAACCGTTGAAAGCTTTTCGACAGCGGTGTGCAATTGCTGCCATTCGTGCGCCTCGAGTTGCCCATTGCGCAGTTTACGCGAGGAGATTTCTGCTTCCATCGAGATGAGACGTTGTACCAACTGTATGTTTGACATCTCCAGTGAAAAAAGAGCAACCCCCTTGCCGTAATCCATAGCTGCATTCTTGGCAAGAGATAAAGTAAAAGAGGTCTTACCCATACCGGGGCGGGCGGCTACGATAATGAGATCCGAGGCTTGCCATCCGGAGGTTATTCGATCCATCTCTGTAAAGCCTGAGGGGATTCCGGTGAGACCTTCCGATTTTTGGGAAAGTTCTTCCAGCTGCTTTTGTGCTTTCAGAGCAAGAGATCCAATTGACTCAAACCCTCGGTTGAGATTTTGCTGAGTGATATTAAAGAGGTTTTGCTCAGCGTCATCAAGCAGTTCGAATACGTCTTTAGTGTCTTCAAACGAATCGGTGATAATATTGGTCGATACCCGGATAAGTTCACGTTGTATGTGTTTTTGGGCAATGATGCGGGCATGATATTCGATATTAGCGGCAGAGGCTACCTTATTGGTCAACTCGACCAGGTAGTTTGATCCACCCATCTGATCCAGCGTGCCTTCAAGCTTAAGTTCTTCATGAACGGTGAGGATGTCTATTGGGTGCGTCTTTTCGAACAGGCTGAGCATAGACTTGTAAATGAGGGTATGCCCTTCTACATAAAAGCTATCTGGTTGCAGGATATCGAGTACTGTCGGAAGCGCATTCTTATCAAGCATTATGGCACCCAATACCGCTTCTTCCAAAGGGATAGCCTGAGGTTGGATTTTGCCATAAACCAGATTAGAGAGGTCAGAATCAGATCGAATGGTTTTCAACCGTCCCGGATTGATGGGTTTAATGGATTTCTTCGATTCTGACATAATGAAAACTACCAGTAGTTGAGCAGGTCAAAGCTACAATATATTACTTATTGTGTTCATGTGTTGAAGTGAGGATAGGGCCTCTTCTGTGGAAATGAGCTATTGCGACTGTGGATATGTTGTGGATAAAATTCTGACAATCTACTAGCAGGCTATGGAGCGATTTCACTGAGCATTTCATTTGTCAGTAAAAGTCATCTTAATGGCTGATCAGCAGGCTTTTCAGAGAATGAGAGAATGCAGATGAGTGAAATGAAAAAAAACCGGATGATTCGTACATCCGGCTTTCCTGTGTAAAAATTCTTAGAACTTGTTGAAAAGATTTTAGTCGGTGGTCTCAGCCTTGGCCAGCTTTATTTCCACACCGCGCACCGATTCTTTCTGCTTATCAATGGCCATGCGCATACTACCCTGATCTTGAATATTGATCTCTATCTTTTCCTCATTTTCGATAATCTTCCGCTTCCAGTCCTCTATTTCTTTATGGTATTTGTCGTTGAGCTTCTCCAGCCTGGCCAGCTTCTTTTCGAGTTCTTT
>JAHELJ010000160.1 GCA_024644235.1 Lewinellaceae bacterium
GGCACTGCGTTGGACTATTAAACTAGAGAAATGAAACATCAAGGATCCATAGAAATAGCCAAGCCCAGGGATGAAGTGGTAAGATACTTTGCCGACCCTCAATACCTTGGGGAATATCAGGATGGATTTGTCAGAAAAGAGCTCATAAGCGGAGAACCAGGTAAAGATGGAGCGGTGTCAAAAATGTACTACAAATATGGCAATCGCGATATGGAGTTGACTGAGACAATCCTCACCAACCAGTTACCGGAATCATTTGAGTCGAGTTATCATCACAAGCATATGGACAATTTCATGAGATGCAGATTCGTAGCATTGGATGAAAACCGTACCCGATATGATTACGAATTTGAATACACGCGAATAAATTGGATCATGCCCAAGCTTATGGCCATTCTGTTTCCGGGTATGTACCGAAAACAGGGAGAAAAGTGGATGAGGCAATTCAAGGAATTTGTTGAAGAGCAATAAATCATGTGGGAAGAAAAACTTAAGGTCTATGATGAACTGGTGGCAAAGTGCCAAAGGTATGAAAGGAAGGGAAAAACAGTGCCATATACTTCTGCCAATGGGCATATGTTTTCGCTATTCAATAAAGCCGGAGAGATTGGAATAAGATTTTCCAAAGAGGTGCAAAAAAAGTATATGGAGAAATATAATACTACCATCTTCAAATCATATAATTCCATAATGCATGGCTATATCGTAATCACTGATGAAATGCTGGAGGATCTGGATCATGTGGCTGAGCTGTTGAACGAAAGCTTTGATTATGTCATGAGCCTTGATCCCAAATAGTTAAGGGGCAGAAACAGTGATCAATGGCAAGGCATACCAGAATCAACTAATGACATTGAACTCAAGAGCAATTTGCCTGCTGCTTTTCCTTTCAGCCTTTTTAGTTTCTTGCAATGGTCAAGTGCAGAAGCACGACGAAGAAGACAAAAAGACAAACCCCAATAGTTTCTGGGTCGATCCCCTCTTCTTCATTGAAGGTCAGCTTGCCGCCTGGATACGTAACATCTATCAAGACCGAAGTGGGAACCTTTGGTTTGCAACCAACCACTACGGGATCATGCGCTACAGCAACGACACCCTGGTGTATTTCGATGAAGAAGATGGCGTAGGAGGCGGCAGAGTGACAGGAATTGTCGAAGATGCCTACGGCAAGGTTTGGTTTGGCACCTATTACGGACTGACCCGGTTCGATCCTCAGCACCCAGCTAGCGGGATTAGTGCGTTTGTGAATTACCCCAACGCCACTAAGCGGTCTCCCAATGATATCTGGAGTGTAATAATCGACACTAAGGGAAACATATGGTTAGGCACCTTAAAAGGAGTAGTGCAGTTTGATGGTGAGTCATTTACTTCGTTTCCCCTACCCAAGGCTAGAGTCTCTGACACAACAACCATTTTATCTTATGACAGGATATCATGTATTCTGGAGGACAAAAATGGCATCCTCTGGTTTGGCACCGATGGATTTGGCATCTGCAGATACGACCCTGCTGCCGATGCAGCGGGTCAAGAGCCATTCTCACATCTAACGACCGAAGACGGACTGTGCGACAATAATGTTGCTGATCTGCTTGAAGATAGCGAAGGTAATATCTGGATCGGCACCATGTTTGGAGGATTGTGCCGGTATAAGGGTAGCCCAGCCTCTGATCAGGGATCGAGATTCACCAATTTCACCAGAGATGTAGTAATAGAGGGTGACGAAGTCTATGGCTTATACGAAGATAAACTCGGTCGAATTTGGTTTGCTGCAGAAAATCAGGGAGTATACCATTATGATCCTTGGAAGAAACATTCGGGTAAGGATGCATTCACAAAATTCAATGAAGCGGATGGTCTAAAAACAGGTGGTATTATTTGCTTCTACGAAGATCGCGAAGGCAGATTTTGGCTTGGTGGCTGGGGTGGTCTGTTTCGCTATGTTTCTTCTCCAAACCAGTCAGAAGGAGGATCATTCATTAGTGTAACTAAGGAAGGTCCCTGGAAATAAATTCGAAAGCTTAGATAAGCAACTTCCAAAGTGGGAAAATAAGCTAGCAAAATGATTGGGATTATTTTAGTTTAAGACATGAGCCAGGGCAGATCACCCAATTCTATGGAACTAGTGTCAATAAAGCAAACCCTCGATGAGAACCGGGAGTTTCTAGATCATCCGGATTGTAAGGAAACCCTTCATATGTCAATAGGCTTCTATAAAAGAATTGGCTACCATCCACCCTGGATCGGCTATTACGCAAAAATTGATGACCGGTTTGTGGGATCATGTGGATTTAAAGGAGCGCCAAAAAACGGGAAAGTAGAGATTGCCTATGGCACCTTTCCGAATCACAGGCGCAAAGGATATGCTGCAGAAATGTGCAGACAATTAATCAGATTGGCACGGCAGGAAGATCCGGCAGTCATTGTCACTGCCAGAACTTTGCCACATGAAAATTACTCGACCAAAATACTTCAAAAGAATAATTTCCAACTGGTCGGAACGGTAAGAGACGATGAGGACGGTGATGTTTGGGAGTGGCAATATATCAACGACTCTTCCACTCGCGAGTCCTAGAGTCTGGTTATACCCTTTACTCAAATTGGTGCTGATCGGATTAGATTTTTCTCCTATCCATTCATTTTGAATTAATCGGTTGTAGATTGCCAGACGATGTGCGAACAAAAGCCAAGCCTCACCCGGCAAATGGGTCTACTTACGTTGACGGCAACGGGCATCTGCTCGATGTTAGGCGCCTCGGTATATGTGGTGCCTTTTATGATCCAACGCAATGTACCTGGTATCGGTCCTGATGTTCTGCCAGCCTTTGTCTTGGCGGCCATACCAGCTCTCCTGGCAGCTTTTGCTTATGCTGCACTTGCATCTGCGATGCCACGGGCTGGAGGAAGCTATATCTATGCCAGCAGAGGACTCAATCCCTACCTGGGCTTCGTTGCGAGCTTTTCTCAGTGGTTTGGGTTGTCGATCGTCATTGGAGTGATTGCATACATCACTGTCCCATTTCTGAGGGATGTTTGTCTAAATCTTGGCTGGTCCGGTGTGGCGGCATCATTGGAAGTGGGATGGATCCGGGTCTGTCTGGCCTTGTTGTTGGTTTGGACATTTGTCGTCATCAACATTCGGGGTGCCAGGTCATATGAGCGGACACTTATCCCAATGATGTTCCTGATGTTTGCCCTTGGAACTATTGTTATAGTTTCCGGATTTAGCTATGATCATTCAGATTTTATCACCGCTTTGGCGAACAACGGTGGTGGAGATTTCCTTCAGACCGAAGCAAGTCAGGGGGATTGGAAAACTATCTTGTCTGCGGCTGCCTTGCTTTTCGCCAGCTTCATCGGCTTCGATTCAATCGCACAGGCAGGTGGCGAAGCACGTGATCCGGGAAGGTCCTTGCCGAGAGCCATTTTGCTTGCCATCGCCATTGTCGGAACATTCTATTTTCTATTTACTGCTGCCGTGTATCATACTGTTCCTTGGAGATTCGTAGCTAGCGAGGCAATGGAAAAGGACATTACGGCACCGGGATTGCTCAGCTATGTGCTGCCCACGGGATTGGGTGCAGCCATCATTGCCGGTGCAGCGATCGCCCTGATCAATGATCTTCCTGCCATGCTGCTTTCCGTATCGCGTTTGATGTTTGCCTGGGCGTCAGATGGCATCTTTCCAAGCGCTATTTCCAAAATTCATTCTACCCGGCATACTCCCTACATCGCCTTGATAGCTGCCGGAGGCACGGCAAGTATTGGGGTATTGGGATCCCACTTCGCAGGTGATTTTTTCCTTGGCATCGACATCATGGTTACTTCTATGATGGTCAATTTTCTCCTAATGTGCATTACCCTTATTACCGTGCACAAAATGAATCCTGAGCTGGCAGAAGAAATCACTGTTTTCAAAAATCGTACGCTGCAAAAGGTGTTAGGACTCTCGGGTGTCATTGTCCTAAGTGTTTTCCTGGTGCTTCATACCCATAAAGATTTGACCTCCAACACCTCCGCCTGGTATTTTCGTTCCTCCCCTATTTGGCTTATCGTGATGGGATTTGCGAGTTTTATCTTTATTTACAAATGGCGCCAACTGAAGGCTAGCAATATTGACATTGTAAAACAATTCCAGCGTTTACCGGCCGAATAGAAATATGGAGGCTTTTATTGATATCGCGACCGGCTTTAGAGTATCTCGTATCATTACGGGTCTGTGGCAAATTGCTGATATCGAAAGAAAAGAAGGCCCACTTGATGTGGCAACAAGTGCCAGTCATCTGTCGAATTACGTGGCCAGCGGCTTTACCACTTTTGACATGGCCGATCACTATGGTTCAAGCGAACTCATTGCCGGTCATTTTAGAAACCATCATGCCCATGGTGATCGTACCCAGCTCCTGACCAAGTGGGTACCACCACCAGGGAGGATCTCCAGGGAGTCGGTACGCGAAGCTGTACAAGCCTCATTAGCCCGGATGCAATCGCAAATGATTGACCTGATGCAATTCCATGCCTGGCGGTATGCCGATCCCAGCTGGCTCGATGGTCTCTTCTATCTCGATGAACTGCGGCAGGAAGGTCTGATCAGGTTTCTGGGAGTAACGAACTTCGATGCCGTCCATCTTAAAATGGCACTCGACTCCGGCATTCCGATTGTGAGCAATCAGGTTTGTCATTCACTCATCGACCGGAGGGCTAATGATGATCTCCGGAGGGTCTGTGAAGATTACCCGGTGAACCTCCTGGCTTTTGGCACCTTGGCGGGCGGTTTCCTGACAGACAAATGGCACAAGCAGAAGGAGCCCGCTAACGATGACCTAACCACCTGGTCCGAGATGAAATA
>JAHELJ010000161.1 GCA_024644235.1 Lewinellaceae bacterium
AGTGGAGGTACTGACGTTTGCACCGCATTCGTGGGTGGCATCCCTCATTCTCCTGTCAGAAGAGGCTTGATCCAAGGTCGGGCGCTCGGTTGTTCCTTACATGGCTATACGGAAGCTGGAACGCGAGTGATCGGTGAGCTGGGTGAAATGGTTATTGAAAAACCGATGCCATGTATGCCCATCTATTTTTGGAATGACCCCGACAAAAAAAAGTACCGGTCTTCTTATTTCGAAGACTTCCCTGGTAAGTGGCGTCATGGGGACTGGATCAAAATCTTTGCCGATGGTTCCTTACTCATTCAAGGCCGCTCTGATGCTACCCTGAATCGCAAAGGCATTCGAATTGGAACAGCAGAAATCTATAATGCCCTAAATGACTTGCCGGAGGTCTCCGATTCGCTCATTCTTAATTTGGAAAAACCGGACGGTAGCGATTTCATGCCTCTATTTGTTGTTACTCCTGATTCAGACCTTGATGAATCCCTCAAGGATAAAATCCGAAAAACCATTCGGAGTAAGTGCTCACCCAGACACGTACCTGACGAGATTATCAGGGTTCCGGATATCCCATATACTCTCAGTGGAAAGAAGATGGAGGTTCCTATCAAAAGAATCCTGATGGGCATGCACCCCGGTAAGTCCCTAAACCCCGATGCTATTCGCAATCCCGGGGCAATCGACTTCTTTGAGAAGTGGGCAAAAGTACATTATCGATAACCGGCGGAGAATTAGAGTTACTGATAATCGAAGATTATCATCCAACGGAAGCTGCCAGACAAACTGCAGAAGCATTATCTGTCTCGAAACGGGAAATTACTTGCCACCCTGCGCATGATATCCTTACTCAATGAGTAAGGCGTGGACTCTCCCCTGCCATTGAGCTTTTCGTCAAACCTCCAAAGGAGTCTACCATCTGAACCATCCAACAGATAAAACTGGCCATGAATGCGAAATTGCAGATCCGACTTCCGATTTAAAAATCCGGTTACGATACCTGACTTGGGAAGTTCAACGATTCGCCCGGCCAAAAGTGCATCTACCTGCAGAATCCTGGCCAAAGAATCATAGCTAAAGGCTCCCATATTTGTATAATCAATGTTTGCCTCTTGAAGCCTGATATTGGAATCATTAACATCCTGCACAAAGGAAGTGTCAAATCCGTTTTTGAACATTTCTCTTAAGAAGTATCTAAACATGTCCCGCTGCATGTAATAGCTTTGAGATTCCTCAAATGCTTCAAGTGATTCTACCTTTTCGCCCTCAGGAAAAATCTTATTGGCCATCAGTACCTCAAATGGAAGAATAGCCATTTGCTTTTCAGTACCTACATCCCAAACGTAGCCTGACCTGCTTACTAAAAAGGATGCACAGCTTGCAAACAACAGACCGATAATGACAGCAATGGATCCGCGCATGATGAAGAGATTGAGATAGAGATGTTAAGATAAAAACAAAAGATTATGTTTCTGCGAAACTAATTCTCATTGCGATGACAGATTAAATACGAAGAGTTTCGTATATTGCTTACCAAATTGAAAATAATGACCCATATGCTTCCACAAATTCTACGTAAGGCATCTTACACCCTGCTAGCCATCCTGATAAGTCAAAGTGCAAGTTCGCTCTCTGCTCAGGAGATTACATCTGGCACTATTTCAAAGCTCTCAAGTTACTTAGAAAAGCTGGAAGAAAATGGCCAAAGCGGGATTGCACTAGTAGCTCATTCAGATCGAGTACTCCTGGAAAAAGGGTTTGGTCTCGCCAATGAAAGTGAACAAATCCCGGTAAGACAAAATACAATCTTCACCACGGGATCAATTACTAAGCAATTTACAGGAGCAGCTATTTTGCAACTGGAAATCCAAGGAAAACTGAATGTGGAAGACCTGCTCTCGAAGTACTTCGAAAATGTTCCCCAGGATAAAAAGGGAATTACCTTGCACCATTTACTGACACATTCTTCTGGTTTTCCGGGGGCCATTGGAGATGATTTTGAAGCGATTGAATCAGATGGTTTTATTACTCAGGCCTTTGAAGCTGATCTTCTATTCGAACCAGGTACTGGTTACGAATATTCCAATGTCGGGTACAGCATTCTCGCAATCTTGGTGGAAAGGCTGAGTCGTATGACATATGAGGCTTATTTGAGGCAGCACTTCTTTGCCCCTTTGGGTATGGATAACACCGGCTACAAACTGATGAAATGGAAAGAGGAAGACCTGGCGCAAGGATACCGCGACGGGCGGCATTGGGGAACACTAATGGACCGGCCCTGGGCGAAGGAGGGTCCAGGATGGCATCTAAGGGGGAATGGAGGCATTATGTCTACGGCTCATGATATGTACAAGTGGTATAAGGCCCTTTACGGCAATGAGATCTTTACGGATGCGGTCAAGTCACGTTTTTTCGGAAAGCACGTTGAGGAGGGCAAAGGTGCCGGCACCTACTATGGATATGGTTGGGCCATCTATCCAACTCCGCGCGGCACTGATCTGGTTACCCACAATGGTGGAAACGGCATATTCTTTTGCGAAGTCCTTCAATATTTCGAGGAAGACCTATTCATTTTCTTTGCTACAAATCGTAGTAGTCGTGGCATTAACCAGACGGCATTCCATTTGGCAAGGATGATTTTTGAGCCGTCCTTTGACCCGCCAGTTCCGGGAGCTAAAAGAACATCGCTACAAGATTTTCCCAAAAACCCAATAGGAAACTCTGCAAAGAAGATGGTCGAGGCTGTTCTGTCAGAAGATGACCAGATCATTCTAAGTTACATTAAGACCTACATGAGCAGCGAGATACTAGCCAAAAAGTCCGCAGAGGAACTAGGTGAGATTTTTCAAGGTCTAAGAGAAGAGATAGGCGAAAGGGAACTCTCCAACATCATCGAGGCGGGAGATCATAATCTGGAGCTTGTGTTCAGTGCACCCGGAGTGAGCAACTTGTATCTCATTCCAGAGATGGATGAGAAAGGCATTATTCAAGGCATATCAGTGGAAGTGGGAGATTAAGCTGTCATCTACGATTGGGACGACTTGCATTTTAAAGAAGCGGATGTACTTCCAAAAGGTCATTCTAGGTTTCCCTCTTTCAATGATTTTTTTTGCCATGGAGCGATTCAATTGTCGAGGTCAGACCAATCTAAACGGTTCGGTAGCTGGAACATGATAAATTGACAGGCCTTTGAATCTTGGAGTTAACCAATTGGCCAGATAAGCCATACCAGGCTCCTCGCTCACAGCATGCCCTAAAACAATCAATCCTTTGGGCATGCCAAGGTTATTGGAATCTCGGATATATTCGCATGTTTCCCATTCGGCCACTTCTCCCACCACTAGCACATCCATGTCTTCCTTACTCAACATTCCTATTTGCATTCTACCACCTCCTGCTCCGAGGAGCAAGCCTACCCGATTACAAATCAATGCAGGCTCACCGACCAGAAATGGGCGGTGCAGATCCATTTTTTGCTTTATTGTATTTGCTAAATCCTGTAGAGTCATATCTGGAATATTACAGATGTTATCTATCTCACCATCCACATATTCTGTCCAATTCATCAGCTCAAGAAACCCCTGCAAGATACCGTCGGGACGATGTTGATGCCAATAGTCATGAAATCGCCAGATCGCTATCTTATGATTCTCAATCAAGGAAAGCTTCGCCTGATAAACCGGATCTTCTTCCAACCAACCAGTCTCATCAAGGTGATTGTAATAGGTGGGTTCATGGGTGATAATCAAATTTGCCCCGAGCTCTGCAGTCCTTTTTATTACCTCTGCTGTGGCCAAAAAAGTAGTGACGATACCCGTACAAATATCCCTGGGGTTTCCGGATTTGAAAGTGTCAACAGTATCATTTTGACGGGAGCCGGGAATTGCACCCATAATCCCATCAATAATCTGCTGTATTGTCCAATTTTCCGACTTGCTCATTGGTATCATGTTTTGGGAAGCCAGCGCGAAAGTTGCTAATCCGGCTTTTTGAATAAAGAACCTTCTATTGCTCGTTGGTTGCTGCATGGTTTCGACTCTTAAAGCTTTCTAAAAATCGTAAATTGACTAGAACATCCATACAATTGAGGTGATATATCTACAGCAACGACCGCACCCTTCCCTTTCGAAATTCGTAAAACACTACTGGCTTTTGGAGTACACTAAGGAGGATGTGCCTATCCGACCGGAAACAGTGGTTCCCGATGGCTGTATGGAGATGATCTTTCACTATGGGGATCCGTTTAGTTATAGCAAGAGAGAGAATCAAGATGAAATTCAACCCAGCAGTTTTCTAGGTGGACAAATCAATCGGTGCCTAACTATTACTCCCACAGGAGATGTTGGTCTGATCGGAGTACGCTTCCATCCTTACGGTGCTGCTGCCCTGCTTAGTCTGCCTATGGGAGAGCTGGCAGGTGAAACTATAGACTTAGTAGATATTGTTGGGAACAAAGCAAAGGAACTGTCAGAACAGATCGCTTTAGCCCAAGAACGCCAAAATCGAATCCTTCTGATAGAGGGTCTTCTGATGAAACTATATTCCGACCGGATACAGGCGGACCTCCTAGTGGAGGAGGCTGTCTTCAGAGTGCTGAATTTGAAACAGGAAACTACAGTTTCAGAGTTGGCAAAAAGTCTTTTCATAAGTCAAAGACATCTCAGTCGTCGGTTTAGGCATCATGTAGGCCTAACCATAAAATCATTCTACAACATTCACCGTTTTCAGCGTCTTCTTCGGTCGATTAGC
>JAHELJ010000002.1:0-146005 GCA_024644235.1 Lewinellaceae bacterium
TCATGTCTACCAATTGTATCTGACTATTTTCGGTTGCTCCAGACATCGTCAGGTATCCATCTTTGGCAGCCGGTACAGGGAAGATTTCAAGTTTATCGGATTCCTGATGTGAGGAGGTGGTTGCTGATTTCCTGGTTACATATTTTATTACTCCCCTGAGAGGATTGAGGTTCGTAACTTCAAAATAGGTAATGTGAGGATTGGACTCGTGGTCTAGCGCCAGCGAAGCTTGAGCTCCAAATATTTCTGAGCTATTGGTTCTATCGAGGATCGTTTCAACATTCCAATTATTCTCAGCCCGAATCGCATATTTGAGCTCATCTCGATCATTAAAGACCACATGAAGGCTTCCTTGAGGATCGATAGCCAGAGACGTAACATTTCTGGCACCGGTAAATGTGATTGGTACATTCGACAACTCATCAATATCCTCAACTACCCATAAATTATCATTCAAATAGGCGTATCTGACCAACCCACTGTTTCCATTGGCTACAGAATAAAAGGTTATATGTGGATTATCACTTTGATCAAATACAAGTGAAGAAAACATTCCCCCCGAGCTAGGAACTGTTATAATTTGCCAATTACCTCCTGACCTCAGAGCGTATTTAAGTTGGTTGCTGATATCATCAAAGTAGGAGATGGCTGGATTTCCATTTGATTGCAGGGCAATGCTCGTTGAAAATTGATACAGAATTGGACCGGATCCGATCTTTTCAACTCTCCAACCATTGCCATCATACCAGGCATATTCAATACTACTGGTTTCACCAAATTGAGACGGATCGACGGAACTCGTGTGTAACAATCCATCTGCGGAAAAAACCACAGAATTATCCCAACCGTCATGGCCATCGTCTCTAACCCGGTGTTTTACCCATATACCAGATTCATTGAGCCAGTACACATTTTGATCTTCATCATCGTGGTTGTGTAGAGCTACCGCTGGCCTACCATCAGATCCAATTTCAATGTCCAGTGGTCCATAATAGTAGGCGTTGTCAATTTCAGTGATGACAAAATCTTCCGATCCCGCGGGCAGAATGGCATGCCTTAGGTAACCTGGTATCGCTTCCAGCATGTATGCTACGTGCGGTAAGCCATCTGCATCAACAGCAATTGAAGGTTTTACGCCCTCATCTACGGTTAATATTTGCCATTCCTGTCCGCTGCAGAAATCAGACGATACAAAAAGCCCTATTGTTAAGAAAAAAATCTTTAACTCCTTTCTAATTATCCCTAGCATTGTTATGATCGATCGCATAAATCCATATAGTTTATTTATCACAAGATGTCAAATTGACTAAAACAAGTCGGTGTCGATTTTCTTACATAAACAGACAAAAAACTAATTGGTCGTTACAGCACGACAAAACTCCGAAGATGCCTTTGCTAGTCCAATTAGAGCTTCACTTTCCGTTATGCCGCTCTTCTTAGGAAATCGGAATGAGTGGTTACCACCTTGAAAAACTTCAAGAGTCGATAGGGGTAGTTTTGCCAGTACCGGTTTTAACAGATCTAATTTGGCTAAATTATCACGATCGCCCTGCAAGAACAACATGGGAATCTTTATGGCAAAAAGGTGTTCTGCTCGCTCAGCTCCCGGTTTAGCAGGGGAGTGTAGGGGGAAACCATAAAATATGAGCCCCTTGACGAATTGATTCGGTTCTTTAGATATCCACTGAGAGGACATTCTGCCACCAAATGATTTTCCGCCGACAAAAAGTGGTAGCCTAGAAGAAGTGGCAGCAAAGTTCACGACCTCTTCAATGGTTTTGTGTGCCACAGCCGGATAATCCGGACGTTTCTTCTTTTGTTCCATATAGGGGAAATTGTAGCGTAAGGTGGTAATTCCTTCTTTTGCAAGGGCATTTGCCAACCCCTCCATGAATGTATGGGTCATGCCTGCACCAGCTCCATGTCCAAGAACGAGCAGATATTCTGAATTAGACGAAGATGTCCAGAGTGCACTTACGGAACCAATCTTTTCACTAATCTGAATCGTGTGATTTGTCGTCTTTGTCATTTCTCGATATTCTGTTAATTCCAGTATTTAATCAAAGCAGCTTCAGGCGTATACCCCAACCGCAGATACTGAAAATTAAGTATTTTGCCAGTTACCAGTACTCGAGTAAATGAAAAGCGAATCAGAAAAGATCGAACCATTGGAAGAATCAACAAACCCGCAACTGACAAAGGATCATGAACTGTACCGGGAGGGGGAAGTCACTCTCACAAGGGTCTCTGGTTTTTCTACTGAAGTGGTTGAACTGCTTGACTCGACGACCTGGGGCACTGCAGACACATTGTATGAACATAAAAAGACGGATGAACGAATTAAGGATCTAACAGATCCAATACCTATAGAATTGAGGGTTGGAGATAAGTTAGCAGCTTTGGTGGTACTGGACGGAAGACCAGTAATCAATAAAGGGTTTATCTGTAATTCCTATTTTTTCAGATATCTCGCTAGTGATGTCAATTTTCGCGGCAGAAAGATTGTGGGAAAATTTGGCAGAATATGCATGGATACCATACGTGATGGTGAGCAAGGCAAAGCGATTTATTTCAATTCTGTCGAAGCCAAAAACTATCGATCATTTAATTTTGTTCGAAAAGTCGGATATGAACCAATCGCTCGAATCAAAACCTCTGGATTCAGCCGGTTCTTCACCAGGAGTGACAAAAGAGTGAAGAGATTACCTGGTGAGCGACAAAGTAAAATGACTGATCTTTTAAAACAAATGTATTCAGGTCATTCATTAGTGCACTTTAGTAATATTTATAAGAATGACGGTTATTTCGTCTTTGAAGAAGACGGTGAAATTATCGCAGGTGTTCAGGCTCACCCTGCTACTTGGGTCGTGAAAAAACTAGGTTCAAAGAGGGAACAAGTTCTGCTTAAAGTGGTCCCACATATTCCCGTATTAAGAAAGGTCTTTAATCCCAAGAAGTTTGAGTTCCTGGCGTTTGAAGGAATTTATTATCAAGAGGGTAGAGAACGAGCCTTGCTCCGATTATTTGAGTCGGTTCTTCATCATTACAAACGGCATTCTGCCTTATTCTGGTTGGATGAAAACTGTCCATACTATCAAAATATACTTGAGCATGGGCGTTTGGGTATCTTACAGAATTTTGTGAAAGGCTCTGATACCTGGTTCATGGCGTCTTCGCGAAATCTTAGTGCCGAGGAAGAGGAAATGGTAACCTCCGGACCAGCCTATGTTTCTGCGTTTGATTTTATCTGATGGCATTATTGCTGCTCTATCGAAGCGGATGAGATTGTCAAGCAGAAATTTATACTAATTTGCGACGTCCTAATAATAATGGAGGATTATGAGTCCAACTGCTACTATTCCCGGGACGAAGATTGATACATTATTTCACTACCGGAAAATACCCTGGCTCTTGGCACAGGGTAATATTTTAGATGCTACTTTTCAAAATAAACTGAAAAGAATGCAAGCTGTTATTTACGAGCTTGATTCTTACCTCGAGTCGACTTGGAATATAGATCAGGGAGAATTGAGTAGCTATTGGAATAAGATTTACACTGTGCTGTCAGATTTTGGACTTTCAAAGGCGGATCAAAAAGCGTGGTTGAAACAAATTCTTAAATATCAGGAGCACGAACTCAGTACCAGGGAGAATAGATCACCAACGAGATATTCCTTGCGGAACTTGTATTTCTATAAGTCTTGCGATGTAAAGTTGATACGTAGACTGATTTACCATCACGCACCGAAATTGAAAAAGGTTGTCCAGCCCGTCGATTGGACTGCCTTTGATTTGCTGACCGAGGTAAATGATGACATCGAAGACCTTCGAGAAGATATGACTACGTACAATTGCAATAGATTTCTTTTTGACATCAAGGAAAAGGGGGTGAGTTATGTTAGGAATAACTATCGTGCCTTTATGAAGTCTATCTTAAACGAGAGCAGGAAACGACTCGGGAATCCAAAGCAATCTGGGGGAATCAAGCAACTACATGAATGGACCGAGACAATCCATGAGCAAACGGTAAAGCTTCTTGAACAGCGATTGCTCGAATTTAGCAAAGAAGAGGTCTCCAAAGCCATTATATTTGCCAAAATATCCTAGAGCGTTCTACACCATCTAATTACAGATTGATTTAAGGTATGATTGAGAAATTGAAGAGTATTCATTTGATATGGCTGTACTTGCTGTTGGCGATACCAGCGACCGGTCAACAGATTTTTAGTAAGGAACTTATTGGGGAACGATCCAGGGAACAGCTAACAGCTGAATTCAGTTTTCCGGCATTCAATGGGATCAAGCTCTATAAGATCAATTACCTCACAGAGGGAATCGACGAACTTCCTGATACTGCTTCTGGTCTGTTCGTGTTGCCTAGTGAAGGGTCAGTAAAGGGAATTATCGGTTATCAGCATGGAACAACGGATGGGCCAATGGATGTTCCATCGAGGCTGACAGGAGGATCCTCTTTACCGATGGTATATGGTGGCCAGGGATTTGCAGTGAGTGCCGCTGACTATCTTGGTTTGGGTGATAGCCGGGGATTTCATCCTTATGTACACGCTGCAACGGAGGCTCGGGCCGGAATTGACATGCTGTTGGCATCTATTCAAGCTGGCGGAGATGAAGACATCTTCTTTAACAACATTTTCATAGCAGGATACTCGCAGGGTGGGCACGCTGCAATGGCGATGGCGCAGGCTATTCAGGAACGGGTAACTGATGATCTATGGGTGACAGCTGCAGCCCCAATGTCTGGGCCATATGACTTATCGGGAGTGATGACCGATCTGGTGCTCAATGACTCTTCATATTCCTTTGTTGCTTACATGGTATATCTCCTATTGGGATATCAAGAAGCAGAAGGTGATATTTATGATGAGTTGGAGGAGATCATCCGACCCCAGTTTATCGACGATGTGATCCTTTTTCAGGATGGAGCCATTGGTTTGTTTGATCTTAATGACCGTCTTATTGAACAACTCATTTTGGACTTCGGCTCTTCTATTCCAAAACTGCTCTTCACAGAAGATTTTGTTGATGAAATAGCCACCGACACTAGCCATGTAATTCGCCAAATGTTGAGGGAAAACGACACCTACCGATTTGTACCTGACTTTCCAATGCGTCTTTACTACTGCTCTTCGGATGAGCAAGTTCCTTTCATGAACAGTCTGGTAGCAGAAGAGAGTATGAACAAAAACGGTGCAGTAGATGTACAGGCATTTAATCTCAGTTCCGCGGCTACCCATGCCCAATGTGCCATTCCTGCTTTCTTATCATCAGCGGCATTTTTCGCTTCAATCGTGTTGACTGATACAAAGGATTTCCTTGCAAAAGAAATGCAAATTGAGATCGTTCCTAATCCAAACCAAGGCATTTTTCGAATTAAGTCTTCTGCTCCAGATTCGCCAGCTACATATCAAATCATAGATGCATTGGGGCAATCTGTGGTGGTACTAAGATCAAAGACAAATGCGCTCATTGATCTTTCCGGTCTTTCTCCCGGCATGTATCATTGTATCATGCAATGGGATGGCGATCAACTGCAAGGCACTTTTATAATCCAGTAATAGATAATTATGACATCCGAAGAAAGGGAGACATTAAAGCTCCGGCTACAGGCAAAGATTGACAAGATGAAACATAAGATTAGCCGGATGGAAGAAATGACTAAGCCGATCAGTCCGGAAAACTCGATAGGTCGTGTCAGCAGGATGGATGCAATAAACAATAAAAGTGTGATGGAGGCCGCCCTGCGAACAGCACGTAAGGATCTTGATGGAATGCAAGTTGCCATAAAGCACGTGGACGATGCAGACTTTGGTTTTTGTGCCAAATGCAAACAAGAAATCCCCTATCAGCGATTACTGCTCATGCCTGGAAGCCCATATTGCGTTCATTGTGCCTGATCAAGAATCTCTGGCAACTCCTCTGAAATTCTTAATCTCTCTTAAAATCCAGCCCCCGCCCTTAATTATTCCTTAAAAAATCAGAAATATTCCATTGATAGGGGGGTATTTCCTCATGTGCTCGTAGTATAAGCAAAAGCACAAAACAAAAAATTTACTAGCCATGAGAACTATAACAACCAAACTCGCAGCAATTCTGACCATAGCTTCCATTTTCAGCACACAAGTAAGAAGCCAGGACATTCCAGTACAATTGATGATCGATATGGAGTCCTTCATAATTACCAATGAGAAGCATGTCGAAAAAGCAAAAATGGAGGAATCGATTAAAGTTAGAATGACTTCAAACGATAAATCTGGCCGCATCTACATCGAATCACAAACCACTTTGACTGACGCCACATTAAATGTTACCGATCTGGAGGGCAATCCATATATCGCATACAACTTCCCTGTTCTTTCCGACCTCGACATGTCAGTGACAAGACTGCCGATAGGCGACTATGTACTCACGATAAAAAGTGATAGAGGCTCTGCTTCGATGAGATTCAACCGATAGGCAGACTTAGAAAACCATATATATCTCAGACTTTCCCTAACTTGTTTGTTAAGCGAACCATCAAGAAACTTTCTTGATGGTTCTGCATTTTATGCACAACCTGTTGTAACATCATGAGCATGGGAAAGGAAAAAATTAAATGGGGCATTCTCGGCCCGGGAAAGATTTCGGCAAAGTTCGCCCATGATCTTTCGATAGTGGAAGACGCTCAACTCGTAGCTGTTGCATCCAGAACACCTGAGAGAGGTATAGCCTTTGCCGAGAAACATAATGCTCTTAGATCTTATGCGAGCTACCACGAGATGCTGCAAGACCCTGAGATCGATATTGTATACATTGGCACTCCACACAGTTTTCACAAAGCTCATAGCGTTCTTTGTATGGAGAATGGGAAGGCAGTTCTTTGTGAAAAACCTGCCACCTTGAACAGCAAGGAACTTAGAGATGTATTGGAAGTAAGTAAGATAAAAAAGACCTTCTATATGGAGGCCCTCTGGACACGATTCCTTCCTGCCATCACTCAGCTTTTGGAGATCATAGAAAGTAATGAATTGGGAAAGATTGATCATGTGGAAGCAGAATTTTGTTTCGAAGCTCCCGTGGATCTAAAAAGTCGACTCTACGACATGAATCTGGGAGCAGGATCTATCATGGACATCGGCATATATCCGGTCTTCTTGGCCTATTTGCTACTTGGGATCCCGGAACGTATAGAAGCCAGCGGTCAAGTCCATTCTTCGGGCGCAGACCAAACTGCCACCATTCGCTTCTTTTATCCCGATGGCCAACTGGCAGTCTTGCATTCCTCGATAGTCTATGGCTCACAAATGCCAGCGAGAATTACTATGACGAAAGGATATATCCTGATTCAGCCCAGGTGGCATGAATCTGCCGAACTGACCATTCTGAAAGCTGGATATGAGCCGAAGGCCATTGCCTGCAAACCAAACGGAAAGGGATATACTCATGAGATTGATGAGTGTCATCGATGCCTGCGAACAGGTCAGATACAAAGTCAAATTTGGTCTCATCAAAACAGTCTGGACTTAATGGCACTGCTAGATGAAATTCGTCTCCAGGTGGGTGTGAGATATAGTGTAGATTGAGATCCCTTTTTGAGTGAGACTCTCAATTTTCATTTCATAGACCCAACCTTCTCAGCCGGGATCCCGTCTTTGAAAAAAAGACAACATCCCTCCATGAGAATATTTCATACGCTTATTATCGCTTTTTTATGTCTCCCTGGATCCATCCCCCCACAGACGGATCAACAGATCGTGCAAGGTCACGTATATCTCTCAGAATTAAATATCCCTCTGCCAGATACTGAAGTTAAGGTGATAACTAGTCTTGGTCAGACGCTGGCACGGGACACTACTGATGCTACTGGTCATTACCAGATAGTCATTCCGGAACCAGACTTGTTGTCAGATTCGCTGTTCGTGTCAGTGGTAGATCCCTGCAGCGGCATGATTAAGTCAAAAGAGTTTGTCTACATGGCAGGAGTAACACTCGATATAGATCTGGTCGTATGTTTAGTAGATCCTCCAAACTGCATCGCGGATTTTACTTTTGTAAACGGTCCTGATCTTAATGTACAATTCTTCAGTTTTTCGCTATTCCAACCAATAAACCAATGGCAATGGGATTTTGGTGATGGAACTTCCGGATCTGGTCCAAGTCCGCGGCACCGATATGCCAGCGAGGGATCTTACCTGGTCAATCTGGAGATTGTCAGTGTGGATTCCTGCCATGATGCCATTTCCAAAGAAGTCATCGTCGAACCATTCGTGTGTGATTGTCCAGAGTATGCATTCCCGGTTTGTGTGGAAACGGCCGATGGACAGATTGAGACTTTCGACAATCCCTGCTTTGCAGCTTGTGCCGGCTACAGCATTGTGATCTCTTGCAACCTGTCGTGCGAATGCCCCGATACCTTGGACCCAGTCTGCGTGGGAGCATTTGACACACAAATCACATACAAGAATGCCTGTCATGCTACTTGCGACGGGTTTGACAGTTTTATTCAATGTGATACCTCTTGTTTTTGCCCAGCTATTTACGATCCAGTTTGTGTCATGACTGCAGCAGGAGACCTCCTTCGATTTTCAAATGCCTGTGAAGCTGAATGCGCTGGCTATTATGACTACAGTACCTGTGATTCTTGCGATTGCCCCGTCTATTTTGTCCAAGAACCTGTCTGCGCATTCGGAGATGACGGAAGTCTACATTATTTCGAAAACCCCTGTGAGGCCGAATGTGCAGGTTATTTTGACTACTACTTGTGCGACACTACCTGTGGCTGTACAATGAATCTGGATCCAGTCTGTGTTTATATCATCGAGGGAAAACTGCAATTTCTGAATGCATGCCATGCATCATGCCTTGGTTATCCCGATGCATTTGAATGCGACAGTTGCAATTGTCCTCCGATTTATGATCCGGTTTGCGTACCTACCAGCAATGGTGACATCTTACGCTTTCAAAGTCCATGTCATGCCGAATGCGCTGGATTTGATGCATACCTTCCATGCGATTCAAGTTGCATTTGTACGGAGGAATATGACCCCGTTTGCGTTTTATTTGATGATGGAACTTTAAGGGAATTCACTAACTCCTGTTACGCTGAGTGTGCCGGATTCTTCGACTATTTCTCTTGTCGGGATTCGTGCGAATGTCCTCTGGATTTTGACCCGGTATGTGTAGTCTCATCCGCAGGAGAGATTATACAGTTTGATAATGCCTGCCTGGCAAACTGTGCCGGCTATGGTGCATTCATTCCGTGCGAAAATGATTGTGCTTGTGAAGGCATTGTTGATCCGGTATGTGTGATAGTTGATGATGGGCATGTTGTACGCTACTTGAGCGCATGTGAGGCAATCTGTAACGGTTATCATGTGTTCTATAATTGCGACATTCTTTGCCCCTGTCCCGCGATTTATGATCCCGTGTGCGTGTCGCTAGATGATGGCACAATCCTATCTTTCGAAAACACTTGCCAGGCAGAATGTATGGGATATTCAGATCATCATGGATGTGACTCAATGGGAACACCTGATATCATCTCTCACCATCGAAACAAAAGAAAGATTACTTATTCCTTGCAAGCATCTCCTAATCCCTTTGATGATATCATCAGTATATCGGCATCGGTGCCCAAGTCAGGGACATACGAAATCTCAGTTGCTAATGTAAATGGACATACAATGTGGCGAGAATCGGCATACACTTCCGGGTCAAGTCTCTCTGTTGAGGCCTATATTGGGGATCTTCCCAGTGGGATGTATATTCTATCGTTGCAAAACTATGGTCACCGCGAAGTGACCAGGATAATCAAGAATTAGATAAGGATTGAATATCTCTCGGAAACAGAAGGGCCTGCCATTGGTGGTAGGTCTTTCTTTTGACAAAAAGTTCGATACCACTTGGAGTTCAGCCCACTCCCATTGCCAAAGTCTATCTTAGAAAAATGAAAGGCCAAAGTTGTTGCCCTTGAGGAGCCTTCATACTAGATCACCATGAGCTTAAATACTTATCAATGGCAGGGAGGAATAATCATTATGATATTATTGTCGTGGGAGCAGGATCAGGTGGCTTAGGAATGAGTGGTGTTGCCAATGCCATCGGTTTGAAAACACTTCTGATCGAACAGCGGGAGAAAAACATCGGTGGCGACTGTTTGAACTACGGATGCGTTCCCAGCAAGGCACTCATTCATATTTCCAAACACTTTTCCCATGCTGTCAAGGCAAGTCGATTTGGTCTTGATATTAAAGGTAAAGCCGACATAAGTAAGGTCCTCACATATGTGAAAGAAAAGCAGGCAGTGATCAGGCATCACGAAAATGCAGAATACTTGAGGGATCAAGGAATCGATGTGGTGATCGGAAGGGCGAAGTTCTCAAGTCCGACAGACATAGATGTCTCCGGTAATCGTTATACCGCCACAAAAATAGTTCTGGCGACTGGCTCCAGACCAAGGCATCTTCAATTTGCGGGGTTGAATCAAGTAGAGTGGTACAACAACGAGACTTTGTTTTATGAAATGAAGTCGTTGCCGGAGAAGTTGTTGGTACTAGGAGGAGGACCGATTGGATGTGAGATGGCACAAGCCTTTCAGCGACTAGGCTCCAAGGTTACCATTGTAAATAGTGGATTGAGTCTGCTTCAACGCGAGCGTCCCGAAATCAGTCAGATTCTCACCGAGCGATTTCAATTGGAGGGAATCATCGTGCACAATAGCAGTAAATTGATCCAATTCCCCAGTCCTCATGAAGCCGAAGTGTTGACAAAGCAAGGAAAAATCCACGTAGGTTTAGACGCAGCCCTTATTGCTATAGGTCGAGTAATAAACACAGAAGGTATGGGTCTGGAGAAAGCAGGGATCAAAGTAGAAGATGGAAGAATCCTGGTTGACAATTACCTACGTACCACGAATCGCAAGGTCTACGCCGTGGGTGACGCAGCTGGTATGTATAAATTCTCGCATGGGGCAGAAAAGCATGTCCGGCTACTCTCCAGGAATTTCTTTCTTCCCTTCCGTAAAAAACATCACACGCAGGACCTTTCATGGGTTACTTTTACTGATCCTGAGGTAGCCACTTTTGGTATGACGGAAGAAGATTTGCAAAGAAATGGACTTAACTACTGGCGTCAAGATCAGGATCTGAACAGCGATGATCGAGCTATAACCGATTCCTATACTTATGGTAGAATGTCACTGTTCTTCACAAAGCAAAGGTGGTGGAGACAGCAACAATTGTTGGGAGGAACCCTAATTGCCCCGGGAGCAGGTGAAATCATCCAAGAGCTTCTGCTGGCAACCAATGCAGGACTGTCCGTCAAGTGGATATTTGACAAAGTCTATCCTTATCCTACCGCTTCCCGGATCAATCAGAAAAACGTGAGAGGACTGCGAGAGGCCCTATTGACTCCATTTTTGAAACGGGTTTTACGTATCTTGTATAGATGGTTGGGGTAGTTAGTAGATTAAGAGATTATGATCAAGTAGTTGGCTACAAGAAAGTTGTAGGACGCTATAAATTCTATTCTCCAGATTTCTACTGGTGGACGGGTAAGGTGATTGCTTTCACACGCGAGGAACCCGTCTCTTGGCTGACAAATAACTACGGACTACCGGTGTTTGAGAATGATGTTGTTCAGATTACGGAATCCGGAAGGCTCCGATGCTATCACATTCAAATGTGTGATAAAGAGACCGCAGTCTTGGTCGATCTCATATCTGGTCAAAGTCGTGAGCTGCTAAACTCTGGTGAGCGGCTCCATTGCAAGGCGTTGTTCGCCGGATTCAGCGAACAGAAACAGAACTATTCCATCCTTCGTCAATATGTGGATGTAGATGGACTACTCTCCTGAAGATCTATCCAGATCTATCCTTGCAGTTGAGCTTTTAGACTTTCCAGACCCTCTTCAAAATCTTTACCCACTGTCTTCTCCATGTTCATAAATAGCATCATGATGTTGATCGGGAATGCATTTTTACCGCTAAATCCCCATGCTACTTCAGTAGAATTTGGATCGACTTCTTTGACATTGATGTAGGCATCTGAGGTGGACTTAAAAGGTTTCAGGAACCTCAATTCGCTTTCCAATCGTTGGTTTTCAACGATCCTTTTGATTTCCTGTTCTCCCGTTCCGACTTCCTTATTTCCTTCCCATGCAGCAACAAAACCGACCTCACCATCGGTACCTCTGTATTCATGTTTGATATTCGGATCCCTTTTTGCCCAAGGCGACCACTCGTCTTGTTTCTTGAGATATTTAATATAATTGAATACCTCTGAAATAGGACGGTCAACAACTATTTTCCGTTCCACATGATACGTCTTGGGAGCGATCATACCCAGAATGAGTATAATCAGTACAATTGCGATAATAATGTAAAGTACTATCATGATATGTAATTAGGTTTGATAATATGTTCACCCACATCTCTCCCAGGGCAACGGGTTGAAATTAGGAATTTATGATTGAGCAGATGACTGAATTGCTCGATTTGAAGTCAATTATCATCCATCATGTTTCCAAAAGTATAGTCGGCATTCTGAATAGTGAAGGTATCATTATCCACCTTTTGGGTTAGCCATGATGTCTTGTCCTTAGGCTTCTTTTTGGGAATAGTATGTGATTCCATAAGGAAGCCATTCATCATTGGTTGGTCTGAAAAACTACCCGAACCGGAAAATTTCTCAACCATCCCGCCAAAGGCATCTCTCCAATCAATGTCAAGTTCAGTGGTCAAATAAAATTCTGATTCGTACTCCTCATCCCAGGCACGATAGCCTTCTGAGTTGTATCCGGCTATCTTTTTAGTCTTATTCATCTTCTCAAAATGAAAGTCATCATTGGATTCTGCCTGCTGCCTTCCAATACTTGCCACTGTGGAAATCATATTGGGAATCGCCTGGGCAGTTTTATTGCCTTTGGAGTCCTCCATGTACAGCACAACTACATCCTTCTCACCATCGATCAGAAAGATGCGCTTTTCCTTCTTCTCCATCTGTTCCATAGCAAAGATTGGTTCGGTAGCCGATAAGTAAAGAATCACTTGATTCTTTTCCTTTCCATCTTCAATAATCACGTCCGCCCTCATGTCAAAAGAAAATGAAGGAGGGAGGTCAACGGCTTCGTTCATCCGCTGCATCCAGGTGGCTGCCCATTCGGCATAATTTCCGGAGTCGCCTTCGCGGTCTGCATAGCTGGAGCTATCAGCTTCCCACGCATCTCGCAGCATTTTATCAAAGGCATCCGACATTGACCGGTAGACTTGTCTGGCAATAGCCTCAGACGCCTTCTCCACGATAGCCTGCTCTACTTTATCTTCGATCTTATCTTTTGATCTTTTCAATACACGGTTAAGAATTCCCTGACCATGGCCCATGGGAATAAAGCTGAGGAAAAGTAGTAAGCTGAGACTAACAATAAGGCAAGTTCGATATGTCTTCATGATTAAACGTTTTATGGTGTTTTTAAGGTTTCCAACACAGAATGCAATCCAGGTCATTTGCCATCTTTTCAACCTCGAAATGAGCACTCTGGGTCACTTTTTCGTTACAAAAGAGGCTACACCTTGTTATATTACTAAAAATCTGTGGGTCCTGCTCTGATGTTACGCTTGTTAGTTTTCCTGATGATTCTCCCTCCAGTGTTCATTTCTGGTCAGGAACCCTTTGTATGTGCAGGCGATTATTATCTGACATTGAGGGGTACAGGATATAGTGAGCTTTTTCGCATCAATATTGATCCACAGACCAAACTGGTCACTTTCAACCGGGTGGATGGCCTGACTGATGGCCACGATCTGAATGCCATGGGATACCGGATCACAGATAATCTGATCTATGTGATCGATCAACAAGAGACCACTCTGGTAAGTATAGATGCAACTGGAACCATCCGTCCTTTGAGAGTCCTTTCTGAAATACCAGTGAAACGCTACTTTGCCGGTGCCTGTACACCAGATGGCAACTATCTGGTTCTAAGTGGTTCCCCATTTGATTTTGGCATAGGGAGTTCAAACGACAATTTGATTTTTATAGATCTGAGAGATCCATCGTACCCAACCAGGGAAGTTCTTTTAAGGGATAATCCCTTCTTATTTTTTGATATGGCGTTTGACCCCTTTACTGGAATTTGCTATGCATATGACCGCAACATTGGCCAATTGATCACGGTAAATATTAATTCGGGAACAGTTGCTCCGGTAGGGGCCAGTGGTCAACCTGCCAGTTCAATGGGTACTTTGTTCTTTGATACATTTGGCAATCTGTATGGATATGGTCGTCCTACTGGCAGTGATTTTCAGAATACGCTCTTTGCCATCAATAAGGAAACCGGAGACCTGACGGCACTTACCATGGGGGAAACTGCTGACCGCACGGATGGCTGCTCGTGTCCTTTCACGATAAAGGTGAGCAAAGATGCTTTCCCAAGGAATGCTGTTCCCTGCACGGAGGTAACCTATACATTTGTACTCGCAAATGCCAGTGGTGTAGTCAGGGAGCATTTGACTTTTTCGGATATTATGCCGGAGGGTTTTGAAGTTATTGATATCATTGATAATCCCTTTGGTGGTACCCGACGCGAGACGGGCAAACCTAATGAACTCATTTTTGATGACATGCTGCTTCCGTTGGGTGTAGACAGCCTGATTGTGAAAGTGAGAATTGGCGAAGGCCTTGAGGGGCACTTTCCCAATCAGGCCAGACTTGATAACTTGCCCGAGGCACTGGGAGGATTTACCCTATCCGATGACCCAACTACATTGGTACCAGGTGATCCAACGTCAGTTTGGGTCACTCCTTTAGATGTAGATCTCCGGGGCCAAAATCGCCTTTTATGTCCGCAAGATACCTTTGTGCTTACCGCTGGCCCTCCCGGAGTAAGCTATCGCTGGCATGATGGATCGGTTGAGGCAACATTTGTTGTAAGCGGGGCGGGCACCTACTTTGTAGAAGCCAAAAGTGGCTGTACCATCTCGTTTGACACCATTGTGGTAGAATCTTCGCCAAACCTTGAAGTAAGCCTGGGTCCCGATCGGGAAGTACTAATCGGGGACAGTATATTACTGGTACCAGATATTAGCGGGACTGGACCCTACTCATATAAGTGGGATGAAACCAACCTTTCTGCATCCACGTGTGAAACTTGTCCGGAGATCTATGTCCAACCTTTTGTTCCCACAACTTATGAGGTGGCTGTGACAGATGGCTTTGGCTGTATGGTAATCGATAAAGTGGAAATCTTGGTCGATCGAAATCTATATGTATACATACCCAATGCCTTTACTCCGAATGGTGATGGCATTAATGATTACTTCTTTATCGCTGGTCGATTTCCATATCCGATTCGCACTTTCGAAATATATAGTCGTTGGGGCCAACGCCTCTTTGAGAACAAAAAGATCATGGTGAATAGTGAATTTGAAGGGTGGAATGGATTTGCTGGTGATCAACTGATGACTCCGGGTGTCTACGTATGGAAGGCGGTGTTTGAGTTTGCAGACGGCAGCGTGGTAACCGAATCGGGTGACGTCACTTTGATAAGGTAGATTTCAGGAAAATAATAGCTTGGCAACTCCATATATAGCGATACACACCGTTGAAATCACACTGATCCAAAGTACGGTGTCATAAGAGCGAGAAGGCTTCAGGACTTGTGGAGTTCGGTTGTAACGAAAATGGATTACAGCCCAAATCACCAAAAGAAGTATCACTGAGGTCACCACTCCACCGATCAACACCATCAAGACCGGGAGTTTGATAAACAGAAAAAAAGTAGCCCAGAGTACAGGGAAAATCCAGCTGAGGTAAGCTATCGACCTTTTTCTCTCCTCCTGGACTTTAAAGTCTATCCATCCCAGTTGCCCAAAAACATCCGAGAATTGTCGGGTCCACGCAGCCAGGGCAGCAAATAAGGTACTAAATAAGACCATGAAGGCACCAATCATGAAGAAGACGCGGGCACCAGGCCCCAAGGACTCAGTATACATGGTGGCCAGAATGTTGATCATCTCATAGCCCTCTGGCACTGATCCCTGTGCATGGAGCACTGCAGCACCCAAAAGGTAAAACGCAGCAGTCACTGTTGTATAAACTATCATAGCCGCCACTGCATCGATATACATCACCCTAGTCCAACCCTTCACTCTTTCGATAGACTCGGGAGTGGAATCAAATCGACCCGCTTTTGCAGCATATCCCTTTTCAAGACACCAGTAATTATATGCAATGATCTCATCTCCACCTACGCCAGTAATGCCGAAGGCAGCAATGGCAACACCAACAGCCTCCTTCGGAAGTGAGAACTGGAGTCCACTCCATATTTCTCCAAGAGTAATTGAGTAATCTGTATATCGAAGAGAATATAAACATACAAATGTAAATACGGTGAAAAGGACAATCATTGACAGGGAAAACTTTTCGATGAATCGGTAATAACCTTTGAAGATCATTAGGGCAACGACCATGGCAATGATGTAGGCACATGCAGTCATGGATATCCCCGGTGCCAGCATGTTCAATATAATGGCCACCCCACCCAGCACCCCTCCCACCTGCAATATCTTTGTTATCATTAGAATAAAGAATGTCCAAATACTCCAATGGGCCTTGCCAATCTTCTTACCAGGCAAGCTATTAAATGCCTCCATGGGAGTAAGCGCATGCGTGATCGTGAATCTTCCAAACTCGATCTGCACTGCTACTTTGATGAGACAGCTGACAATAATGATCCAAAATGTGACAAATCCGGCTCTAGCCCCCAGAGTGGTAGTAGCGATCAATTCCCCTGATCCTACTATCGAGGCGGAGAGAATGAAACCGGGACCCAGATATTTCAGACTCGTCCAAAGAGTTTTAGGTGGCGGAGCCTCAAGGCCTTGCTGTCGGAGGTAAGAATCGCTCATAGAGCTCAAAAGGTAGAAACAAAATGCCAATCATCTAATCAATCGTCTGGAAGACTTTTTCAATTTATTAACTAAGCCAAGGAAGAATACCTTAGTTGTATCTTTGATCGGAATGAACTACACCTGCAAAGATGGTTGCAGATGGCTCCAAATTTTAGGAGTTCTTTCTGGCTTGGCTGTAACGTTGCCCGTCCATGGCCAGGCTGACCTTACCAGACCTGTGACGGGTACGTTTACTGATATCACCGTAGTAGAGTTTATGGAGATCCTGGAAACCAGGTACCAGACAAAGTTTTACTATGATCCTTCCAAAATTCCGTATTACCGGCTAACATTTGACTTCAATGGGGAACCCCTGTACCGGGCATTGACCAGGTTTTTAGATGGCAGCAATTTGGATGTCATCAAGTTTGGAAATGGTATCGTTCTGGCAAATAAGCATGTAAGTACGCGATCCTCGATTGAAAAACTGATCGAAAACTGGGAAAGCGGAGAATTTACTAAACCCATATCCTATGAACCCCTAAGGATGGATTTGACACTTGGAGATTCGACTGCTCCTGATGCGGAAAATTTGAACTTCTCAGGAAGCGTCAGAGATAAATACACCCAGGAGGGGATCGTTGGTGTCGTGATTCAAAATCAGTTGACCGGTCTTGGAACCGTAACCGATGAAAATGGGAAATTCGAGCTGCAAGGATCACCCGGTAACTATCAATATCTGATTTCTTACCTCGGATATCAACCCATCAACCTAGAGCTGGGATGGTATGCCGACGGACAAATGGACTTTGAAATGCAAGTCTGGGCTCTTAACCTGTCGGAGGTGGTTGTGGAAGCCACTGCCGTGCAAAATAAGATTTATGAAACCCAGATTGGAGTGGAGGCCTTGAGTGTGCAGGATATCAGAGAATTACCGTCTTTTCTGGGAGAAGCTGACGTTCTAAAAAGCCTTGAACAATTGCCAGGTGTGAGCACTGTGGGAGAAGCGAGTGCAGGATTCAACGTGCGGGGAGGCAACATTGATCAAAATCTGGTGATGTTGGATGATGCCATTTTATTTAATGCGAGCCATGTATTGGGGCTTTTCTCGATTTTTAATGCCGACGCGGTTCGTAATGTTTCCCTTTACAAGGGGAACATCCCGGCACAATATGGTGGCAGATTGTCTTCGGTGTTGCAGGTGGAATCAAAAGATGCCAATACAAAAAGGTGGCAGGGCAGGGGAGGAATCGGCCTGGCCAGCAGCAGATTAGTAATGGATGGACCCCTTGGAGAAAGTACCGCTTTGCTGGTTGGTCTCAGAAGCTCTTATTCCAACTGGTTGCTACGAAGAGTTCGTAAATCAAGTGTGAGAGACAGTAGGGCATATTTTGGGGATGCACTATTAAAAATCAATCATCAATTCAATGACGAACACTCAGTTAGCATTTCAACGTACCTGAGCCATGACTTTTTTCAATTCACTGATGAGTTTGGCTACAGTTGGACTACATGGCTCGGCAATCTCAAATGGCGTTACCTGATTAATAACAACACCTCATTGTCTACCAGTGTAATTTCCGGCACATACGATAGCAATCAATTTGTACCGCAAGGAGATGATGCCTTCGATCTGTTCAATGGGATTTCATTCCTGAAGGTGAAGTCAAACCTCAGCTTCCAAAATGAGAATCACTTTTTCAACACTGGGATTGAAGCAATTAGCTTAGATATGGATCCTGAGCGTATTCAACCATACAGCATTCGCTCCTCGATAAATTCAAGTTCTCTCCCAAAAGATCAAGGGATGGAGCTAGGGGTATATATCAATGACGAAATCAACATTTCTCCCCGTATCTCTTTTTCTGCAGGAATCCGCTTTAGCTACTATGCTGCCCTTGGACCAATGACTACACGGAAGTATCGGGATGGGCTTCCCAGAACTCCTGAAAATGTAATCGGAACTGAGGTTTTCGACAAGAATGATAAGATAGCATCATATCAGGGCCTTGAGCCGAGGTTCTCGATTAGCTATCGTATAGACGATCGTCAGGCGGTAAAATTCTCTTATAATCGGGTAAAACAGTATATCCACCTGGTAAGCAGTACCGCCACATCCACGCCGGTGGACATTTGGCAATTAAGCAATGATTACTTGCAACCTCAGAATTCTTCTAATTTTTCTGCAGGATATTTTAGAAAACTGGCCGATGACTGGGATGTATCGGTCGAAGGTTTTTATAAGGAACTAACAGACCTTCCGCTTTTCAAAGATCTGGCCTCATTACTACTTAATGAAGAATTAGAAACCGAAATCGTACCTGGTATTGGCAGATCATATGGTGCAGAGTTCAGCCTTGTACGGAGTCTGGGTGAGGTAAGTGGTCATCTTGCCTATACATTTAGTCGAAGTGAAGCAAGGTCGATCAGTTCTCACCTGACAGAACAGATTGACAATAATCAATGGCACTTTTCTCAATTCGATCAACCCCATCAGCTCAATATTCAATTTAAATATGAAATGGATCCGGTCCACCATGTGCAGTTTGGGTTTGCTTACAAGACAGGTCGTCCCATTACCGTTCCTGTGTCAAACTATGAAGTTCAGGGGGTACTGATTACCCATTATTCAGGTCGAAACCTCTTTAGAGTGCCAGCATATCATCGTTTTGATATCGGTTATACGGTAGACAAGAGTAAAGCAAAATTAAAAGGACTCAGAAGCAGCTGGACCGTGTCCTTCTATAACTTGTATGGGAGAAAAAATGCCTTCTCAATCTACTTCCGAAGGGACAGCCGAAATATACAAAGGGCCTACAAGCTTTCAGTCTTAGGTGCTACATTCCCCTCATTAACCTGGAATTTCATGTGGTGAAAAGGGCGATCGGCATACTGATCATCATTGGATGGATTGCCTGTGTGGAGCAGATCGATTTCAATGCTCCCGAACAAGTCGGGGTGTTGGTGGTAGATGGTCAGCTTTCTACCATTGAGGGTTCAAACACGATCAGATTGACCCGGACAGATGTATTGGGTAAGCGAGTCTTTCCGCCGGAAGTTGGAGCTATAATTACGGTTTTTGACGGAGAAGGCCGCAGTGAATCCTACCTCCCAATGGGAGAGGGACGTTATCAGCTGATGGGAGAGACGGTAGAAGTAGATGTTGGAGGCATCTATCATGTCAAGATTCAGACATCTGATGGCCAGAAGTATCAATCCATTCCCGAAACCATTCTGCCGGTACCCCCTGTAGATAGTTTGCACTTCGAGCTCTCAATCGAAGAAGTGTTGGTTGATGAAACGCGATTTCTGGAAAGAGGTTTCTTCAACCTTTTTGTGCATACCACGATGCCACTCGAGGAGGATAGACCATTGCTCAAATGGGATGTGGAACATGTCTTTCTATTATCAGAAATTGTCTGCAGTCCTTTGCACGCACCAAAGTCTTGCTACGTTACTCGTCCGATCAACCAGAGCAACGTGTTTGTTCTGGATGGTGCCACTTTGGAAAGCGCGAGCTCCTTTAGTGAGCAGCTTGTAAAACAAGACATTGACTTTGCATTTGGATTAGCGGCATCTTTCTACGTATCTCAGAAATCACTTTCGGAGGCAGCCTTCCGCTACTGGGACAATGTAGATCAGATTGTTAATAATGTAGGATCGATTTTCGACGCACCGCCTGCTGCTATTCCCGGCAACATCATTTGCACTTCCGATCCAGATCAAGAGGTTTTGGGTTATTTCGCATGTGTCGATGAAGTGCGGGCGCTACAGTTCGTAACCCGGGGAGATTTGCCAGAGGATTTCATTGAATTGCCCTTGTGCGGGTTGCCCGGATTGCCACCTCCTAATTTTGACCGGGCCTGCTGTAATTGCTTGCAACTCGAGAATAGCAGTACCCTCCGACCATTGTATTGGCCCTAGTTTCAGATAGCGTCAAGGGCCTTAACCAAAAAGGTCAAGACAAATGGGAGTGCCACCCAAAAGAATTCCGAGGCAAAAGCCAATAGCAGGACAATAATCACAAAGGAGATCCCAAAATACATCCAATACTTCTTACTTGATTCATTTGTAGCAGTCATGCAGGTATTTTTTTGCCGCCGCAAACATATTGAATAAATTCCAAAGATTTGAAATATCAGAATCGACAGTGCCTCAGAAGATTACTTACCTTCCATAGATGAAACGCTCCGGATTCACCGATTTACCACTCCATGGAGGAAGGGTTCCCGCCTGGTTGCATCGAAGAATGGCCAAGCTGGGCCGGGCCATTGTGGAAGTCATGGTGGCAGATTTTGGTGCTGATGAAGTTCTTCGACGATTGAGTGATCCCTTCTGGTTTCAGTCCTTCGGGGCGGTGCTTGGAATGGATTGGCATTCATCCGGCATCACTACTTCGGTCATGGGTGCCCTGAAAACATCTCTTAATCCGATCTCACATGATCTGGGAATATTTGTCTGTGGCGGACGGGGAAGGCATTCCAGACAAACTCCAAATGAATTAGTTCAAATCGCTGATCGTGAAGGTCTTAGGGGAGCTGAACTGGTGAGATCAAGTCGTTTGAGTGCCAAGATCGATAATACTGCTCTTCAGGATGGGTTCCAGTTATATCTGCACTCTTTTGTGGTAACAAAATCTGGTGAATGGACCGTCATTCAACAAGGAATGAGTGACGCATCAGCCACAGCTCGGCGTTATCATTGGCATTCCCTTAATATTAAGAGTTTCATTGAGGAGCCTCATTCCAGTATCTATGGTGAAAACATGGGGCAGATATTGAACTTGGTCCATAAGGATGCCGCCCGTTCCCGTCAGGGTATTCTCGACATAGCTCGTGAAGAGCCAATCCGGATGACCCAGGAAATAAAGCATTTAAATATGCCTGCTCATCACGATGTACAGGTGAAAGACATTGATTTGAAAAGACTGGGAGCAGTTTTGTATCTGGCCCATGAAAGCGGAATATCTGGTTTTGAAGATCTTCTTCTCACCAGGGGATTGGGACCACGCACTTTGCAATCTTTAGCTCTGGTGAGTGAAGTGATATATGGAACACCTACCCGATTTAGCGATCCTGCACGCTTTTCCTTTGCTCACGGTGGTAAAGATGGGCATCCTTTTCCAGTACCGCTTAAGGTGTATGATGAAACTATCAAAGTGCTTAACGATTGTCTAAGTAAAGCAAAGGTGGACATTTCCGAAAAGAAACACAGCTTCAGAAAGCTTCACACTATTGCCAAATCATTGGAATCTGATCTAAATCCAGACTCAGGAAAGTTTCAGGAACTGATTGAGTGGGAGAGAGCCAATTCTCCCAAGTATGGGGGAAGGACAGTCTTTGATGACAAAACAATTCGTCAAAATAAAGGAACCGATTCGGGCGAATCGGTTCGCAGAAATAACCAACTGGAGCTATTTTGAAGTTGGTATTGTGATAACTCTTTCATGTGCACCAGTCACCGGAGCACATTGAATTCACCCTCTGCAAACGATGAAATAAAAAGTAAGAATTGTAACAGGTTTCATTCGCTTACTTGGGTCGAAAGACTAGCAATTGGTCCTTCCTGGTAACAATTTAACACTTCTGACCAATAAAGACAATCCCAGTAAGTGGGTTTTTTAGTCCACTACTTTACCACGATCTTGATATACTGACCAGCTGAGACCTGATCCTTTAGGTCCAATCCATTGATTAAAGCCAACTCCCGGTGCCGGTCACTTGGAATGCGGTAGTCCTCCAATGCCGATTGAAATGTGCCACTTTTACTCAGGCGTTTTATGCTGATTCTTTCTGGTTTGACATTGATCTTTGAAGCATCACGCAACACTTTAAAATTGCGCATCGTCTGATTGAAAGAAGGCAAATATTTCTCAAAATCAGTGGGAAGGCTCACCCCGTGGAACGTATATATCAAACCGTTATAGGAGATCAGATATGTTAGCAGGCGGATACTTTCGTTGGTCTGCTGGTTGGTTTGATCGGCCACCATAGCATAGGCATCCATACCATTTAGCGAAAGCTTTTTTTGCTCGACTACAGTTAGAGAATACTTTTCTACAATTGTTTGAGCAGCTTCTTCCAGCGAATTGGCCTGAGTCAGCGTGAGGATCATCAGTGCTTTTCCGTCTTTCGGTGCCATCTGAACCTGCTGTGGAGTATTAACTGTCCGCCATGCATTGGGTATTGGGAAGTAGAATTTCAGTTCCGGATGATAGAAGGTGTTGTTTTCCACATAGCCTTGTTTGGGATCTTCACCGTAGATGATCCCGTCTATCATCTGGAGATAACTGTCGCGATTCACTTTAAAAGTCATTCCCGGATGCTGAGCCTGAGCTTGCTCTGCCAATTCCCCCACTCTCTGAAATCTATTCAGGGGATCTGGATGGGTAGACAGGAAGGTAGGAAGAGTCTCAGACTCCGTTCCTGTCCGCATATTATTCAAGGTCTGAAAGAAATTGGCCATATGCCGGGCATCATATCCAATTTCAGTCGAATACTCGACACCCAGTTCATCAGATTGCGATTCATGGTCTCTACTGTTTTTTAAGAAGAGCAATTGCATCGCCTGCATTCCTTCGTTAGCAAACTGTCGGAAAGCGGGAGATACGATCAGGCCGCCGATCAACAAGATTTGTCCCAGAGTTTGCTGTGTCTGCTGAATGGCACCATGCCTGGCGGTGACGTGCCCAATTTCGTGACCCAAGACCCCAGCAAATTCTGCCTCATTGCTGAAGTGGGCAAGGATTCCTCTCGTGAAATATATGTAGCCTCCTGGCAGAGCAAAGGCGTTCACAACGGGGGAATCCAGGATCTTAAATTCGTAATTGAGATGGGGCCTATGAGAAATCTTGGCCATTTGCTGACCTTTTTCATTTATGAAGTTCTGCAGTTGTTGATCCTGGTAAAGTCCATACATAGCCACAATACTTGGATCAGCTTGCTTTCCGAGAGCAATTTCCTGCTCCTCAGACATAAAAACGAGTTGTTTTTTACCAGTAACGGGATTAACACTGCACGCACTTACAGCTAAAAACAGACTGGTGAAGACAAAGAGGGAATAATTTTTCATAATAAGAAGACCTGAAATTTTAGTTGATAAGGATTAAGGAAATCATAATATTATAACGAACTACTCTTTCTTCAAGACTTTTCCGGCTCTCACATCTTGAAACGTACCCTCTGCCACGGCTACTGTACCATTGATAATGACGTAATTTATCCCCAAAGGGTACTGATGAGGATCTTCAAAGGTGGCTTGATCCTTCACCACCTCGGGATCAAATATCGTGATATCAGCCCAATTTCCATCGCTGAGAACTCCACGAGATGTAAGACCCAACATGGCTGCCGGTAGAGATGTCATTTTTCGGATAGCCTCTTCCAGCGTCAATATTCGCTTTTCTCTTACATAGTGGCCTAGTACACGCGGAAATGTGCCGTAAGCACGTGGATGAGGATGGCCCTGGCCATATTGAGTCAGTCGACCGTCTGAAGCAATCATTGTGAATGGATGCTGCAAGATTCGTTCAACATCTCCCTCATCCATTACATGAAAAATGCAATTCGCTCCCCGGTGCAATTGAATTTCAATAACCATGTCAGCGCCATTTTCAACCGTCGGCTCTATACCTCTAAATTCAAGCAGGTCGTGCAGTGTTTTACCGGTCATTTCAGGTACCCAATCGATTTTGGCAAACTGGATGAGCCGGAGGTCATTTCCGCCCCGGTCGTTGATGATATTGAAAATGATTCCTCTTTTTATGCTGTCCCTCAGAAGCGGGTCTTCACAGCGTATCGCAAATTGATCTCTGGGCCCTTCCAATGCCCAAGGAGGTATGATCACCCTAAGGCCTGTGTGACTTGCGGTATAAGGGTACTGATCCATCACCACATCCAGTCCTCTCCTTCGGGCAGCATCAACCATCGCCAATGTCTTCTCACTAGCTCCCCACATAGGCTGCCCAATCACCTTGTGGTGGGTGAGAACTACCGGTATTCGAGCTTCTTCTGCAATAAGGATAGCCTCCTCTACGGCATGCAATAGTCCAAGCCCTTCCTCCCTTAAATGGGAGGTGTAAATACCTCCTTTAGCAGCAGCCACTCGGGCCAAAGCAATGATCTCATCTGTTTTGGCAAAGGTACCCGGCAAATATTTGAGCCCAGTGGACATTCCAAAGGCCCCTTGATTAATACTACTGCCTATCAGGACCCCCATGCTATCTAACTCAACTTGGGTCGGAGCCCGGTTTACCAGGCCCATGACATGGTTACGAACGGTGTTATGCCCAATTAGGTATCCTACATTCAATCCAGTCCCGGTCATGGATAGCGTGTCTAGGTAAGACTGAATCGGGAATGGAGATCCTCCATCAGGTCCTCCCAGGGCAGTAGTCACACCCTGTCGGATATGGCTCTCAGCATCCGGATAGAGTGCAAGTGGCTCAAGGTGAGCATGAAGATCAATAAATCCAGGGCACACCACCTGTCCTTGTGCATTGATTTCCAGGTCTGCTTTGGCCTTAATCCTGGGGGCGATTTTGACAATTTTTTGGTCATGAATAGCAATGTCTAGAATTTCAGATGGTCCGCCCAGACCATCATTAACGTCTCCACCACGAATGATGATGTCATAAGCCGGTGTGCATTGGAAAAGAATCAAAGCAGTCACCAACAAGAATACTAATCGCATGTCCAGCTCCCTTTAGCGGAAATGTAAGGAATATCTGACGCACCCTTAAATTACTCTCTTTGTGCCGGCCCGGATAAATGTATCTAAGAACCGTATTTTTGCCGGTAGATTGAATTCAAATGAGTAAGCACGGTAGAATTTTAGTGGCAATGAGTGGCGGTATTGACAGTACTGTCACAGCGATGATGCTTCACGAACAAGGTTATGAAGTAGTGGGGATCACTATGAAAACCTGGGACTATGCCAGTTCGGGTGGATCTAATAAGGAGACCGGTTGCTGCAGCCTCGACTCGATAAATGATGCCAGAGAAGTAGCGGTAAAGATGGGATTCCACCATTTTATCATCGATATCAGGGAGGAATTTGGTGACTATGTCATCGACAATTTTGTCGATGAATATCTGGCTGGTCGTACCCCGAATCCTTGCGTACTTTGTAATACCCATATCAAATGGAATGCTTTGCTGCGCAGGGCCGATGCACTTCATTGTGACTCAATCGCAACTGGTCATTACGCTAAAATTGTTTCAAATGGTAACCGCCGTTGGATCCGTAAAGCACGTGACCTCAATAAAGACCAGTCTTATGTATTGTGGGGGCTAAGTCAGGAGTGTATGGAACGTAGTCAGTTTCCTCTTGGAGATTTGACCAAGCCCGAAGTGCGTCAGATGGCATATGATTGGGGTTTTGAAGAACTTTCTAAGAAATCCGAGAGCTACGAGATCTGTTTTGTACCAGATAATGACTATCGTGGTTTTCTCAAGAGGCGTATGCCCGAGTTGGAAGAAACCGTGAGCGGAGGTGATTTTATAGATCGGTCCGGACAGATTTTGGGCAAACATCAAGGCTATCCATTTTATACCATCGGCCAACGCAAAGGATTGGGATTGGCGTTTGGAGAACCTATGTATGTTTCTGAGATTATACCCGAGTCCAATACAGTGGTATTGGGTCCGGTTGATGATCTGCTTCGTAGCGGCATGAAAGTTGGACAAGTGAATTGGATGAAGTATGACAGGCCGGATGACCGGCTTGAAGTAGTTACGAAGATAAGATATCGTGATCCCGGTACGTTAAGTACTTTGGAAAAGAATGGAGATTTGACTTCAATAGAGTTTCAAGCTCACGTGCGAGGAGTGGCCCCGGGACAGTCCGCTGTGTTTTACGAAGATGAGGATATTGTAGGAGGTGGGATAATCTATAGTTCCCTGTAATGGCTAAAGATGAATTCTAAATTACTGTTACTTCTCAGCCTATCGCTGATCTTACTGTGGAGCTGCCAGAGTGATACGGAGGATCCCATCGACCCATCAGTATACGGACATGAATACTTTCCATTGGAGATAGGGAAATACCGGGTCTACCAGGTGGATTCCATTCAATTTGACATTGGTAACAATAATCTTCCAGAGACAGACTCCAGCCGCTTTTATATACGGGAAGAGATCAAAGAAGTGATAGAGGGGGCGGAAGGGGAACAAGTATACCGCATCGAAAGATATAGAACCGAAAGTCTTGATGAGCCTTGGTCTATTATGGATGTCACCACAGAGACGCGTGGTGTGAATCAGGCCATGCGGACAGAGGGAAATTTACGGTTTATCAACCTCATCTTTCCAATGTGGGAAGGAATCACCTGGGACGGAAATTTGTTCCTGCCTGACGACATCATCGTTTTTGTATCTGGTGAAGCCATTGAAATGTATAAAAACTGGAGCTATGAGGTTTTGAGCGTCGATCAGCAGGAGAGTGTTGAAGATTTAACTTTCAGTGATGTTGCCACTGTACAGCAAGCGAATGACGAGAATGAGATCGAATTTCGCTGGTCTCAGGAAAAGTACGCCAAGAATGTGGGGTTGATTTACAGGGAGAGATGGATCCTGGACTCTTATTGTAAATATACCGGGGATACCGGCCCCTGTATCGGTCTTGACTGGCGGACAAAATCTGGAAGGGGTTTCATCATGCGTGAACAAATCATCGATCACAATTAATGACTTTGGAACTTAGCCAGATCGGATATACAAAGAAGGCGACGGGTATTCTCGGTGAGGTGAAAGTGCATATCGAAGAGCCTTACTGGGAATACGCACTAAAATCAGCATTTCTTTTTGTCGAGATTGATGGATACAAGGTCCCCTTCCATGTTGACGCTCTGGCTCTTGACAATCGCTCCACCATCAAATTTGAAGGGATCGATTTACCGGATGAGGCCATCAGGATTGCCGGGAGGCCACTGTTCCTGGAATCAAAGTACATTCTTAAGCACAATGGCGGTGGCGAAAAACTCCAATATGATTTTCTGAAGGGCTTCTTAGCAAATGATTTCAACTCCGGAGAGGTAGCTCTCATTATCGACGTTCAAGCCTACCCTCAACAGGAGATGGCAGTCGTAAAGATCATCCCCTCTGGTAGGGAATGTCTGATTCCACTGAGTGATGAAATGATTTTAGCTTGGAATGAGCCACTCAGCTTGATCTGGTTTAGGCTGCCAAACGGAATGCTGGAATTGTGATCAATGGTCAGCCAATGGTAATAGCAACAGAGGCGAGGAGTCTGGCGGGGGTGCTGGAAAAGTTGTATTGAGTTCCGGAGAAAGTGATGTGCTCTCCAAACTTGGTAAAATTCCCCTCATACCGAAAATCAAGAAGGATATTAAAGAAATCAAGACCTATTCCTCCCTGATATCCGTAAGTCATCGATTTAAACTTCTGATCATACGATTCAAAATCGAATAAATCAGATGTGCTGTCAATGAAGTAATGTCCAACCGGACCTGCCATCAGGCGAAGAGGACCGGCTTTGATACCAAACAAAAATGGGATGTCCAGATATTGATATTTTTCATCGAAGACTTGGGTCACCGACGGATTTGTGATCTCAGTATAGGAGTACTCCACCGAATTTGAATTCCACACCGCTTCCGGCTGCATCACAAAAGATCCAATCTGCATTTGAAGTACAACACCCAGATGGTAGCCAAATTTGGCATCACTAATTCCAAGTTGGAATGATTGGGTGCCATCTACAATATCGATGAACTCGTTCACCCCAAGGTCATAGGTGCTAAGTCCTCCCTTAAAGCCCACTCGGAATTGGCCGAATGCCAACTCCAGCGAACTCATCAAAATTAAAAGCAGGAGGCTTAATCTCATCATAACGTATCAATGGCAGCAAAAACAGTGCAAATTAAACGATTTCCCGATCCTAAACCATACTATTTCAGGCATTTAGCCATGTGAATTAACAAAACTTTAATCATGATCCTTTGCCCGCGGAAAATTTTGGAATCTTTGCGACCATGATTAAGACCAGTGAGTTCATCGGAAGTTTTCCCTCCTGGGCCAAATGTCCAAAGACTAAGAAGCGAGAATTTGCTTTCATCGGAAGGTCAAATGTAGGCAAGTCTTCCCTGATCAATCTTCTGATCGAAAGAAAGCAACTGGCTCATGTTTCAAAGCAGCCCGGGAAGACTCAAATGTTAAATTACATATTGGTAAACGATGCATGGTACCTGGTGGATCTCCCAGGATATGGATATGCAAAACAATCGAAGAAGAAACGCCGATCCTGGCAGAAAATGGTCAGGAATTACCTACTCGAATCACAGGAACTCATTTGTGCCTTTGTGCTTGTCGATGGCTCCATACCTCCTCAACCACTTGATATGGATTTTATCAACTGGCTCGGTGCCAATGGTATACCTTGTGCACTAGTTTTTACAAAAGTAGACAAGCTTAAGCCTGTGAAGCTGAAACTTAATCTCGAGCTGATCAGAGAAGCCTTTCTCGAGACATGGGAATACTTACCCAAACAATTCCTAATTTCGAGTGTAACCAAAGAGGGGAGAGAAGAGCTTTTGGAGTATATTCTCGACCTGGCTGAAGCCAGAGATTGAGCATCTCCTTTTCATTAGGATGAAGGAAAAACTACAATTATACCCACATATCTTACCCAATCTTGAAGATTGGCCTATCTATAAGTTGAGTCTGAAGCGACGGGAGTTTATCAAAGAGATCAATGACTTCACGCTCACTCGTTTGGAAGAGAAGTATCAAGGTGACTTTGAGGAACTTCTTGCTAAGACAGTCTACCAGGAGCGGATAAGAATAAGGAGTAAACCCTGGCGAGTCGACAGACCTGACGAGAAACAATTCTGGACCCGCATTCACAAGGAGTTGATTGAGACTTCAGAGATCGATAATGCTAAGGACCTCGAGAGATCGCAGTTGGATCTACTGCAGAAAATCATCGCCCGGTATAGTGACGAGATTGTTGGAAGCTTCGTTCCAAAAACCTATCTGCAGGCTCGAAAGATCCTTACTTTTTTCTTCAAGCGACTTCTGAATAAATATGCCCGAACCGCGCGAGGCTGGGGTAAGAAGGAGCAACTATTTCACCGGATTAAAATCTATGGTCCGATAGAAATGATCCGCGATCTCGCCCGGCGAGGAACGATTGTGTTGGTACCTACGCATTTCAGCAATCTCGATTCATTATTAATCGGATATGCCGTAGATGCAAAGGTGGGGCTACCCTCATTTAGTTATGGCGCAGGTTTGAATCTTTACAATTTCGGACCGGCAGCATACTTCATGAATCGGCTCGGAGCCTATCGAGTCGATCGAAGAAAGAAGAATCCAGTCTACCTGGAAACGCTCAAATCAATGTCTAATCTCAGCATCCAGCAAGGCACCCATAGCCTTTTCTTTCCGGGAGGTACCCGGTCGAGATCAGGTATGACCGAAAACAAATTGAAACTAGGCTTACTAGGCACAGCTATCGAAGCTCAGCGCGCCATCTGTCAAAAGAAATTAGATAATAAGGTGTTCATCGTACCATTGATCTTGGACTATCATTTTGTATTGGAGGCCAGATTTCTCATCGAGGAATACTTGCAGAGTCTTGGTAAGGAAAAGTATATGAGTATCCGCGATTTTTCGAAGAGCAAGAGGAAATTGTTGAAGTTCCTCTTTCAATATTATAACCGTTCGTCAGAGATCGTGATGTCTTTCGGACAGCCCTTTGACGTGCTTGGCAATTTTGTCCGTGCCGATGGATCGAGTGTTGACGAACATGACCGCACGGTGGATATAGCAGACTATTTCAGTTTGGATGGTGAGGTTACCCAGAATTTGCAGCGGGAAAACGTGTACACAAAGTTGTTGTCAGATCGCATCGTTGAAAGATTTTACAAAGACAACGTAGTGCTCACTTCACATCTTGTGGCATTCACTGCATTCCAGATACTACTCAAGGATCATCCCGAACTGGATATCTTTGGCGTGATGAAGCTACCGTTTGAAGACTTTGAAGTCTCCATGCCACGATTTAGATCGCAGGTGATCGTTGTTCTTCGACAGCTCAAAAAGATGGAGGCTTCCGGGAACATTCGTCTAAGTGAACCATTATCCTGGGATTTGGACGATATGATCAAGGATGGTATTGAAAAACTAGGCTTGTATCATGACAAGAAACCCCTGAAGTTGACTAAAGATAATTTCGTGACCAGCGAGAATTTCAAACTTCTCTTTTACTACCACAACCGGTTGGAAAACTATGGATTGGACAAGTTGATCCGCAGAAGGACAAGACTGGCCACAATAGTGTCTTAAAATCACATTTGTTTTATCTCTTCCAATTATTAATTTCACTGCGACACACCCATTGTATTTTGAATATTGTTGTCTTTGACGTCGAAGCTACTTGTTGGGAAGGTGCTCCTCCTCCTAATGAGACCAAGGAAATCATCGAGCTCGGGGCTGTACGACTCAATAGATTTGGCGAGGAGCAAAGCCGCTTCAGTAAAGTGATCAAGCCAGTCGTAAACCCCCAACTGTCATATTATTGTAAGCAGTTGACCGGGATCGACCAGAGATCAATCCATCGTGCTTCACCATTCCCAAGAGTTATTGAAGAGTTCCAGAATTGGGCTGAGTTGTACGACGACGATTATTTACTTGTATCATGGGGTAAGGAAGATGTGCGTCTTTTGCGTAGTGATTGTGCACTACACAGAGTTGAGGACTATTGGCTTGAACCCCATATCAATCTCAAAAGGGCTTACAAAGAAGTCAAGGGTCTGCCTAAACCTATTGGGTTACGCAGGGCTCTGGAACGTGAGGGATTCGAATTTGATGGTAGGCATCACCGGGGACTGGACGACGCCTTCAATACCGTGAAGATTTTCGTAAAATATCTGGACGAATGGGCCTTCTGATGAAAATAGTCATCCCTTCTATCCATTTTGATGAATTATTTGCGTTAGAGTTATGTTCTTATCGAGAATTACCAACCCGACTTGAACAACTCTTAAACTTTGAAATTCGACAACTATGAGAAAATCATTATTACTGATCTTACCCCTATTCGTACTAACGGCATATTCCGGATGGAGTCAAAAGACTTTGAAACAGGGTTATGTAAAGATGACCCTGACCGACATCAAGTCAAGCGATTCTCAGATGGCTCCAATGTTAGATGTGATGAAAGGGTCTACAAATGAAATATACTTTGACGAACAGAAGCAGAAGGTCGAAATCAACATGATGAACGGGATGATGCTAATGAGAGTATATCAGAACATTGGTGGAAAAACTTCTGAAACGTATATGGACATGATGGGGCAGAAGATCAAGACTGTGTTTTCCCAAGAGCAGCTTCAGCAGCAAATTGAGGCTTCCGAAGATCTATTGGGTGACGCCAAGGTGGTCTATGACAAGTCAGATACCAAAGATATTCTTGGATATAAATGCCACAGGGGATCCATTGAATATGATGCTGAAGGGCAAAATGTAAAAATGACTTTCTACCTGACTCCAGAAATCAGGGTGCCTCAGGTATATGTGCAGAACCTCAATGGTTTGAAATTGGAAGGCACTCCCTTAGCCATGACGATTGATATGGGAGGAATGATGAGTATGACCTATGAGGCCCAGGAGATTTCTGATAAACTTGCTCCTGATTTTTTCGACAAGCCCGAGGGCAATTACCAGGAAATGACCATGGAGCAATTGCAGAAGTTGGGAATGGGCGGTCAATTGGGATTCTAAAACCGGGTCCCCAGATAGTGTGGTAGCATTGCTCGCCAGGTTGGCCAGTCATGAGGCATGTCATGTCCCCATACATCCAACTCATGAGAAATCTGTTTTTGATGGAGTACACCAGACAGAGCATGAGAAACTTCCGGTGTCTCGTAAGAACCCGATCCGGTCAAAATATGTATGTGATGTTTCGACCTCAGTTGAGGGAGATAGTAATCATCCTCCAAATTCTTTAGGTAGTGCATCGGGGAGTTGAAATAGACGTCGTCATCCCAATATCCACGTGTATAGGTCGTAAGATCGTAATTACCACTCATTGCAATCACACCATCGATCAGGTCAGGTCTCTTAAAAAATAGATTGGCAGAATGCAATGCCCCTAGTGAAGCACCAGATAGGATGATTGGAGTTCCAGGACTGGTGAAACTTCGAATGAAAGGCACCACCTCGTTATACACATATTCGTTAAACTGAGCGTGTCTCAGGGATTTATGCCTTGGATGTATATGGTCATTGAGCCAACTTTCCGAGTTGATACTGTTAATGCTGAAGACCTTAACCTTTCCCCCTTCAATAAAAGGATGAATAGCGTCGATCATCAGAAATCTTTCATATTCCAAAAAGTCTGCTGCTGCTGTAGGCAGTAGAAGCAATGCAAAACCATAGTGGCCATACACTACAACATCCATGTGCTTGTTGAGAGATGGACTGTACCAACCGTGAATTTCTCTACGCATCTACCTCAAATTTTCGGGCGCGAAGTTATGATTAATTCTCAAAGAATATGTGGGAGATCAGACACATTAAAAAAGCCATAGGGGAACAAGTCCCCTATAGCCAACTAGAAACGGGTCTTGAGTAAAAAGCCCTTTGACGGTCTTGATTTAACTAGAACTCATCACCGCTGTCTGTAAGACGATTAAAGAGCATCCGACCCACATATGCAGGCAAAAACACCCAATAAGGAGTACAACTGTAAAAACCGGGCCATTTTGCATTCCACCTATCGTCTATAAAGTAAACCAATCGTCTATTTCACTTGAGACAACCTACACGTGCTGTATTTGAATTGTTTACTTTTGGACCATTGTTTGACAGCCTAAAAGTTCGGAATAGAATGCTTCGAGCCTTTGCAATAGCTTTAGTTTTATTTACGACCCAATCCACGGGGTATGGTCAGGACCCTTCTCAGGGTAAATTCTGTCTTACCTATCAAGTTCAACCGATCGTGGAAGCATACATCGATTCACTCCAAGGTCATCTCAGACTTGAGTTTGAACGTGACAGTATTGAAGTGGATTCCGTCACCGAAGACTATATCCAGCACTTCTCCACGATGATCACTCGTAAAGAGAAGTGTGTTTACTTTCACCCGGACTCAATTCTGATCCAGGAAGTAGTGGCTGATCGAGCCACCAATACTTACCTCATATTACCTAATGAAAACCAGGTAGTTTACCGTCTGAATGAGGAAATAAAGGTCGAACCTTATTTCCTTGGACCAGAAGCTACCAGTGGCACCTTTGATTATGAGTTAAGAGAAGATCGGTCAGATACCAAACTAATTGAAGGGCTTCCCTGCTACCGGCTGGAAATTATCGAGACCTTCAATACTCCTGACAGTGATCCTTTGGTTAAGAAGTACGTGGCCTACGTGACCGATGCTATCCCAATCAATGGAAATTTTATCCTGGGGATCAATATGAATAGAGCAATTGGTTGCCCTTTGGAAATCCAGGAACCTCTCAATGAAATGGTGCGGATAAGCTATCAGGCACATGGACTTAATTTCCAAATTCCCGACAATATCTTTCAGTCTTTCTAAAAACTTTACGATGAATTTTGTCAATATATGGGGCGCAACGACCCTGATTGTCTGCTTAGCAGTCGGAGTCGCTTCCCCTGCAATAGCTCAAGTGGATCACGATGAGGACCGAGAGTTCATTAGTAGGCTTTTTGAGCAAGCACTTACGCAGCGACAAAGCTACATCTGGTTAAGAGACCTCTGTCTTGAGATCGGACCTCGGCTAAGCGGTTCAAGCAATGCTGCCAAATCCATTGAGTGGGTAAAATACATTTCGGATACCAGTGGGTTTGACCATGTTTTTCTGCAGGATGTGAAGGTACCTCACTGGGAAAGAGGTGAGGCAGAACAAGCAGTTCTAACTGATTCCAAAGGAAACGAGTTGGAATTGTCTGTTTTGGCAATTGGCGGGTCAATTGCTACTCCCCCGGGTGGAATCACCGGTCAAGTTCTCGAAGTTGGATCCTTGCAGGAAGTGAATCGGTTGACAAAGGAGAAGGTCGAAGGGAAGATACTGTTTTACAATCCACCATTCGACCAGAGCAATATAATGACCGGTGCCTCATACGGGGCCAATGTGGGTACCAGATCGAGAGGTGCTGTGACAGCAGCAGAAAAAGGTGCTATTGCGAGCATCATTCGATCTGTGACCTCTGCGGATGATGACTACCCACATACTGGTACGGGATCGTATGCTGATGGCGTACCGAAGATTCCTGCAGCAGCATTGGGTGTGCAGTCTGCCGATCGATTGAGCGAGGTAATTGCAAAGGATCCGGAAGCGACTCTCCGGCTCACAATGAACTGCCAATGGTTTGAAGACGCACCATCCCACAATGTTGTCGCCGAGATGCGGGGATCTGAATATCCTGACCAAATCATTGTAGTGGGAGGACATCTGGATAGCTGGGATGTCGGACATGGAGCTCATGATGATGGAGCAGGATGCATGCATGCCCTTGGAGCACTAAAACTCCTGAAAGAATTAGGCATCAATCCTAAGCGAACTATTCGTGCAGTTATGTTTATCAATGAAGAGAATGGCACTAGGGGAGGCCATCGTTATGCCGAACTGGCTGTTGAGAATGAAGAGAAACACTTGATTGCTATCGAAAGCGACGCAGGTGGGTTCACACCACGCGGCTTTGGTGTGACCAGTTCCGATGAACAAAGGAAGAAGCTTGAAGGATGGCTGCCTTTATTCCCAAGAAACACTATTTCCTACTTCAGCCGGGGTGGAGGAGGAGTCGACATTGGCCCCTTGCACCGGGCAACCGGCACACCCATGATGGGACTTAGCATTGATTCCCAAAGGATGTTTGACCTGCATCATTCCGCCCGTGATGTTTTTGAGGAAGTACATCCCCGAGAGCTTGAGTTGGGCACTGCCTCATTAGCTGCCATCATCTATTTGTTAGATAAATATGGTCTTTAAGTTAGCTTGTACCGGCATGTGGTTCTTTATTTCAACAATGAATTTACAATTGCACGAATTCTATGTCTCTGTAAGTCATATCTCGGAGGAGGAGAGTTCTGGAAAACTGGTGTGGGATTGCCGTATGTTTAAAGATGACTTTGAGAAAGCGATCATAAGTACCATGGGCAGAAGACCGGACTGGCTGTATAGCAATGAAGATTCCGTCGACCGGCAAACGCTTATTGATTATTTTAATCGACATACTCAGCTTTCAACAAACGGGCACTCGCTAAATCTGGAATTAGCAGATTGCCGGGTAGAAGGAGACGGACCCACCACTACGATCTCATGCAACTTTATCACAAAAGAGACTCCCCTAAACTTCAAAATGATAAAAGTGACTTGTTCACTACTCACTGATGCCTTGGATGATCAGGTCAATATGATTCATGTAGAATTGAACGGGATCAGAAAGTCAAAAAACCTGAATAGTCATCGCCAGACACTTGAGGTGGTCTTTAATTAAGGTAGGTTTATCGTCTGGATGACAACAGTCGTCCAACCTTGGCAATATTCCTCCACAACATTCACTATCTTCTGATAATCGAAATTCTAAACTTATCAGCATGAAGACCTTACTTTTCATAACGGCATTAGCTGCAATCGTCATAGCAGCAGGTAATTCAGATATTAATGAGTCTGGTCAGATTGTAATCTCTTCACAGGTTGAACAAGACAGTTTTAACCAGCAAGCAGCGATAGATGCGATTCTTGAATCGATCAAGGGGCGCGAGGAAGAGCCCGCTGAGGAAGTATTTGAAAACATCCAGCTATTTGGAAAAATGCCAGCCGGACGGATAGTCAGGGTAATGGAGATGGGCTTTAGCCGTTCCCTGGGTGTCAATTGCACACACTGCCACAATCCAAATGACTGGGCAAGCGAGGAAAAACCCACTAAACAGATCGCACGGGATATGATGAATCTGGTAGGTTCGATTAATAACAACTTGCTAAAAGAGATACCCAATCTGGAAAGCGAACAGCCAGCAGTAAATTGCACTACCTGCCACCGTGGTCAAGTGGTCCCTGCCACTAATATGGAGTAAGGCTAATTCTTGATTACCTGTGATGCATAGATCTGAAGTCCCTTTAGTGTCAGGTCAAGATCTATAATTTCAAAGTGGTTTTCCAATGGCTTAAGCACCTGAGATAGTCCTCCGGTTCCAATCGCACGATAATCCAATCCAAATTCATGTCTAACACTAGTGATTAGATGTGACACCATTCCCACGTACCCGAAAAGCACTCCACTCTGAATCGAATCGGCGGTATTTTTGCCAATAACCGACTCAGGCAGGTTGAGTGGCACCTCCGGCAGCTGTGCCGTGCCTTCATACAACGAACGTACTGCAGTTTCCAGACCGGGCGCAATAGAAACCCCTTTAAGTTCTCCATCTTGGTCAACCAATGTGAATGTCAGTGCCGTGCCAAAATCCACGATAATATTCTTCCCTGGATAAAGATGATGAGCAGCTACTGCATTTACAAATAGATCCGTACCCAGTTCAAGAGGATGGTCAATCTCCAGCTTGATAAGAGGATAAAGATCAAATTGTACCGTGAGGGGAGAATGCCCTGTAAGCCATTCAAGCATTTCCAAGACAGGTACCAGCAATTCTGGCACCACACAGCTAACTATGGGCTGTAACCCCTTAATATCAACCTGTTGATCGATCAAACGATCGGTTACGGCTCGCTCATAATATGACATGTCGATAGGAACCTTCATGGGAACGCTCCATTTGTACTCCAGGTCGGAATCTAAGAAATAGCCAAATCCAACTGTACTATTACCTATGTCGACTGCAAGCCAATCCATTATTGGGAAGGTCTGATGTGCCCGTCACCGGTAACAAGCCACTTGTAAGAAGTAAGTTCTCTCAGACCCATTGGTCCGCGTGCGTGTAGCTTCTGAGTGCTGATACCGATCTCTGCACCCAGCCCAAATTCACTGCCATCGGTGAAAGCCGTTGATGCATTTACATACACCGCAGCAGCGTCTACTTCTTTTTGGAAGGTTTCGATTGCAAAGGGATCATCTGCTACAATAGCTTCACTGTGCCTGGAACTATGCACGGCTATGTGTTCCAGACACTGCTGGATATCCCTCACCGTTTTTACCGACATCTTCATCGCTAAGAATTCAGTACCAAAGTCTTTCTCATCAGCTTCCATGAGGAGAGTCGGGTCATAGTGACCTTTTAGTTGTCCAAAAGCTTCTGCATCCGCAAAGACTTCAAGTCTATGCTCTTTATCCAGGTCACGCAGTAGGTCGGGTAAGTCATCTAAGCGTGATTGATGGATAATCAAGGTGTCCAATGCATTACATACACTGACCCTCCTGGTCTTTGCATTGCGAATCACTCGACGTCCTTTTTCAAAATCAGCACTCTCATCGTAGTAGGTGTGGACAATGCCGGCTCCCGTCTCAATTACGGGAACCGTGGAATGCTTTCTAACGAAATTGATCAACCCCTGACTTCCTCTGGGAATGACCATATCAATTAGGTTATCGGCAGCCAGGATCGTAGGTAAAATTTCCCGATCACTGGGAGCCAGGTACACCACATCGGCAAGATCATATTTAGCCAGGACCCGTTGGATCAACTCAACGATAGCAATATTGGATTCGTGAGCATCTCTGCTTCCCTTGAGTACCACAGCATTTCCTGACTTGAAGCAGAGTGAAAAAACGTCAAAAGTCACATTCGGACGGGACTCGAATACAATGCCAATTACACCGATTGGAACACTTACTTTTCTGATCTGCAGACCATTTTCCAGCGTACGCTCCTCCAGAGTGATATCCAAAGGAGAAGGAAGGGCAGCTACGTTTCTGAGATCACGAGCAATACCCTGCAATCTAGTTTCATTCAGTTCGAGACGATCATACTTCGGATCAACTTGGTCCATTCGCACAAGATCCTTTCGATTTGCGGCTAGCAAATCATCAGATTCCTCCAGTAGGAGAGTGGCCAGGTCTGTAAGAACATTCCGAATAGTCTCTTCCGTTATCGTTCTGAGTCTCCGGCTAGCTACCACAGTTTTTTCAATATCTTTTAGAACATCCGGAATGACGACGGTTTCTTGTTTCATGAGTGCCCCTTTTAAAGTAGTAGTAGTAGTAAATAGTCGTAATGTACTAGTGGCCGGCTTCCTTGCTTGCCAATCAGTTGTTGTGCCCTTTTCGATCCATATTGAGCTCGTCCTAAAGCGATAGTCTCACTATTTTCATTTACGATCTTTACAATATCACCTTTTTTGAATTGACCTTCCAGACCAACAATTCCAATTGGCAGGAGAGAACTGCTTCGCTCCTTATTTCTCAAAGCATCTTCAGCACCTTGGTTAATAATCACCGAAGCCTCTGACTCTTTTTCAGCATGACCTATCCAGCGCTTCACATTTGACATTCGCTTGCCCCCTCTAAAGCGTGTCCCAATCGTGTCACCGGCAGCCACTTTCTTAAGGACATTGGGGATTTTGCCAGGAAGAATTCGGGTAGTTATACCCAACTTGGCAGTTTTTCGGGCAACTCTGACCTTAGTATGCATGCCACCCCTGCCAAAATTTGATCGGGTAGGTTGCAAGAATTTTTCAATAGACAAATCATCAGGTTCGATCTCCGTGATTACAGAAGACTCTTCGGAGTCCGGTGCGCCGTTCAGCACTCCGTCTACATTGGTCAGGATCCACAATTCATCTGCGTTCATCATAGCCGATACCAGGCCAGCTAATTCATCGTTGTCGGTAAACATAAGCTCATCTACCGAAACCACATCATTTTCATTGATGATGGGAATTAAATTCGCCTCTAGTAAAGCGACAACACAATTTCGCATGTGCGTATAGTGCCTCCTATCTCTGAAATCTTCCCGGGTAGCTAGTACTTGTCCGACATGAAGATCATGTCGGTTGAATTCCATAGAATACAATTGCATGATTTGTATTTGGCCAACGGAAGCGTATACCTGTCTGCGCACCACCCGGTTCTTAGAATTGAGTGATGGTATGATTTTTTGGCCAGCCCCTACGGCACCCGAGCTTACCAGAATGACCTGATGGCCTTCTTGTCGCAAATAAGCGACTTGCTTTACGAGATGCTTGAGATGAGGTAGGTCCAACTCACCATCTACATTGGTGAGCACGTTGGTGCCAATCTTGATTACATAAGACTTCTGCATTTTATCGGCCAGCAAGATTCCTTCAGCCATTCAAAATTACAGATGCTTAGTCAAAGAGAAAAAGATTGTGAATACCGGAGCTGATTTACATCGCCTTAACTCTTCCCGAACCGCTGGTTTTTGAAGTGACATTACTGGCTCCACCTTTATACCTGATATCGCCACTGCCTGATACTGATGCACTAAGGTCGCGATCTACATAGAGATCAGCATCTCCCGATCCGCTGATCCGAGCTTTGGCCGATGAAACTTTGAAATTGTATGCGTGGAGATCGCCAGATCCACTGATCGAGAGATCGAGTGTCTCGGCTCTACCTTCCAAATCTGCTTCGCCCGAACCACTGATCCGGACTCTTGCATCAGCAGCGTCAATACTCAAGGACAGTGAACCAGATCCCGAGATAGATAGATCCAGATCCTGATGACTGCGAAAGTGATTAGTGGAAGAAACCTTGCCAGACCCACTGATCGCCACCCGCTCTAAAGAAGGCAAGGTAATTCGAACCGTCACATTCTCGTGTCTGCGTACATTCTGGTCAAATTTAATACTCCAATATCCATCCTTAACCTCGCGTTTGATATTGTCAAGTATGTTTTTTTGTCCCTCCACCTCAACTGACTGAATACTGCCCTGCGTGAGGATCACTTCACCAGAAAAAGCCAGACCGATTCCTGAGATCGTTGATAAATTCCAGGTTTCAGTAACGGTAGGACCTTCGCCAGAGATTCCTTTCTTCAACCAATTCTGTGCATAGGTACTTGCCACCATCATCATGGCAACAACTAAGAGTAAAATTTGTCTTCTATTCATCAGATCAATTTATTTATCAATAGTGACGCATAACCGCGCTAATAGGTTGCATCAATAGCAGAGTTTATAGTGCCTGATTAATTGTTCTTTTTTGTGGTGTCTTTAGGTGAAACAATCTTTGTGGTATCGCTAGGTGTATTTTTCTTATCGAAAGGCTTCCAGCCCTTCAATTTGTCTTTGAGTTTGTCCACTGCCTGATCCACCTTTTGATCTCCGACTTTCCCGACATTATCATCTATGACTTCACCTGCGCGTTTGGAAAGCTCTTCGTCCAGTTTCTTCTCAAGTTCATCTTTGGCTTTGCTCGTCAGGGTATCCACTCTTTTCTGAGCCTCTGAGGTCAGAGTGTCGACCATCTTGTCAATCTTTGCTTCTGCTTGCTTCATGAGAGTGTCCTTTTTAGCATTAGCTACTGCCTTTGCACTGTCCACCACATGTTGTGCTCCAGCTTTTACTTCTTGCTTGACTACATCAACCAGGGGTTTCTCTCCATCCATTCCAACCAGCTTCAGGTCGTACTGGGGTTTGGCGATCGTACCGGTGAGAATGATGTTTACGTTTATGAATTCTCCATTGCTCAGCTTAAAACCAAGCTTGCTGGCCTCACTGGTAAGCCAGGAGAATTGATTATTCAACTGTTTGGTAGCCTCATTTGCATCCAGGTACTTTCTGGGGATCTTCATCTTCACCAGGTAGTTGAGGTCCTGTTTCAACGAATGAGTTCCGGAAATCTGCATCTTGACATCCTCAACTTCATAGTCGAATTCCTGGATATGTACCATCCCATTTTTGACCTCAATCCAGTTCCTGCTGTTCTTGATGTGAGGAGTCCTAAGAAATTGCATTTTTAAGCGCTCAGCAAGTTGCTCGGCTGGGCCAAAAGATTTTACCGCACATTCCGAAGTTTCTACAAGCCCCGCCAGATTGAGTGAAGAAAGGTCAGGCATAAAGTCTTTCTGCAATAGACCGTCGGTGACTAGCGAAGTGGAAAATCTACCATCCAAAAATTCAATGATGGGCATCAATACCCGTAGGTAGGAAATACGTTCGGCAATCTGACTGAACTGGACATTTACCATGTCATACTTCAAATCAAATCGTGGGCTGGATGCTTCCTCAGTTCGATAACCACCCGTCAGGCGAAACTGACCTCCGAAAGCATCGGCCGAACAATCTTCAAAGGTTGCAGCGCGATCTTGCACTTTTACTTTCCCTTTCAAATCATTAAAAATCATGTCGGTATAGAAAAGCTGACCAACTCCGGCAGTGATGTCCAGGTCGATATTTGCAGGAATGATGATAGGGGAGAAAGATGCCGTATCAAATTGTCCCGATTGTGCCTTTTCATCCAGCATGAAGCGATTCAAGTCTAGTCTCCTTGATCTGAGTTCGAGTTGTCCTCTCAGGATTCCACTGCCATCGAGAAAAGCCTGGAGATTCTCCATCTGGCCTTGAAGGCGCAGATCACTTCCATCTATACTAGCCGACACGTCATGCAAGACAATGAGGTCTGGTCTCACTTTACCTGACAAAACGATTTGTTGAATATGCTTTTCATCATATATCAATTCCTTACACCCGAAATCAAGATCCAAATCATATCCGGGCACGGTGGCTAGTTCCCTTGAACTGTTGGCATTTACGGCAACACGTGCGGAATCACTTTGGCCTTTGTACCATTCGTCAAGATTCATCCGATCGGCATTGATATTTAGCTTTCCGGTAAGAACCTCTTCGGGACTAATAAGGGCCAGAATATTGTCAAATCTGCCGCTCAGCTCAAATTTCGATTCACCTGCTTCCACTTTGGTTGGTGTGAGTTCAACATATTGAGGTGAGAATCCCAGATTGGTCTCTGCAATTCGCACTTCGGGCTTACTCTGTTGCTGGAAGAGGAGGTTGGATCCCCTAAGTTGCCCACTGAGTTTGAGCTGATCATATTTTTTCTGATTCACCTGACTCATCCTGGCATCAAATATTACATCGCTCTCCACCACACCTTGCATCTTCTGAATGTGAGGAACCGGGTAGGCCTTTGACAATATTTCCAAATCCAATGTTCCCTTCAGTGCACCTTCTACATCCGGATCACTCAATGGTGTTTTCACAGCCAGATGACCAGAGAGTGGATGTGGACCAATCTGCATTCGCATTTTGGACATGATGATTTGCATCAGATCAAGTATGCCATCTGGCTTCTTGATATTCAAATCCAGATTAATGTCCTTGATCCCCATGGGAAGCTTAGGGTACTGTATGGATCCATCCTCAATGCGGGTTAGCAAATCGAAAGACGGGATCAGGTCTTCTGAGTATCGCCCCAATACTTTGGCTGACAGATCGAACGAACCACCAATCTCAGCTTGCGCAAAGGATGCGGTATAAGCACCTGGCAGGATTGAAACAAATTGTCTGAAGGCTGATCGGGGAGCAGTCACGGTGAGATCGAGTTCGATGTCTTCGGGATTTAAATCGATAAACCCTTGTCCTTCAATTTCTAATTCATTGATTAGCAGATGATTATCTTTCAACGTGTAAAGTTCCTCATTCAGATTGATCCCAATCAGGGCATCTAGTTTGACCGTGGTTTTCTCCAGATAGGTAAGGCCTCCATATTGAAGGGTGAACGCACCAGCTTCGGTGTACGTCTGCAAGTCGAAAATCATATCAGAGAAATCTCCCTTTCCACGATGGGTGACATCCTGCATCTCCAACATCATAGGTTGGGTGAGGTCATTGTACAACAGGTAGCCGTTCTCTATCTCGTACCATTGTATGTGAATGGCCGATGAAGCACCGGCTTCTTCTGATTCTGATTCGTTCTCTTTTACGATGTCGTAGTTCGCCCTGCCATCTGAGTGCACCTGGATTTTGATCAGGGGTCGCTTTGCATGCAGTGCCAACACCTCGATAGGGCCATTTTTCTTCAAGACGGACATTAGGTCGAGATCCAGTGAAGTCTTGACCGCCTGGTACAATGTGTCACCACTGAACTGACCAATTCCCTCCACCACCAACTCTTCCAGTCCTACCTTGAGATCTGGAAAACTGCGTATCAAACTGAGCGAAACATCGCTGAAATCCACCTTCGCATTCAGGTTTTCATTCAGGCTCTTCTTCGCCATTTCAATGATTTTCCCCTTGAACAGGTTTGGGGCAATGAGAAGGAGCAATATCAAAGCGATCAAGATACCTCCTGACCACCGAAGCACTTTTTTCATAGCAAGGATGTCTATATCATCAAAACGTCTAAAGACTCAATCTCCATATAGGACGTCTTGAGATAAAGACTGCTGATCAAACTTTCGTCACTAACTGATTCGCATCAGAGAAAAGAGTACTTCTTACCATACTCGAGCATCTGCTCCACAAAACTAGAGACATACTCCAATGTAATGTCGCTAATTTCACCACCCGAATTGGTGACCGGAACCAACCGCGGATTGACAAACCCTGCATAGGGTGCAATATTGAGTTTAGCCGTGCGCTCAAGCACTTCGGCATGGATCATCGGATCGACCTTCACCCCATATTTTTCAACTAGATCTTTTGCTGCCTGGTAGTCGCCTTCTGAGGTTATTCTTTGCAATTCGGTCAATTGCTCACCGAAGATTTCGCGCAATCTTTCATAATCAGTGATGTCGAAGTATGTTTTGCCATCACGCTTCACCCTCTTGATTACCTCTTCTTCAGCGCCCATTTCCAGGGCCCAAGCAGCTATCAGTTGCCGATTTCTCATGTGGGATTCCTCTATATCCTTACCGAGTTCTATCCTTCTGAGCTGTTTCATCAATCCGTTGCTAATAAATGCATCGTAGTCAGCTTTCGCGACATCCATGGATGGCATCAGGCCCAGCTCCATCACCTTGGGATCCATGATGAAATACAATCCCACAATATCAGCGCGGGCTTCTTCGATGGTGGAGGCATAGCTTTTCAAAGTCTCTTTGGGCGTGCCGACTCCAGGATTCAACTGGCCGGAAGCATGTCCGATCACCTCATGTAAAGCAGTACTGAGCTTACCTGCCAGTTCCCCGTGAGCTTTGGCCAGCTCAATCTCTTCAGCGTCGTGAGCGAACTCTTCGGTCATCCCACCTGAACTAGCCTTATTATAGGCATCGATGATATTGCCCAGGCTTACAGATTTGGATCCGTAGTTTGACCGGATCCAGTTGGCATTGGGAAGATTCACACCAATCGGGGTGGAGGGTGATGCATCTCCGCTTTCTCCTGCTACGGTCACTACCTTGTATGTGACACCGACTACATTCTTCTTCTTATGCTCATCCAGGATGGTGGAATTGTCCTCAAACCATTGGGCATTGTCCTGCAGCACCTTCATTCGCTCCGAAGCATCAAAATCCTTGATTTGAACAATATTTTCATAGGAGCCCTTATAGCCGATCGGGTCATTATATACTTCGACAAATCCCTGGATGTAATCAATGTCGCCTTCTATGGCCTGCACCCAGGCAATGCTGTATTCGTCCCATTTTTTAAGATCACCGGTCTGATAATACTGAATCAACAGCTTCAGGGCATCACGCTGGGGTTTATTTTCTGCCACCTCAACAGCCTTCTCCAGCCAGTTGATCATTTCGCGGATAGCCGAACCATAACGGCCGTTTGCCGAGTAAACTTCTTCCTTAAGCGATCCATCCGAATCCCTGACCAGACGGCTGTTCAGTCCGTGAGAGATCGGTTCCGGGCCATCATCTTTTGCCCGCTCGGCGTAAAAGGCCTGTGCTTCTTTAGCAGATACGTCTGGTCCATAGAAATTAACGGCTGAAGCGAGAAGATTATCGGAGTTGGCATCCAGACTGACCTTTTTGGCATCTTTAGTTGGGTCAAAGATGGCATCGATGGCCTCCTGCGACATTTGAAAGTTTGTTTCGTCGAGAAGAATCTTCAGATAATCCTGGCTAAACTCCGGTTTGAATTTATCCATGCCATAATGGTGGTGGATGCCACTGGCAAACCAGACCCTCTTGGCATATGTGAAGAGATTCTGCCACTCCTGATCATCATCCTGACCTTCATAGTTAGCTACGATATGATCCATCGCCTTTCTGATTTCCAGATTATGGCGATAATTCATGTCGTACATAATGTCGCGACCTGCCAGACCTGCCTCTGTCAGGAAATAAACCAGCTTTTTTTGATCCAAGGTCAGACGATCGAAGCCGGGTACTTGGTATCGCAATATTTTGGTATCTGCAAATCGATCAATTTCCCACTGAAATTCATCTGAAGTATCTTGGGAAATAGATGCTGTATCTGTTTGTGGATCAGTACATAAAACAAAAAGAAGAGAAATGAAGAGCCATGATATGAGGCGCATATTCTATGTTTTTAGTTTACGAGGGGCAAAGGTAGGAATTGATGGAAATATTTGACGCCGTATCAAACAAATCCGTCATCAGACTGCAATTTTCGCCAATTCTTTGCCACCCAGCGATCGAACTTGTCATCAATTTGCACCCATTCTTCTGTGTAACCGCAACGCACACATAAGTAGCGGTCGAGTCCCACTGATTTCAGACCCCATTTGTCTAGGTCGATCTTCTGTGTCGGATTCATTTTATTGCCTTTGGTCATAATGACATCGGTGGAACCGCATTTCGGGCAAGTTGAAGTGTTCCTCATTTGAAAGTTGGATTAGAATTCAGCCCAGAGATAGCAATTTTACTTGACTCCATCATAAGATCTCGACAGACGAATCGGTCAATAGCGATCAAAGTGTAAATCGACTATACTTGCAGAAATTATTACTAATTGTTGCACGTTATTTGGTAACGTAATAAACTATCTATCATGAGAGTTGTTCAAGTTTGTTTGTTGCTTTTCAGCTCACTTATTATTATCCAAGCTCAGGCACCCAGCTGGGATCCAGATGACAGCCGTAAAGTCGAGGGGGCTATCGAAGCTTTCCTTGAAAAGGATCCTGGGATGCAGCGTTTTTTTGACCGGGCCTATGGATATGCGGTTTTTCCCTCTATCGGAAAAGGAGGATTCGGAATCGGCGGTGCCACCGGCAAAGGCGAAGTATTCGAACAGGGGGAAAGCATCGGTACTGCCCGCATGACTCAGGTATCTATCGGTTTTCAATGGGGTGGGCAGGCCTATAGTGAGATCATTTTCTTCGAGGATGAAGACGCGCTTGAATCCTTTAAGGACAATAAAGTCAAATTCTCTGCCCAGGCTTCTGTTGTTGCTGTAGACAAAGGCGCCAGTGCTGATGTAGCCTATGAAGAGGGGGTGGCAATTTTCACATTGGCCAAGGGCGGTTTGATGTATGAAGCAGCAGTAGGTGGCCAGAAGTTCAAGTTTTTCGAGGATTAAGATTGAACTGAGAACACTATAATAAGGAAGGCAGCAGATTTTAGATCCCTGATGCGAGACCAGTCATTGTGCAGCCTTCACGATCGAACAATTGGACTGTCAAATCCCCGCAAGCGGCCTGTGAATCTTTAAGAAAATCTTCAATTACGCTATTCAGGAATTCATGTATGCCAGGAAGGATGGAAGACCATCACCAAGATCTTCCCATTCTGATTCAATCTTGGTATTGGAAACTCGGCCGCTGATCATGGACCAACGATGGAAGTTTGAAGCGGCAGATAGCCTAAATAGCTTCGAATAAATTCAAGAAGTTAACTTTAACTGTTGGAGTATCAATAAGACAGACTATGTCAAATTCAGCTGGTATCAAAAAGGCAATGTGGATTCTGGGGAGCATCGTGGCAGGAGAGCTGGCACTTGCCGTATTGACCACTATTGCACAAGAAGTGATATTTGACGGTATCGGGTATAATGAATCGCCGTTCTGGGAACTTCTGGCAGGAGGAATCCTTACGGTGCTGGCTGCAATAGGTGCAGGCTGGATAGCACGGAAGATCATTCGTAATCGCAGATTAGTCGTACCTCTGGGAATCACAGTTCTCATTTTGATAGAGTCTTATTATTTGGTTTTTATAAGAGGTTCCGACCAACCGTTATGGTTTGAGATGCTGGCGGTCCTGAGCTTGATCTTCGGTATCTGGTTCGGATTCTACTTACCAGATTTAAACCATGCTATCTCCATAAAAGAGCAGAAGGAGCGTGTCTGATCACTAGGATTGCTTCAGCTCCAATTAACTATGTGACTTGAAGAATCTTGACTGCTATTTAACATAATATTAATTATAGGAATCAATAAGAGGTTCTGCAGTCTCGTAGGACTCGATTAGTTCAAATGTCAGAATTTAGGAAATCCAAATAGACTCTACAAAAGTCGCTTGTCCCAAAAGAATCCTTCAACAGAGTTAAGGGCAATCGATTTAGCAAAATCCGGATGGTGGAAGTTTATCACGTAATTGTACTCCTGAGGGATCAAGACAGAGGGCACTTTCAGTACTAAGTCCTTGCTTGCCTGATACCAGATACTTCCCATCTTCTGCAACGCAGGATATGCCTCCAGAGTACGCCAGTTGTCGGGTAGATGATCTAGATTAACAATCTCCAAAGCTGCTTTTGGCGCTTGCAGTTCTATCACCATCATCTTATAAGCATAATCTTTGGGACGGATCGCACTGCGATGTGCGAGTAGCTCAAGGGCTGCCAGGGATCTACTTTGGGAGGTGTATAAGACGTGCTCACCATTGAGATTCCATCTGCCTGCCACACCTGATGTCGTTAGATGTTCTGCATACTTCTCACGCGAAATTCGGTATAGCAGCAAGGTTGAATGATTTAGGCGTGGTCGCCATATTCAATACCTGTCAGCCGGTCGTCGATCAGCTTTATACCACTGATCGTATCCAAATAGTCGATTGGAGTGGTATTTCCTAACATGGCATTCTCGCTTTCCAACCACTGGGTAAAAGTCTCACTGTCACCAAAGACCATGATGCCGTGCTTCAACAGACTAAGCAGCATCAGGGTGCGTTCCTGAATATCCTTACGTAAGATCTCGTTTTTGTCCCGGTATGAACGGTAGGTTTTTACGTTTACGTGAAGCATGTCAGCAATGGTTTCATCGCTGAAATGACTTATCCCTTTCAACAGAGACAGATACATGGAATCTATGCGTTCTTTTTCGATCAGCCGCAATACCTCTGAGGAGTCAAATCTTGCCGGGACCTTAGCGTATCTTCTCTTGATTTGTGCTTTCATCGGATTCGTCCAAATTTACTTATTACAACAGGTAAATTTATGCATAAGTTCCGATAGGTAAGGTAAGTACAGTGATGACATGATTATTATCGTAGCTGTCTGTCACTTTCCTTTGCGCTTTCCTAACAAGAAGTTCAAGATGCCCAACAGCGGCTGGAGAGTGCCAAATATCTCACTTACTTAGACTATTTAAGCAATGACCTTCAATGATTAGAATCAACAAAACGAATCAGATAATTAGTAACTTCCTAAACACAATCAGTGCCTCTAGATGCCCGTCACTCGAAAATTGGCCGCAATTATGCTGACCGACCTGGTTGGCTATAGTGCCCTGATGAATCAGGATGAGGAGTACGCCATACAAGTGCTGGAACGAAGTACCAGGATGCAAAAGGGATTGGTGGGAAAACACAATGGTGAGTGGATAAAGGAAATGGGAGATGGTGTATTTGTCTTGTTTGACAGTATTGTCAACGCCATTTGGTGCGGTATGGAGATTCAGCGTACAGCGCGAGATGACGAAGATCTCAATTACAAAGTGGTGATCCATAGCGCGGAAGTCACTCTTAAGGACAATGATTTGCTTGGCGATGGGGTGAATCAAACGGCACGTATGGAAGAACTTGGTCAGGCCAATTCCATTCTTGTGTCACATAAAGTTGCCACTGAACTCAAAAGTATTCAATCGATTGAAACCCGGTATTTAGGTGATTTTGATCTGAAGAATATTGCTGACTCCATGCCGATTTATGCGGTCGTGGGTGATGGACTCGATATCCCGGAGGTGTCAGGTGGTCCTGACAAACAAGCGGCTAGCGGGTTTGACAAACTGATCAATGACGCCGTGGTCTTGCAAGCTCAGGAGGTTATTCAAAACCATATCGCTGATGATAAGTTGACGGTGACCTTCTTAGGCAAGCAGATTGGTTTGAGTCGTCCGCAGCTTTATCGCCGGGTGCGGGCAGCTACGGGATTGTCACCCAATGAGTGGATTCGTGAAGTAAGGCTAATTCACGCTCAAAACTTGCTAAAGACCAAAGGTTTGACGGTTTCGGAAGCAGCCTTCCAGTCGGGTTTTAACAATTTATCGTACTTCAGCAAGTGCTTTCAACAGCGTTTTGGGCTGTTGCCTTCCGCACTACTTAGCAAACAGGCTAGCTCCTCTCCCACTGTTCGGATCTCAGCCGCAGTGAACGATTTTATCGGACGAGAAAAGGAGCTCCAAAAGGTTTTGGAATTGCTTGGGCATACCAGATTGCTTACACTGACTGGATTCGGAGGCACTGGAAAGACCCGTTTGGCTATGGAACTGCTGCGACAACACGGAGATCGTTTTTCGCAAGGAGCACATTTCGTACAGTTAGCCCCGGTCACTGAATCAGATCAAGTATTGCCAAAGTTGGCTCAGGTACTCCGGATCCAACAAGATCCGACCAAACCTACCCTGGATAGTATCATTGATTTCATCAATACCAGAAATTTGTTGCTGGTTCTTGACAATTTTGAACATGTACTTGAAGCCTCAGGAGAAATCAGTCAGCTTCTTGAATCATGCCCCGATCTGAGAATCTTGATCACCAGTCGGATAGTGCTCAACATCAGGGGTGAAACGGAATACTCAATTCCGCAATTAGAAGTGCCGCCAGTTACATATAGCTACACTCCAGAGGAGGCCGCGAAATATTCATCGATCAGCTTATTCATCAATCGCGGAAAAGAAGTTACTCCCCGTTTTGAATTAACGGAGCAGAATGTCGCTGACGTCGTTCAGATTTGTCGACAGTTGGATGGTCTGCCGCTTGCCATTGAACTAGCTGCTACCAGATTAAAATTATTCACGCCTTCCGATCTTCTGCGGAGACTCACCCAGCGAATCGACATTTTGAAAAGTACCTCGAGCTCGGTACCAGACCGGCACAAAACATTGCGAAGTGCGGTCGACTGGAGTTATAACCTGCTCGAGCCGGCAGAACAGACATTGTTTCGCAGGCTCAGTGTGTTTAGTGGTGGATTTACTTTAGAGGCCGTCGAGGCAGTATGCTTGGAAGGATATCAAGATCAGTTCGATTCGGTTGATCTTCTAAGCAGTCTTGTTGATAAAAGTTTGGTGCATCGATCCGATGAAATAGATAGGGAGCCACGCTTATATATGCTTGAAACCATTAAGACTTTTGGTCGGGAACGGCTTGAGAAAGCCTTGGAAAAGGATCAAATTACCACCTATTTGATTAACTACTACAAAAAATGGTTATCTGAAGTCGGACCTGGATTAACCGGACCTGATCAAGGGCAAATCTGTGATCAAATCGAAATTGAATTGGACAATATTCGATCGGTGCTGAACTTAATTCATGATGATCAGAATTCAGAACTTGGCCTTGAGCTATTTGTGACTTTTTGGCGATACTGGACCATACGATCGATGATGCGGGAAGGAAGAAGTTGGGCTCAGAGATTGCTAGAGCTGCCCACAGACAATAAAAACACAATCAGTCGAATCAATACACTAAGTGCTTGCGGAATAATGCTCGGACTTACACAGTATGTAAAGGAATCGTATGAGTTATTACAGGAATCACTGACCATTTCTCGCAAACTTAATTACGAGGAAGGCATCGGTGAGTCCTTAAATCATTTGGGCTGGATAAGTTTTTTGAGGGGAAACCACGATGAGGTTGAAAAATTGTCCAAGGAAGCTATTGAAATCAATCAAAGACTGAAAAACCTGCGGGCTGTATCAGTTGGATACAATAATCTTGGCTGGTCGCACCGTCAGAGGGGTCAATTGACAAAAGCTAAGGAATTGTCAAATAAAGCGGGTGTTTTGCGAAAATCGATCGGCGACGTTAGAGGGTATGCGTTCAATACGATAAATGAAGCCTATGTGGATGTACTTATGGGCAACTACGATACAGCCTTGACAGGCATTGATTCAGCCCTTAAGATTCTGGAAGAAATCGGAGATGGACAATTGCAAGCCTGGGTGTTTACAATTAGGGCATATTGCCACTATATGCAAGGCGACCTGGACCTGTCCCTCCAATACACGAACCGTTCCTTGCCGATGTGGGAGCAATGTGGCAACTACTATGGCCTTGGCTTGGCTAATTGGTTGACCGCTAAGACCAAACTGGCAAAAAATGAGCTGAATGATGTTGAAGAGTTGGTGCAGAAGATTATAGAAAGTTCCAATACCAGTGCACTATGGTTTAGATACAGAGCAAAATCTGTTTTGGCAGAATTGGAGAAAATAAGAGGGAATCACAACTGCGCAATTGAGATTTGTGTTGAAAATCTCCATGATATCATGGATAACGGAGCTCTACTTTTTCTACCAAATAATTTGGAATTATTATCCTCATTGTATTTTGCCAATGGCAGAGAAGCGGATGCAGCAGTTCTGTACAGCTGGAGTCAGGGATTTAGGAAAAGACATAAGATCACCACTCCTAAGATAGCTCAGGAAGGTATGATAGAACTGGAGCATAAATTGGTCGAATCTGGTATCAATACGGATTTAAACCAAATGGAACAACGGACTCTGCAAGACATTAGAAAGCTTGTCTCTGCCGGTGCATAGGGGGGGGTCTAGACTCAGTCGAGTGGGTATGTGTTTTCGCTAAGCTATACGAATTCGATCTAGCTTGGGTGGAGTGGTCTGCTATGAGTTTAGGCGATTGCCGCTCCGCCCTGAATCTACATGTCTAACCCCATCTGGGCTGTCGATCCAAATCTATGCCTAATAATGCCTTGCCCACAAATTCACGTGACAAGTAGCGATTGGAGGGATGTAGTCGGCCGATTCTACCATCACGAAACAGTTTCTCCAAACCTGATTTTGGAAAGATCCCAAAACCACCGGCTAGATCCAGTACCCTATCTACAACCTCCCAGCATTGCTCTGCGGTAAAGCATTTTGTGGAAACGAATTTGACACCCCACATTGCTCCGTGATCCTTCCCTTCCGACCACTCACGGGCTACCGTATCAAGTAGTGGCTCCAGTGCATGAAGTTTCATGGCCATTTCTGCAATGTCGTGCTGCACTCCAGGATGATGAGTCATCAATTCACTAGCAAGTGCCATGGACTGCTTGGATTGCAGTTTTTCAACTATCGTGTCGAAGACTCTTTTGGCCTGCCCGTAGTAGACGTTACCAAATCCCATCAACGCCCAGGCAAAAATACCCAAGGCAAAGGGATCAATTCCTCCAAATCCGGCATCCAGCACCCTGGCGATGTATTGATCTGGGACAAAAACGTCATGCAATACAGTGTCATCAGAACGCGTAGCACGCATCCCAAGGACGTCATCCCACGTGTGTTTTATTTCAAATCCATCGGAATCGCGGGGCATAAAGGCATGTACAATTTTAGGGTTCTCAGGATCGGAATCATCCTGGCCGTGGATGCCCAAATATGACCAGACAGGAGTTAAACTGCCAAATGATTTGCGTCCTTTAAATTGATACCCACCTTCTACCTTCACTGCTTTAGTGGTGGAGTAGATAAGAGGCAGATCGTTGCCTGACTCAGCATGTCCGGCGGCAAAAACCTTTCCAGCAGCAGCTTCCCGCAAGATCCAATCTAAGGAATGATCTCCAGCACGATATAAATCGGCAACCAACCCAACCCAATAGAGGTGCATATTGATGGCTAGAGCCGTGGCAGCCGCATGATAGCCCAGTTTCCTTTGCCACTGCATCATTTCATCCATTTTCAAGCCTAAGCCACCAAATTCTTCAGGCACAGGCAGCATGAGGTATCCGGCGGCCTTCAGCTCTTTCCAATCTTCATGCATGAAGGAATTCTCACTGTCATATTTTACTTCTCTCTCAAGGCATCTGGTAATGACTTCTTCGAGGCGATCAATCCTGATTTTTCCATTTGCTACGCTAGTCGAGTCCATGGTTCGATTTTTTTGGTGAATTATACCAACAAGTTAGAGCGAACATACAGCATTGGCTTAATACAGATGGTTCATATCTTGACTCGTATGTTTCATTTGCGCGGATTGTGCCGATCTTAAGGTCGAAGTTCCAGACAACTACCTGTCAGCACTGCTTTCAAGGTGCAACTCCCTGAATGGTTATCGCCATTGCCCGCATGTAACCCAGATGGGCTGCCTCATGGATGTTGTTGTAGCCGAAAGACGATTCCCAATCCGTGAATTCATATTCAACATTAAAGTATCGATCCTTGAACCCCAAATAGTTTTTGAATTTGCCCTGACTAAAATCTTCAGACATCCGATTCTTGTACTTTTGTAGTAACGACCCAATGGAATTTATCTCTTCTGAATTCACATGTGATTCAGGTCGTGACCCAGATACATATTTATCCAAAAATCCATCTGGAAGATCCATTGGTAGCCCACTCAGGTGATACACCAAATACTGTTGAGCGAAATGCACGTGTCCAGCATGCCAAATGATGTTGTTGTTATGCCCAGGTGGAATCTGGTTGAGTTGTCCCTCAGTCAGTTGATCCAACAGGTGGAGTATGTTGGTTCGAGTCCATTGAAAAAATTCAAGTTGTTGTTTCATTTAAGAATAAGCTTAGATGTTGATGGTAAGTACTTAATAAATTTATAGTCTGATAAAGCTGCCGGAACTCTACAAACAGTTGTCCAATAATATAGTCAAATTAGCCAAGGACCTGATGGATACTATCAGACCAAATTTACATTCACGGCTGACTCCAGTGAAGCTTCATCGGGCGCTTATCACTTGATCGATGTACATGATTGATTGCACAGATTTCTGCCTGCGATCTATATATGAGTGATCAAGGTTGATTTCCAGATGATTGTCTGAAATGACCGTTTGCAACCGCAACCTGATAACATCAGATGTTATTTGAAAGAGACCTAAAATTTGATCTTGGAACTTGACTTGACGAATATTCTCAAGTTATCTGATAAAGTCGTCACTTTCATTTACTTCACATTGAAATAGCTCATCCTGATCGTTGCGTAGATCAAACTTCTGTACCAGCTTTGTCAAAACAAAAATAGTACATACCAGTGCACTCTACCGAGTAGTAGTTTGAGATTTTCTTTGCAAATCCTTTGCAAATAGAAAGATTCAGACAGCTCTACCCTACTGTCACAGGATCTCAACAGAATCCTGGATGTTTCGCTAAGGTTTAAAGGCTTTCGTAAATAAGTTTAGAATTACGACTCCGGAGGTAACAGCACTCCATCGATCACGTGCACCACCCCATTCGAAGCATCTACCGATCCGATGATTTTGTTTCCATTGACCAGGATGTCATCTCCGTCATGGGTGATTGCGACATTATCACCAGTAGCCTGGTAAACCTGCATTCCATCCCGCAAGCTCTCTATCTTAAAAGTGCCAGGAGCAGCGTGGTACCAGATAATGTCTGCCAACACTTTCTTGTTTTCAGGTTTAAGGAGGTCATCCAAGGTACCGTCAGGGAGTTTATCAAACGCAGCATTAGTGGGAGCAAACACAGTCAGTGGTCCATTGTTTGCAAGCACGTTTTCCAATTCTGTTGCCTGAACGGCAGCTACCAAGGTGCTGTGATCCTGGGAACCCACGGCAATTTGCAATATATTCTGAACGGTCGACTCATCTGCCTTGAGAAATGCCTGACCAGCCTTATCTGTTGAGGCCGAAACTGTCTCTGTATTCCCTGTCGAAGACGAGTTGGAAGAATTGGTGCAGCCAAAAAAGCCCATTCCGGAAATCAATGCAATAATCAGTAGTTGTGACAACAAGTGATTCATGATTACAAAAGATTATGTATTGGAGGCCAATCTCTCCTTTTTGTGCCAGTCAAAGATTGACTTTCAGCAGTGCATGACATGACGCTCCTCATCTGAACAATCTGGTAAAATGTGAGTTGAATTCTAAGTTCGGTCGCATCATCCAGAACTTTCTAAAAAGGCTTTAAATTGCTCACGATCAATAAGATAAAGAAACGCCCCCTACCCTATTGATTGTCAAATACTTTTAGGCAAATGACTCCTGGATCGCTTTTACCGCAATAATGGAAAGAGGTGAGCTGAAGTGATTGATACACCATTTTTCCAGCTTCAAGATTTCTTTCTTGGAGAGGTGTTTAAGTGCTTTACGTAGTTCTTTTTTAAAAATTTCGGGATCGAAGGAGACTCGATCAAGGATGATCTTTGTGTAGGCCAGCCATGTCATTCTGGATTTGACAGAACTGCCTTTGGCGAAAACTGTTTTCGTCATTTACTTAATTCTTTCGTTAAGTCAGGTTTTTATCAAAGGGTTCATTTTCAAGCCGTCTTAAGATAATAAGACTTCTTTAATCCTTAACGCCAAATTACAAATTATCTTATATATAGAAATTATTTAATATGAAGAATGTGCTGACTTTAACGGTCAGGTTACCTAGTCCTTACGGTATCCCAGGCCATCCGGGCGGCTGATGACAATTCATGATCATTCATGCTGAATGCACCCGTATTATGGAACTTGACCAGTTGGATCATGGGATGAAATGTGAATGACAATAACACTTCATTGGGAAGATCTCTGATCATACGATTTCGTTTTCCCTTTTCAAATAATTCGTAAATGGGTTGATAATAGGTATTGCCCTCTTCTTCATTGATTCGTAACACCAATGGAGAATGATCGAACTGCTCTAGAAAGGCAAAGTGTTCGGGATGAGTGAGGAAGTAGTTATACATATTCTTCCAAATGGTTTCAAAGGCCTGATCTAAAGGTAGAAAGGATTCATAGCCCGTAAAGATCTTCTTACGAAGTGCCCTTTTCAGCCGGTAGTACAGCTGATTCAATAGGTCCTCTTTATTGGTAAAATAGATGTAAATCGTTGCCGGGGAAACTTTCGCTTTCTTGGCAATCATGGACATGGAGGTATCTGCCAGTCCCTTACTGGTTATCAAACTAATCGATGCATCGCAGATCGCCTGCTCTTTCCGCTCATCTCGTGGTCGCATATAAGTGAATGAATGTTTAGTTAATTAATGATGGGCTCATTTCATCCACATCACACTAATACCAAATTCCAGGCCGGACCATTATTAACATGTTGATTACTTGATAACCATTCCGACTTTAACATTTGGGAGAACAATGGTACCTATGGCAGGCTAACGCCGAACTTCAAAAATGTAGAACCATTCGAATAGACGCCTCTCTTTATGTACTGGCAATAGGGAAAGTTCCTTCCCCTTGGCAATGGCGTGAATTCTGTCCAGATCGCAGTCTTCTGAAAGAATTATCCAAACCATCTCAGTCGGAGCTCTTGTCACAAGTTGACTGAAAAGCCTGTTAAAATAGTCGAAATCAGCTCCGCAGTAGAAGGCATGCTCAGCTTCTGTCGACGGATCCCGCGGGAAGTATGGTGGGTTGATCAGCACATAATCAAAGCCACGATCATGAACTTTCTCAAAAAGGTCCGAGTGGATGATCTTCAGGTCTATGCAATTTCTGCTAGCATTTTCCCGAAGTGCCTTCACGGCAGTCGGGCTTATATCCGTAGCGGTAACTTCCCCGCCATCTCTAGCCAGCACTAGCGATATCAATCCATTTCCAGCACCCAATTCCATGATTTCCTTAGAGGTCAGATTCTTGCACCTGAGCCAGTTTAGAAAGATTATCGTGCTACCAAAGAACCACGGGTGAAAGATGCCCGGGAGCAGGCGAATGATTAGGCCATCGTACTTAAAATCACGCTCCTTTCTGGTATAGTATTTATAAAACGAAAACAATGGTTGGTGCAGAGTGCGCTTCAGCCCGTATCTGATTGCTTCAAGGAATTTGATCACGCCTGCCAGATCTTGTTTATTTAGAATCCTTCAATCTCCGGCTGCCTGTACCTGAGCCAATATCTTTGTAGGGCCTTCAATTCTATCGGAAACTGATAAATGCCGTAGCGGTATCGAAGTGAAGCCACGCCAGCCATGATCTTACGCTGCAATCTGCTCAACTTGAAATCAGAAGCGGTAGGAAACCTGGCATTCAAGACGGTTTCGAAGTTCCGAATTTTATCAACCATCGCCGGGGTGAGCCAGGGAGTCAATGGATTCTTCCTGAGATCAAAGTTCAGCCATTCTGGTTTTAGCCAATCTTCCAAATCTACGGGAAACTGAAATCCCGCAGCCTGTATTTGTTTGTAAAGTGTAGATCCTTCTGTTGGCACAGGACTGTAAACATAGATGATGATCTCCGTATCAGGATTGATTTCCTTAATCTCCTTGATAAAGCGGATATCGTCATCGATTTGCTGCATGACTTCTTGTTCGCTGGCTGCCGGCAGACCAAGGACGAACGAGTATTCCGGAATGATGTCAAATCGATTCATGCGGTCAGCGAACAAACGGATCTGGGCAGCGGTCTGCTTTCCCCCTTTGTCCATCTGATTCAGGATCTTGTCATTACCACTTTCCGCACCAAAGAAGATCATCTTGCAGCCACTTTCTCTCATCAGTTCTAATGACTCATCAGAATACTGATCGATGGTATCGATTCGGCCCTCCCCCCACCAGTTCATTTGCTCTGATTTAATGAGCTGGGCAAAATCGACAGTTCTTTTCTCGGAAACAAAGAAGTTGTTGTCGTGAAATTCAATAGCATCAGCTCCATAGTTCTCCTTAATGAACTTAATGTCTTTATAGATCAAGTCTGCCGATTTTCCTTTCCATCTGGCCTCGTATATCGGCACGACCGCACAAAATGAACATTTAAAGGGGCACCCCATACTCGAGTGGTAGGCAAGGGTTTTATTGCCAAGAAAGGTGGGCGCCAGATACCCTTCAATGGAGTAGAATTGATCAAGCTTCTTGTATGGCAGTGATGGCAAAAGATCCTGATCAAGCAGTTGACTTTTTGGTGATTTCACGATTTGATGAGACGCATCTCGATAAATCAGATTTGGAATGGTCTCGTATGAATTCCCGCCTGTTTGAAGTTGATGAATCAATTGAGGAAACGCTTCATCTCCCGGTCCATTGATCACGTAGTCGACATAACCAGAGTTCAAAACGGGTCTATATTGATTACTCGCAAAGTACCCTCCCCAGATGTTGATCAGATGGGGATATTGATTCTTGAAGTCTCTTGCAAATGGAATAGCCTGCTTCAGTTGAGGTCCCGGCATGACAGTGGTACCAAAATACCTGTAACGGCCACTGGAGAGGTATCGATCTATTACCTTTCCGGGGTCAGATTCCCGGTTGCCATCCACAAAGACGTAGTCAAAGCGATCATGGATAGATGCGGCCACCTGCAGAATGCTATTGGGAATCCTGTGATTGTATTCAGCAGATCTAGGATTGAATAATATAATTCCGGATTCCAGGTCTTTCATCTGCAAGAAATCATTTACTTCAAGATAGAACTTATTTAATCCAGTGCCGCTCAGGTCAGCTTTTTTGATACCAGCCGCGATAACATCTGGGACGACTGGGGCGGAAAAAAGATCGCAGGTTGGAAAGTCCATAGCGACAAGCATCGAGGGAAATTCCCAATTGTTTCAATCCGGATAAGTCATCCTGATCCAAATATCCTCTGGTAGGAAAAGGAAATAATTCGACCCCATAAAGCCTTCGATATCGTGCTGCCCGATCGGCTAAGGTCTTCTGCCTGGAAATGGGATTGCTATACACATTCAATCCTGTGATCAGAAGCAGGCCAGATGAAGTGAGCTTCTCCATCAATCTTCTGACTATTGTTAAAGGCTGTGTCAGATATGAGATCCCTCTATTCATGATGATGACATCGAAGTTTTCATCTATGATCTGCAGGTCTTCAATATTCATTTGAATGGCTCTCCAATCTGTCGGGAAATACTTCTTGGCAGCTAAGCCGTCGTACGAGTCGATGAAATAAGATATGGCTGTGACTTCATGCTGATGTTCGGCAAGTTGATGACTCAACCAACCATTCCAGGATCCATAGTTGAGCACTTTAACCGGACGCTTGGGTAGCCTTTTACGAATCCATCCGAGATCTCTTTCCAATTGTTGAAAAGTATCACCAAAAATCGGTGGATAGTTGCTGTCAAAAGGCATCCTGGAATACAAGCTGGTATCCTTAATACGAAATCCCTCCTGTTCCCTCATTGCTTCGAAACTCCTTAGGAAGGGCAATAGCTCCTTATAGAACGCCAGAGTCATTAGCCGCCAGACTCCATCAACGGGAGTCAGGCATCCAACAGTTCCACAGAAGCCATCTGGTGAAATGACATTTGAACATTCAGGACAACGAATCGGCATCAGGTGCTCTTTTTAAGCTAACTGTCAGATAGGTAGCAACAACTAACCACTGCACTACAGCAGCAGCGATCAAAGCACCTAATAAGCCAAATTTCTTTATCAGAATCAAGGTCAACAACATAGTCAAGATTGCCGCAACCAAATTTATGATCACCACTGTGTTTTCCCGTTTTTGACCATATAATTTATAGATCCGGACCAGGTACATGTAGGGTGCCAAGGCAAAAAATGCACCAACCACGAAAAAGGAGTTCTTGAGTTCGATCTGATAGACTTCGGACAAAATGAAACGGGTCAAGATGATTCCGGCAGTTACCAACACTATTCCTAGTTTTGCGGTATTTGAAGCCAGCCGTTGCACAGTAGGGATCCGGCTACGCATGATGTTCTTTGCAAATGGGGTAAGTAAGAAGGCTGATCCTGCCTGAATAGCCAGTAAAAATCCAATAAGGACCTGATAGATCCCGACCTCTTCATCTGAAAGGAAAAAGCTGATCGTGTATAGATCGATACGAGACTGCAACAATCCACTCAAGCCAATGATAAAAAACGGGAATGCGGCTATGATATGGAGGCCGTCTAACTTAAAGACCAGATTTTTGAAGATCCCGCGAAACAGGATAATGAGAAGGATTGATCGCAGTAGGTAAGAAGCTAAATACAGCTTGATGATCGTCATCATTTCAGCACTCTGACCGATGATCACTGGGCCGACTATGCATAGTAACCCCAACACATCGATGATTGCAGCTTGACGAAAACGTCTTTCATACACTATCAACACATCAAATGACTGGTAGATAAAATAAGCGGCCAGCCACATCAACGGCAAAGTCCAGCTCTCGGGATTGAGCCAGTAGAGAATGACTGCCCCCGGTACAAGCAAGGTGCTTCGAGTCAAAATTGAAGTGAAGAATTGGCTAAAATGTTCCCTGGCATTCAATGTGAATTGCTGTAACAGGTAATCGCGATTTCCCCAAGCTGCCACATGAGTTATCAGGGTAATAATGATGAGCGTTTTGACGAACAGGCCCCATTCGATGGCAGAAGAGTTTCTGATCACGACCAATGCGATCAAAGCATTGCTGAGCATCAAGATGACTTGCCTGATGGTGTAGTAACCGATTTGAAGAACTCGCCGCGACTGCCTATGCACTGTAGAGGGTGAGATAACGCCGGCAGATTTCGTCGATATTATACTTGCAGTCACGAACGGGTGCAGTCGTCCAAGTGTCCAATAAGTGATCACAGGCATTCAACATTTCTTCTTCATTATCAACTACCTTCCATGTCTCAGAACTCCATGCAATTCCGGTCGGACCTGAAACGATCAGTGTTCCACAACATAGTGCCTCCAGATAAACAAATCCAAAGGATTCATAGTCAGAGGGGTGCAAAAGTATCTTAGCACATCGGAGCTGATCTATTGTCTCTCCCCTACTCAACTCACCTAGTAATTCTACTGTCCCTGTCAGCCCCAGGTCATGTACTTTTTCCCTCAGCACTTCCAGTAATGGTCCCCCTCCTATCATGACAGCCCGGAGAATTGGAAATTTACCCGACAGTCTTTGTACCACCCTAAGAAAAGTTTCTGGACGTTTCCCGTCAATCATTGAACCGATAAAGATCAAATCAATTTTCCGGCTTGCATCGCCATCATTTACATTGAATAAGAGGGGATTTAGAGCCCATGGAATCAGTTGATTTTCCACCAGACCAAAATTCCGCATGGACTTTTTCTGCCTTTCACTCAACACTACCACCCGTGGCTGAGGGAGGCGCTTCAAAAGGAATTGCATCCAGGTTGGCCGGTAGAATTCTTGACCCATAGCAGTGGTTATATGGTTGATCTTTTTCGATCTACTTACCAGGTGTCCAATCAAAGCACACTCACTATACCAAAAACTATGGATCACGTTTATCGGATTCACCTTATGAATTCTGCCAATCTGTTTGATGATCTTGAGCCAGAGCCACAGTCTTTTCCATGAGCCGACATTGGCACCGTTCATTGGGTGCACCCGACATCCTTTCCACAAATATTGTTCATTAAAAAAGGGATAATGGAAGGGGATGATTGTAACGGAGGAGACGTGATTGGTTTTCAATGCATATACAAAAGATTGAAGTGCGGGAATGCAAGAGTCATCTTGTTCATTCGCCGGAAATCCTGGGGTTAGGATCAACAGATGCATACCTTTTAAAACTCATCCTGACGTTCAGTTGGACTTCCTTCTAATTCAGGTTGGGTTCGAAATCTCTTCTTGTCACGATAGGGATAGACATCTACAATTTCCTTTTGCTCAAGCTTCTTTTGCATATCGCGCCAAAATTTGACATCGTAGAGGTCACCATGTAAACGAAAAAATATCTCCCTTAATTCCGGATTACCGATTAGAAACTTTGGAAACTCTTCGGGGAATATGTCGTTTGGTCCTACATGGTAAAACGGAGTCGCAGCAAATTCATCAAAGTCATCTCTGGCATCGGGGATCCTTCGAAAATTGTAGTCGGTGAGGAAACCAATCTCATCGTAGTCATAGAACACCACCCGCTTGAGCCTAGTGACCCCAAAATTCTTGAGTAGCATATCGCCAGGGAAAATATTCACGGCTGCCATTTGCTTGATTGCCTTGCCATATTCATCTATGACGTCTTCCGCATCCTCTTTCGATGCAGTCTCCAGATAGATATTAAGAGGAATCATTCTCTTCTCCACATAGAGGTGCTTGATTTCGACCGTGTCTTCCGTGACAATGTATTTTGAACGGGCTTCTTCCACCAGTTCACTCAGCAAATCATCGGTAAATCGACGTTTATCCAATACCAGGTTTTCAAACATATGGCTATCGGTCATCCTGCCAACCCGGTTATGACGGTTTACCAACTCATATTTTTCTTTCACTTCTTCCTGGGTGGCGTTCTTTGGCGGGGCAAATTCATCTCTGATCACCTTGAAAACCATGTTATAGGTTGGCAAAGTGAACACACTCATCACCATACCTTTGATACCCGGTGCCATCATGAATGATTCATCGGATTTGGCTAGGTGCCTAAGGAAATCCCTGTAGAAAACCGTCTTGCCGTGCTTTTCAAATCCAATGGTGTTATACAATTCACCGAGATTCTTCAGTGGCAAAATCGAGCGCAGGAAATCCACAGTTTCGCTTACGATATCCACATCCGCTAGAAAGTAAGAACGGTTGTAAGAGAATATCGAACTTACATCGATATCGTCCATTAGTACTGCATCTACATAAATCCCTTTTTCATCATGCAGCAAGGGAATCACAAACGGAACAGTATTGAACCGGGAATAAATACGGCCTACTATGTACGCTCCTTTGTTTCTGAAGAAAATAGATTTAAGGATATGGATCACATATTCTGATCTTCCAATACCCCTCAATTCAAGTTCCTCATCCACCACGCTAACTAGCAGCTTAATATCTCGCTCCAGGTCTTGCCAGGGTGCGTCAAAACGTATCTTTCGAAACAGGTCTTTGAATAGTGAAGCGGTGTTTTGGTCAAGACTATACGTGTGAAAGATTGGTTCGGTCGATTTGAATTCGCGATAAGTAGCGGTAGCATGCACAAACATCAGTTTAGAATCGGCTCCCAGTCCTTTATGAGCGTGGCGAAAAATAGAATTGTAGAAAGTCTCGGCAATATTTCTAGTATTGAAATTCTGGATGTCGTGGGAGTAATGCTTCTTCGTCTCGAGCCATGTACGATCATCTCTCGCTTTCTCTCCCAGCAAATGTTTGACCTTCTCTACCGTAATGCCAACGATCTCACGATAGAGCGAAATCCTTTCAGTAGCGTCTTCCTGGATCCCATGCCAGTCTGTGTTTTCAAACCGAATCTTAGCCCTTTTTGTTATTCGCTTGAATTGATGGTAATAACCAAAATATTCACCCAGAATAAGGTGGGCCACATCATACGGGAGAAGTTTTTCAAACATCTGACCATCAATCATGAACTCAAAATATAAAATTCACCTCTAGGTGAAAGTCAATCATCTGACTGCTTCAATCGCTGGATATCAAAACCTTCTTGAGCAAGCGCGATAGATTGCCTTAATGTATCTGGTACCCTCAGCTTTTTTGATGTTTGGTAATTGATCGTCACGACTACCGACTTGCTGGTAGCCACCACTGTAGATTCGTGCTTTTGACTATGTACCACATGGTGTACTAGTAAGCTGGTATTTCCAATCCTTGAAACCCAACTTCCTATCAATACTTCGTCTGGGTGAGTCACCGGAATTATGAACTGACAGTCGATGTAGGCAAGAATTGGTCCGGAGGTTGATGTAGGTGCCAACGAGTCAATTCCGACTTTCTCAAATAAATCGATTCTTGCGTCTTCAAACCAACTGAAGTATTTCGCATTATTGACGTGTGCCAGGGAGTCCATATCTCCCCAGTTCACTATCCTATGTGTTACAAAGGGATAAATATTCATTATTTATTTAATAATTACGTTTAAGAAAGATACCACAGACTTCCAGATATTCAATAGTTTTGCAGATTCTGATGAGAGCTTTCCTTTTCGTACTAGTCTGTTTGTTGACTGCATCCTTGTCCCTTCAAGGGCAAGAAGCTGAATCTGATACGATCACCGGACCTTCTGTTCCAAAAATCCAGATTCTTCGAACCATTGATCAGATCCGTATCGACGGTATCATTGACGAAGCCACCTGGGAGCGAGCAGTGCCTGCCCGCAACTTTTGGCAGCATTTTCCTTACGATTCGCTGCTCGCTCTCCATCAGACCGAGATCGGAATGGCCTATGATGATCAGTTTCTATATGTATATACCAAATGTTACGCTGATAGTACTGGCTACATTATTCCCTCCTTAAGGCGAGATTATAATTTTTCGGGCAACGACAATATCAGTATCCTTTTTGACACCTATAATGATCAAACGAATGCTTTTCTTTTTGGTATGAATCCATACGGTGTAAGAAGGGAGGCACTCATTTCGAACGGTGGAACTCAAAGAGGAGACTTTGCAGATTCCTGGGATAATAAATGGTTTGGTGAATCGAAAATCTATGACAAGTATTGGATCGCTGAATTTGCTATTCCGTTCAAAACCATTCGATTCAATGAGGGCAGCAAGAAATGGCGTTTCAATAGCTATCGCTTTGATGCTCAGGTTAACGAAATCTCAACCTGGATTCACATTCCCAAGAATCAGATCATAATGGATCTGGGAAGAACCGGTGAACTCAATTGGGAAGATCCGTTACAGAAAGCCGGAGCTAACATCTCATTAATCCCCTATGCGACGAGCAGATTGTTTCGCGATTTTGAAGATCCAAATCAAGAAGGGACAGAGTTTGATCTGGACATCGGAGGCGACGTGAAAATCGCAGTGACTTCTGGTCTCAATCTTGATCTCACGGCGAATCCGGATTTTTCCCAGGTTGAAGTGGATCAACAAGTGACCAATCTAGATCGATTTGAGATCTTCTTTCCGGAAAAAAGACAGTTTTTTCTGGAAAACGCCGACTTGTTTGGCAGTTTTGGTCTCAGGCGAGTCAATCCCTTTTTCTCTCGAAGGATCGGTGTTGCCGTTGACACAGCTACCGGTCAAAACGTGCAAAACAATATCCTTCTTGGGGCACGGCTGAGTGGCAAAGTGAATGATGACCTGCGTGTAGGTATAATGAGTATGCAGACGGCCCGCCAGCGGGAGAATGGCTTACCCGGTTTTAACTATACGGTGGCCGCTCTTCAACAAAAAGTATTTACGCGGTCAAATATTTCGGCGATACTTGTGAACAAACAGGCATTCAACGCCGAGAACTACAACGGAGGTTTCCTGGACTACAACCGAGTGCTCGGACTTGAATATCGGCTGGCTACTCCCCAGAATAAGTGGAGTGGAAAGGCTTTTTATCATCAAGTTTTTAGTCCTCTCGATCAGCCCCACAAATTCACCCATGGTGCGCAGTTGGAATATTTACAGCGCAGATACCGACTGGAATGGGCACACCTCTTCGTAGGTCAGGGCTTTGATGCCGAAGTTGGATTTGTACCTCGCCGCGACTATTTCTTTCTCAGTCCTGAAGCTGAGCTCTTCTTCTACCCGACCGGGGGCAATTTAAATGAGCATAAGGTTAGTGTTGACACGCGTTTGTTTTTTCAGGTTGGAAAGGACGGCAACGATTTGCTTGATCCTTGGAGCTTATCAGAGAAACAAGTTGAGGTAAGGTGGGATTTTGAATACAATTCAAGTGCAGATTTTTCGCTGGAATATACTTTTACGGACATTTTTCTCCTTCGTGATTTTGATCCCACGCGGGTACAGGAAGAAGATATCTTTCTTCCTGCTGGCTCCACCTACAGTTTTTCCTCCGTTCAAGCCAGGTATCAGTCTGATCAGAGAAAAACTTTCTCTTACGAATTAAGTCCAACTATCGGACAGTTTTATAACGGGTTTCGAACTGGCCTCAGCGGATCGTTTACGTATCGTTATCAGCCATTTGGATTTGTTTCTTTAGATTATGAAGTGAATTATATCTCCCTGGACAAACCATTTGAAAACGCCACCCTTTGGCTATTTGGACCAAGGATTGATCTTACTTTTTCTAAGAAAGTTTTTCTCACCACCTTCATTCAATACAACAGCCAGTTTGATAACCTGAACATCAACACCAGATTTCAGTGGCGCTATGCACCCGTGTCAGATTTCTTCCTCGTCTACACGGATAATTATCTCATTGATCCGTTCAGTCAATTCAGCAAAAGAAACAGAGGGCTGGTTGCAAAAGTGACCTATTGGCTCAATCCATGATTAGGATCAATTTCAATTGTTCAACTCTATTAGGTGTTCTACCTTTAAATCCGAGGACTTAGGGTTATTCTTATGTATTTATTTGGAAAGGAGTTATGGTTGATACTGATCGGACTTGGGCTCGTATGGTCCTGTCAGACGGTTTCAGATACGTTTGAGGTCCAAAAGGTCAATCTGGAGATGTTGAATGCACCCAGTTTCGAAGGAGGTCAACCCCATCTTCTGACCACAGGGAAGAACACCTTTTTGTCCTGGATCGAATATCTGAACGATACCACCGACGCTCTGATGTGTTCTCGGTTAGATGATGGGAAATGGGGAGAGCCGGTGAAGATTTCGGAAGGAACCGACTGGTTTGTCAATTGGGCAGATTTTCCAATGGTACATGCTTTCGGAGATGACCGATCCCTGGCCGCCCATTGGTTGGCCAAGAGTGACACTGGTGTCTACCATTATGATGTAATGGTATCGATCAGCAAAGATCAAGGGATGACGTGGGCTTCTCCAATGATGTTGCACATTGATTCAGTAAAGGCTGAACATGGTTTTGTTTCGATGCAGGCTGTTGGTAACGAATTCATGCAGGCCATCTGGTTAGATGGTAGACATACGGGGGCAGGGCAACAGGGTGGATCTGGTGCCATGACGTTGAGGACTGCCACCTTTGACGTTGCAGGTAATGTCAGTGAACGGGTTGAACTAGATGACCGGGTCTGTGATTGCTGTCAAACAAGTCTGGCAGTGACAAATACAGGGCCCCTGGCAGTCTATCGAGACCGCTCTGATAAGGAGATTCGTGACATCAGCTTTGTTCAAAGGATAGACGGCCAATGGTCTACCCCGAAGAGCGTTCATCCTGACAATTGGTTGATTGCCGGGTGTCCTGTTAATGGACCACAAGTAATCTCAGGCAGTAAAAGCACCGTCGTCACTTGGTTTACCCAAGCTAACAATATCTCAAAAGTCAAGCTGAGCACGATGGACTCACAAGGTCAATCCTTCAAACCGCCGGCTCAAATCGATACGGGAAACCCTTTGGGACGGGTGGATCTAACTTGGATAGATGAGGAATCCAATAGCTGCTTTGTCGTGTGGTTGGAACAAACAGGAGAGGAAGCCGAGATCAGAGGACGAAAAGTGCTGGCAGGCACCCCAACTCAGACAGTTTATTCACTTGTTGAGATTTCACCCTCAAGAAGTAGTGGCTTTCCAAGTCTGATAAAGGCTGCTGATGGTCTAATCCTGGCCTGGACTCATGTAGATGAGGTCTCTCTCACTACGAGTATTAAAACTGCTATAGTTGATATTTGAAGAAAAATTTCAATTTGTTAGCAATATTTTCGCGTCAACATTCATTTATTCATTCAAATAAACAAGAACTTTTACATGCAGAATTTAATTCGATCCTTGAAATTTTTCGTAGCCCTGGTGGGTATGATATTCTTTATCGCTTGTGGAGGCGAGCAGGCCTCGTCTTCGGATGCAGGTACTGAAGAAGCTAGTACCGAGATGACCGAAGAAGCAGTGGATAAGAGTGGGCCTGAATATACCAGTGCTTACATCTGCCCGATGCACTGTAAGGGAAGTGGCAGTGATAGCGAGGGAAAATGCCCAGTATGTGGTATGGCTTATGTTGCCAATACTGATCATGAGAGTCATGAGGGACATGATCATGATGGTCATGACCATGATCACGACCACGATCATTAATCTACATCCGACAAAATGCAAATCTTAGAGTCTGGAACCATTTTCAGACTCTTTTTATTAGGACGCTGGGCTTCCTCTCTATTCCATTCTAAGGCTGAAGTCTGTACTATTTCTTGAGAGATTGAGATTATAGTAGGGATCTCCCTCATGCAAAATTTTACTCCACCTCTGTTGAAAGTATTTCACCTCTTCATATGCACGAGAACCAGGGATAGGCGGATCGGCACCTCGGGTCTTTGATTCGTGATGAATCAAGACTGTATATGGTGTAAAAACAACTAAAAAGCCAGCTTCTCGAATTCTGAGACAAAGATCTATATCACTAAATGAAACTTTGAGATTGGTTTCATCGAAGCCCTCCAACTCGTGAAAGATCGATCTCTTAACGAGCATGCAGGCACCTGTGACTGCGGAAAGATTCTGTTGTAGGGCAGCCCTTCCATAATAGCCGAAATTTCCTTCGGGAAATCCCTTGAAAGCATGAGCAGCTATCCCGCCTATACCGATGATCACACCTGCATGCTGTATGGTTCGCTCTGGATAAAGCAGCTTAGCACCGACTGCTCCTACCTCAGGTCTCGTTATATGCTCCACCATGTTTGTCAACCATTGGTCATGAAGTATCTCCGTGTCATTGTTTAGAAAGAGCAAGTACTTGCCTTTTGCTTTGTTAGCAGCCCAATTATTGATTTTCGAATAGTTAAAGGGAACGTCATAGCGAGCAAGATGGAATCGGGAGTCTTCAGAAGCCACTTTATCAATCAAATCGAATGTTTCCCTCAGCACGCTATTGTTACTGAGCAGTATGACCTCAAACTCCCTGTAATAATCATGCTTGCGGATTGATTCAATACAGCGAAGCAAGAGTTGCGGCTTATCCGCAAAAGGAATAATGATGCTCACAAGGTGTTCCTGAGACACTTCTCTTTTTACCCTGAAAGTATTTGGTGGTTTTGCTTCCAGCACTTCCCCTTTGATTCCGGAACTGTTCAGATGCTCCTCCAATGCCAGGCGGGTAGCTTGGACAGCATAGGGCTTAAAATCAATGCTCGCAGCTGTACTTTGGGGAGATTGTCGCCAATGATAGAGCACCCGGGCTATATGATGAATGCGATCGGTACGTCTGATAAGTCTCAAAATCAGATCGTAGTCTTGTGCACCTTCATATCCTTCGCGAAACCATCCTATCTCCTGACCCAGAGTCCGTCTAACGACCAGAAGATGTCCAATGTAATTGTGACACAGGATCAAATCCGGATTGTAGTCGGACTTAAAGTATGGTAATATGTATTGGCCCGATGGCGATATCTTATCGTGATCCGAATACACTATGTCGATCTCGCGATCAAGATTTAGGGCTTCGACAATACGGTAAAGGGCGTCCACTGATAGAAGATCATCCTGATCGACAAAAGCAACAAAATCACCATTACAATTAGCAAGTGCCTTGTTTGACGCTCCCGAAATATGTAGATGGCGATCTCCACTGGTGTATTGAAAGCGGTCATCCTTTTGATTCCATTGGGATAGAGTATTCTGAACTTCCTTATCAGATCCATCATCATGAATACAGACCTGCCAGCTTTCATAAATCTGTTGTTCAATGGATTGCAGACAGGCATTCAGATGTGCCAAATCAGGCTTAAAGACTGGTATCACTACTGAAATAAGTGGCTTGTACTTGAGCTTTAAAGCAGATTGCTTTAGTTTTTCAAGGTCACTTTGAGTGAATTTCTGCTTGTTCAATAACTGTTGATACTGCTCATCCAGCGATAAAATTGTGCTGGCACTTTTCCTTGTAATTTTACTACTCAATAACCTTATTAAGTTACTGATTATCTGATTTTTAGGTTCATTTTGCAAAGCTTTTGCTAAAATTCTAATATTTCTACTAGTTAGCTGACTCATGAATCTGTGTGGACGCCTTATGATTGAAAGGAAAGCAGTCACCAGTAACCTTACCGTGCTGGAAGCTGTCTTGCTGGAAGTGGTATCAACAATCTGATATTTCCGCTTTGGGTCTTGTTTCATTTATGTTCGTACCAGATTTTCCTATCCATTCCTTCTCGGTATGGCATGTAAAGTACTTACCCTTTTGGTTTGTCGTGACATTCTTAGTAAATTTAAACTTGAATTCTTCTTAAAGAGCCGTACGATCAGATTTCATTAAGATAGGGCTTAGATTTACCGTTCTTTCGTTATCCCGATTGAATTGTAAAAAATACCTCCCTATTCTTGTTTCGTAGCATTGATTTCTTTTCTGCGGCTCTTTCTTTACCCACCGACTATATTATGTTGTACCCTGAGTAACTGCTTCACTTACAATGTCACGGAGCTTTCTTGAATAGTGGCGAGATCCAGTATCCTTTTTTATATTTGCTGTGCCCATTTCGATATTGGGAAAAGCGGAAGTAGCTCAGCTGGTAGAGCACGACCTTGCCAAGGTCGGGGTCGCGGGTTCGAGTCCCGTTTTCCGCTCAAAAAGGTCGCATTTTGGCGGCCTTTTTTATTGCAATCGTGCAAGGGAATTATCTTTCCATGACGATCTGACAGTAACTTACAAATGGTTCAACCATGCTATGAGCTGGACCATGTCTCAACTACAAGTAGTATCTTCACCAGGTCACACACTCAAAAAGCCATGAAGCACATATTATTGCTCATTAGCATTCTTTGCAGCCTTCAGGTGGCATGGTCCCAGGATAAGATCCAGATGCTAGAGCAGTCTATTGAGGAAACCACCAACAAGCTGGATAAGACAAACTTGCTTGTCCAATTGGGTGTAGCCAAGAGAGCAGAACGACCCAGGTCTGCGATAAGATCATTTGAGGATGCAATTGACCTAGCCACTAGTATCAAATACGAGAAAGGTCTGGTCGAGGCATATCTGGAAATAGCTATTGCCTATGTTGCCATCAATCGAAATGTTAAAGCCATAGAAAGTCTGGAAGCCGGTTTTCAAATAGCCAGGCGAGTATCCGGATCCGGTGATCAGATGAACTACATGAAGTTGCTTACTCAAGTGCACGGTCGAGATCGCAACTATACGGAGATGAAGAAGTACCAGCAGATGTTTATAAACATGCAGGACAGCCTCCGGGATATGGAGGCGCAAGAGGAGATCGCTGCGATTGAAGAGGAGTTGCAAGTCGAAAAGGAAATCAGGGTACAAAGCACCAAGGAGCGACAAGAAGCCCTGGATGCACTTGAACGGCAAGAAGCAATTAGCCTGCGAAAAGAACTTGAAATCACTCGCTTGGAATCAGCAAGAGCTTTGGAAGAACAAAAACGAATGGAGCAGGAAACCGAAGCGATGCGCACTCAGATCGAATTGACTGAGAAAATTCAAAGGAGAAACAGGTTGATTTTTGCATTCGGTATCCTCTTGCTGTTTGCTGGTGGAATTGTGCAATGGTTCCGGTATAAACAACAGAAGAAGTTAGCAGAGTTTGAGAAGCAGAAAGCGGACAGGCTCGAGAGAATTGACAAGTTGAAAGACCAGTTTCTAGCTAATACTTCTCATGAGCTACGCACTCCACTGAATGGCATCATTGGTTTGGCAGAAGCACTCTATGATGGCGTGGATCATTATTCCAAAGAAGAACAGCAAGAAAACCTATCCATGGTCATTGCCTCTGGAAAGCGATTGAGTAACCTCGTGAACGACCTGCTTGATTTCAGTAAGATGCGAAATGATGAGTTATCTCTTGCTTTGAAACCAGTCGATCTATATGCCCTATCTGATGTCGTACTTCAGATAAATCATGCGATGGCACATGCCAAGCACAATAAACTAGTCAATGCAGTTCCCAAAGATTTACCGGCAGCCGAGGCTGATGAAAACCGGCTGCAGCAGATCATGCACAATCTAATTGACAATGCTATTAAATTCACCAGTACAGGCGTGATCACAGTGTCTGCCCTGGCAAATGAGGACCATATCGAAGTGTCAGTTGCAGACACAGGTATTGGCATTCCTGCCGATCACTTACAGGAGATTTTTGACGAGTTTCAGCAAGTTGATGGCACAGAAAGCCGGATGTATTCCGGCACCGGGTTAGGTCTTAGTATTACCCGCAAATTGGTTGAGCTGCATGGTGGCCGTATTGGGGTGGATTCGGTTGAGGGAAAGGGTTCAACCTTTACATTTTCACTACCCATTTCGTCACAGAAAGCTATTCCTGTATCTCAGGAACGGTTAGTAAGCCGTCCGGTACTTTACCCCGTTAATGGAAATAGTGGAAGTCTTGTAGAGGACAGGACCATTCCTCCCACCGAGGGTGCAGCAGATAAAATAACCATCCTGATCGTTGATGATGAGCCAGTAAATCAGAAAGTGCTGCAAAACCACTTAGCGGGAGCGACTTATCATATTTTATCTGCAATGAATGGTGAGGAAGCAATGGAAATAATTGATAGCGGCCAGCATATTGATTTAGTACTACTTGATATTATGATGCCAAGGATGTCTGGCTATACCGTTTGTCAAAAGATTCGGAACAGATACCTGGCCAGCCAGCTTCCCGTTATTATGATTACCGCCAAAAACCAAGTGTCTGATTTGGTCGAAGCCCTGTCATACGGAGCTAATGATTATCTGGCAAAGCCTTTTTCGAAAGACGAATTCTTGGCAAGAATCAAGACTCATCTAGACTTATATCATATTAATTACGCAACTAGTCGCTTTGTTCCCAACGAGTTTCTCAGGATGCTTGGATACGATACCATCACCGATGTAAAACTTGGAGATTTTCGCGAACGGGAAGTAACGGTATTTTTCTCCGATATCCGATCATACACATCACTATCAGAGTCGATGACTCCGGAGGAGAACTTCAAGTTTGTAGTAGCCTATGTAAAACGAATGGGACCAATCATCAGGGATCATGGAGGCTTTGTTCTGCAGTACATGGGAGATGGCATCATGGCCCTCTTCCTCGAAGATCCCATGCAGGCAATTCAAGCTGCTATTGCGATGCAAGAGGAGATCAGAAATTACAATGCATCGCGCAAGGAGGCAAGCCGCAGAGAAATCGAAGTGTGTATGGGCATGCACACCGGGCAGCTGGTGATGGGAATTATCGGTGATGAGAGTCGAAATGATCCAGCCACAATTTCAGATGCCGTGAATATAGCATCTCGTATGGAAGGTCTTTCCAAATTCTTCGAATCAAAATTGTTGATTACTGAAGAGTCCCTTGAAAAAGTGAGTAGTAACGAACAGATAAGCACCAGGTTCCTTGGGAAAGTCAAAGCGAAAGGTAAAAAGGAGTCGGTAAGGGTATATGAAGTACTCGATGCAGAGCATTCTCACCACCGGAAACTGAAGCAGAAAACAAGAGAGAGTTTCTCGGCAGGAATGGAGAGTTATTACAAAAAGGAATTTGAGATGGCAGCCGGCTACTTCACCAGAGTATTGAAGGAAAATCCGCACGATGAAGCTGCTAAGCACTACCTGAAAAAAAGTACGGCCAGACTTCACTCAGAAATCTCTGAGGGATGGGATGGTGCCGAAAGGATCCACACCGAATAGAAACTATTCATTCTTTACATGACTGCTCTAATTTGTTGATCACAAGTATATGATAACACTCCCTTTATGTAAATTGCAAGCTATGTATGAAGGGAGATTTGCAGGACAAGTAGCACTCGTCACGGGAGGAGCACGTGGTATTGGTGCTGCGATTGGACAGAGGTTAGCAAAAGAAGGTGCTCAGGTGATTCTTTGGGATGTTTTGGAGTCAACTCTTGTGAAGACTACAGAGGAAATAAGGAAGCATAATCTGCATGCCAGCTACGAAGTGATCGATATCACTGATAAAGTTGCGGTAGCGAAAGGGATCGATCACATCATCAAACATCACGATCGCCTGGATGTAATGGTACATTGTGCAGCGATTTCGGGACCTACTTCCACCAACATTGTCGACTATTCAGCTGAAGACTTTAGGCATTTGTTAGACGTCAATCTTTATGGCTCTTTCCTGGTTACCAAATATGCTATTCCTCCAATGTTGGATAAAGACTATGGGCGGATCTTACTAATTGCTTCCATTGGTGGCAAAGAGGGAAATCCGGGCATGGCAGGCTATGCAGCAAGTAAATCCGGTGTATTGGGGTTAGTCAAAGCAATTGGGAAGGAATATGCACACACTGGTATCACGATCAATGGTCTAGCTCCTGCTGTGATCAGCACTCCCATGAATCTAGACACTCATCCCGATATGCTTGAATATATGACCGACAAAATTCCAATGGGTCGCTTGGGCACAGTAGAAGAAGTGGCTTCGATGGCATGTTGGATCCTTTCGAAAGAGGCGAGTTTCAACACCGGATTTAATTTTGATTTGTCCGGCGGTCGTGCTACCTATTAGCAAATTCAAATTCGAACCCTACTCCTACCCCGAATTGATTGTTCCAATGTACTCCTAATGTCAACTTTCGAAAAGCCAGTTGTATGCCAAATTCCAGTTCACTATCGGTATTCATCAAGGCCTCGAATTGTGCTACCTTTCCAACGGGGACTACCGTACCTGCTTCAATTAAGAGGGTTCGCTTATTGGTGAATCGAGATTCGAATGCGATCCAATCGGTAGGATGAAAAATTCCTCCGAGAAAGAAATCAGGATAGGATGTTTCTGTGTCAGCGACGGAATAGCGACGCTTGTAGTCATATTCCAGACCAATCAAACACTCGAATCGGGGCATGAATTGACGCAACCATACAGATTCCAGAATGCCATTGTCAATTTCATTCCTCAATGACAGTTCAACTGTGTTTTGATCCCAGGAGAGATCGCAACCGTATTCATGAGCGGAAGCGTAAGCTACCAGACCTGCCGAAACAGTAGGTTTTAGCTGTAATTGTGGTATATCACTGACATACCCTAAATTTGCAGTGGCATAGGTCAGTTGGATTAGGAAAAACAAGAGATGCATGAAGTGGAGTTTAATATAGATACGTGCATTTCCTACCTCGTGGATTCAGACTGACTTATATAGAGGCTATGAGAAGATCAGAGAAACTACATAATCTCAGATCGATCAGGCCAATTACTAAGGGAGACAGGTCATTTTAGTATCTTGTTTGCCAGCTAACGTTCATGTAAAAACCAAATGCACTCTATGAAAATTGATCAAGAAATAAGAGCCGCACTAGGGAATTGGAGGTCCATCGTGAAAAGCTATTCAAAGCCCAACCATAGGTTAGCGATTGGACAGATTCTCAACACCTTTCTTCCATTTATCGCGATTTGGACCATTATGTATTTTAGCCTGGACTGGTCGTATTGGATAACGCTGTCTCTCGCTATTGTAAACGGCTTTTTCCTTTCCCGGCTTTTTATCATTCAGCATGACTGTGGTCACCAATCTTTTTTCAAATCCAGAAAATGGAACAACCTGGTGGGGTACATCTGCAGCTTTTTCACATCTATACCCTACAAATATTGGTCAAGAGTACACAACTACCACCATGGGCATGTGGGTCAACTAGAACACCGGGATGTTGGAGACATCAACTTTCTCACCGTTGAAGAATTTCGAAAAAAATCATGGTGGGGACGCCTTGGATACCGGATCTTCCGTCATCCCATCTTTCTGTTTGGTTTTGTTCCGGTGATTTATCTGGCTGTTTCCAATCGCTATCCCTTCTTTCAATTCAAAGGATGGGGTAATATTCTCAAGTCTCAGCTATACAATAACTTGGTACTTCTTGCGGTATATATTCTACTTGCAATTTTGTTAGGTTGGAAAGCTTTCTTATTGGTGCAGATTCCCGTATTGCTGTCCTTTGGGATCATTGCATTCTGGTTTTTCTATGTACAGCATCAGCATGAAAAAACTTACATGCAATGGAAAGATAATTGGGATCACTTGCTGGCCAGCATAAAAGGAAGTACCTACTACAAACTTCCCAAGTTGTTTCAATGGCTAACCGGTAATATCGGCTATCATCACATTCATCATTTGAATTCGAAGATCCCGAATTATCTGCTGGAGAAGTGTGCCAAGGAAAACCCAATCCTGCAAAAATATGTGTCGACATTAACGTGGAGAGAGAGCTTGAAATGTATTTTCGCAAATCTTTGGGATGAGGAACGACAAAAGATGATCTCATTCCGTGAGTTTTACCGAATGGAAAAAGCAGTAGCTTCAGACAGTTGAATTATGCTTCTAGCTCACACTCCACCTTCGCTTGAATCTTCAGCGGAGGATGCCACTGACCGGCGTAAAAAGAGAGAATCGCTGTAAAGAAATGTCGCACTCACACGTCACACCACGCTCCAGCCTGCCAGCAGGCAGGTTCACTCAGACCAATGCCGTAGGCATTGCCACACCCATCTCGCCCGGGTGGTGGAATTGGTAGACACGCAGGACTTAAAATCCTGTGGCCATTGCGGCCGTGCGGGTTCGATTCCCGCTCCGGGTACCTAGGAAATGAGGTCAAAGTCTCATATTAGCCTCAGATGTCTGGGTTATTATTTGGATATGAGAGTATCCTGATTTTAAAATCGATGAAATGCAGGGGCGACAAACTTAACTCCGGCTAACTTAAAATCTTATCAAAGAACCAACCTATTGAGATGCTAATGACAGCTCAAGGCGAAACAGCCGGCCAGCCTTCTTTTTACTCCCTTCACTGGTGAGATACATAACACGATTTGATTCCAAAACAACTCCTTCCATATTTTGCTCAGCTGGCAAATCAATTTGTAAAGGTTTTCTTTCGAAAAATTGATCTGCCTGAAATCTCTCAAATAACCATATCATATCTTTCGCTAGAAGAACAAGGGTAGATCCATCGTTACTGAGATCGGCGGCTGTAATCTGACCTTTGCTCTTATCCTTATCCGTCACAAGTAAATCCCGATATTCTGCGATGTGTTTTCCTGGGTGTTTTCCCAATCGATATAACTTGGATTTACCCATGAAAGGTTTTGATCGATCTTTGGTTAACATGTATAGGTAATTGCCGCTGGCAAACAGAGATTCAATATCAAACAATCGATCTTGCTTTGCTGGTGGAAAGTCATGTTGATCAGAAAGTCTAAATTCTATCTTTTCAGCCATCACTGAAGAGATTTCGGCACTTCCAATCTTAGATCTACTGATTTTGTAAATTACTAGATCTTTCCGGTCATTGTTATTGTTGCCAAAATCGCCAATGTAAATATTGCCTTCTTCGTCTTTGGTCATATCCTCCCAATCAATATTTAGAGCATTTTTGACTCTTACTATCTGTTTCAACTGACCTTCCCGATCGAATTTGTATAATTCCGGCTTTCCCCCACTATCATTGAATGACCAGAAATGATCACTTTCGGCAAGTTCAATTCCAGAGCTTTCTTTTAGATCGTTCGGAAGGTCTGCGAGTTCTTCAAATTCAAATAGTGAACTAAAATTCTTGTCACACTTGTTAGTAGAACATGCTAGAAAAAGTAAAAAGATCACGATCATTCTCATTTCACCGTTGATACCTTTGAAGATTCGAACTCCTTGCAAGCAAAAGGAACAACATACAACAGTCAAATCTGCCTACACTTGCGGAGATTAGTTTTCGGTTTTTCTGGGAATATATTGATCTTTTCCAAAAAATCTCCAAATTTCCCGAATAGGTTGTGTCTTAATTTACTTACTTCAAAGACATGGTTAGACAAGAGGTTTATTATCGAACAGGGACCACCTACTCTCTGAAACCAAACCTTCGGCATGAGATTACTTGAGAAAGCGGGACGATACCACCTATACTTCTCGATACTGATTTTCCTGGTTGGCTGCATTCTGATCTTGATCGCATTGCGATATATAATTACGGTCGAAACGGATGAGAATCTGAGAGATGCGAAGTCCTATTTACAGGAACAGCTTTCGGGTATCAATTCAGATCATACCGTCATTAAACTACTTGATAATATCGTAGAAGTCGACAGGATAGCCTTTTACACTGAAGCAGAGCGTTTTTCAGATACGCTGATATGGGATCCACTCGAAAAGGAATTCGACCCTTATCGTAAGTTTGTTTTCAATGATTCAATTGGTGGGATTCCCTACTCGATAAGTGTCAATCGTTCAAAATTAGACAATGAAGAACTCGCTACTACGATGATCTTGACGATGATGGCATTACTTGCTTTATTTCTGCTTTTCATTAATGTCTTCAATAGATATCTGTCACTCAGGATTTGGCGCCCTTTCTATCAGACTATAAATGAGATTAGAGCTTTTAATTTCAATAAGGCCAGCGTATTAACTCCTCCTTCTACTGATATTGACGAATTTGCGATATTGCACAAGGCCATTAGCGAAATGACAACCAGAGCGGTAAGGGACTATCAGTCTCTTCGTCAATTTACCGAAAATGCTTCTCACGAAATACAGACTCCCTTAGCTATTATTAGGAGTAAAATCGAATTACTCATCCAACGAGAACACTTCAGCAAGGAAGAAAGAAAATACATTCAAGACATTCAGGAATCTGCCACACGTCTATCCAAACTAAATGAATCTCTTCTTCTCCTCACCCGGATTGAAAACAGACAATTTAACCAAGCAGTAGAGGTTGACATCCGTCAACTTGTTGAAAAGAAGATCAAGCAATTTGAGCCTTTTCTATCAAGCATGAATATCGATATCAACAAAAGACTTAAGGATGTTGTAGTTTCGATTGATCCTAGTCTCGCTGAAATTTTGTTGAACAACCTTCTTGGAAATGCAATAAAGCATAACGTACAAAGTGGTCGTATTGAAATATTGTTGGATGATGGTCGATTGCGCATTAGAAATACCGGGAAAATACTGATTCAGCCGGATCGAATATTTGAAAGATTCAAAAAAGACGATGCATCTGCTTCCTCACTCGGACTCGGATTGGCAATTGTTGAGCAGATCTGTATGGTATATGGTTATGAAATTTCCTACGAATACAATGATCCCTGGCATGAATTAACAGTTTTTTTCTAGAATCCGTTGTTGCATCCCAATTCTCTCCAAATTCTTAGCATAGATTTAGCTCGTTAAAAAGCTTGCTTTGCTATTTGACAGGAACATTTAGAACACATGACAACTAAAAAAATACCTACATCACTCCTTTTCCTTTTTGCAATACTTCATGTGAGCCTGAATCATGCGCAGACTTCTGATGGAGCCACAATAACCGGAGTGGTACGTGAATATGAGACGGAAGAACCAATGGAATTCGTTAATGTAGTGCTTTATCAAACCGGATTCGAAGAACAGGTCAAGGGAACCGTCACCGATCAAGATGGTCATTTTCAGTTTGACGGTATATTGGCAGGTGTCTACTATCTACAAATGAGTTTCATTGGCTTCGAAAGCAAGACGTCGCGAGAATTTAGGATTTCGTCCCAAGATCAAGAGATTGACCTGCAATCTTTTGATATCCAGGCTGCAAGTTACGTCTTCGAACAGGTAGAGGTTGTTGGTCAAAGGACGACCTATGGTGCCGATCTACGCAAGAAGGTTTACAATGTCGAAAAAGACCTCATGAGCGGGACCAGCTCTATTCAGGAGATTCTTCAAAATTTGCCATCAGTACGGGTTGATGTCAACGGTCAACTGAGTTTGAGAGGAACAAGCAACATTGCATTCTTTATTAACGGTCGACCCTCTGCCCTGCTTCGATCTGGAGGATCTGCCGCACTGCAGCAGATACCGGCAAATTCGATTGAAAGAGTTGAAGTAATCACAAGCCCATCTGCTAAGTACAGGCCAGATGGTTTGGGTGGCATCATCAATATTGTGCTGAAAGACGCCAATCGGGAGGGCTTTAATGGAACAATGCAAGGCAGTTTGGGTAACCTGGAGAGATATAATGGCAACGTCACCCTCAATTATGGTACCGGTGATGTGAATGTGTTTGGCAGCTACGGCATCAAACATGGTAAAACACCACAGGAGATACTTGACCAGCGGATAGACAGGGATGGTAGCGGTCGTGAAATCAGCAACTTCATGAGTCGGAGTGATGCCACCTTTGAGCAACTGTCTCACTTGATCAATGCCGGCATTATATTTCCAATAGGTGAAAATCAAATCGAAGTTTCAGGTGAATATTTCTATGGAAGGAACGATGACAATTCCCTGACGAACTGGATGACCCGGGATGATGAAGGACTATCTACTTTTTCGGTTGATCGTGCTTACGATGGTTTCGAAGAAGAATATGATATTGGTATTGCTCTTGAACGTGAATTTGAAAACGAAGACCATTCCTTTGCGATAGAATTAAATTTTGCTGGCTATGATGAAAAAGAAGACAATTATTATACTGAGCGATTTATCACACCAACCTCGTTGAGCCAGCGAAGCAGGAACTTAATTCTAAAGGGAGGGCCAGTCACCGAGTTTGCAGTAGAATATGCTCGTCCTGTTGGTCTGGAATCTGAATTGGAGCTGGGTTATCTGGCAGAGTTTGCCAAGGATGATATACAAAATGTAGGTGAGAACCTCGATCCCGATGGGGGTGGGTGGACCAGCGATCTACTTAAGACAAATCGTTTCAAGTTTAAACAAAGCATTCATGCCCTTTATGCAGCATTCGGTCACGCTATCGAAGATTTCAGTTTCACAGCGGGCTTGAGAGCGGAACAAGCATCGATAACTTCCAATCTGCTTACGACTGGTGAGGAGATTCCAAATGATTACTTTAGATTGTATCCAAGTCTTCATCTGACTTATGAGTTTAGTGATGATGAAGAGCTGGGTCTGGGCTACAGTAAAAGGGTTAATCGAGCCGATCCCGACGAACATAACCCTTTTCCTGAGTACGATGATCCAAGGACTCGTGATGCTGGCAACCCTAGATTACTGCCTGAAGTGGTTCATGCTGTGGAACTTGGTTACCGCCTGCAGAAACCATCATTCTCCGTAATGCCAACCTTGTATTTTCGCCAAAAGAAAGATGGTTTTACTGAGATCAGGGAAATTCAAGATGATACCGTTTTGCACACTAGTTTTATCAATTTTGCAAATGAAAGGTCAGCCGGATTAGAAATGGTATTTCGCGGTACTGTCAGCCCTGATGTGAACCTGCTTCTGAGTGCCAATGCCTTTTATAACGAACTGGATGCAGCTGATTTAGGTTTCAATAAGAAAAAGAGCCAGGTCTCGTGGGATTCAAAGTTGGCGGCAAACATTAATCTAACAAGGAATACCTTTGCCCAGGTAAATGCACATTATCTCTCCTCAAGATTGACTCCGCAGGGAGAATTTCAACCCTTGTTTCTCGTCAATCTCGGACTCCGGCAAGATTTCTGGAAAAAAAGAGCTTCCTTATTATTTACAGTCTCAGATGTTTTTGCTTCGTTAGAATTTGAAAGCCAAATTGATAATCCAAACCTCTTCTGGAACACGGAGTATGCTCGTAATAATCAAATATTTCATATAGGTTTTTCTTATAGATTTGGAGAATCTTTTAATTACCGCCAAAAAGGAGAGAAGATCAATTATGAGGACGAGATAGAACATCCTGATTCAGAAAAACCGGAAGAGGAAGAAGAGGAAGAAGAGGAAGAGGGTGGCTAGTGAAAAAAGAAATTTGCTCAACAATTAAACAATAATAGACAATGAAATTTATGAGAAATACGTCTCGTCTGCTTGTATTAGGAGTCTTGTCATCCATACTCTTGGCCACAAATTCATCAATGGCTCAAGACGAAGATGCCAACGAGTACGAATCGTTTGATCACAGCAATTTTGATGAGAATTCACACATCATCAATAATGAATGGATGCCCTTAAAACCGGGAACCAGATTTGTTTATGCTGGAACAACCATGGAAGATGATGAGGAGGGACCATTTCCTCACCGCGTGATCATCAATGTGACAGATCTAACTAAAGTGATTGATGGCGTAAAGGCCTTGGTTACTTATGATCTTGATTACAGTGCCGGTCAACTCGTAGAAGCTGAGCTTGCATTCTATGCCCAAGATAAAGATGGCAATGTGTGGAGGATGGGAGAACATCCAGTTGAATATGAGGATGGCGAATTGGCAGATGCCCCTTGCTGGTTTGCCGGAATCGAAGATGCAAAAGCAGGAATATCCATGCTGGCAGATCCCTGGGTTGGAACTCCCAGCTATTCGCAGGGATGGGCCCCGAAAGTAGATTTTACCGATAGAGGCCAGGTGCATGAAATGGGAGTCGAAGCTTGTGTCCCCTATGATTGTTTTGATGATGTGCTAGTTATTTCCGAAACGAGCCTCGATGAACCAGGAGCCTTCCAGTTGAAATATTGGGCTCAGGGAGTTGGCAACATTCAGGTAGGGTTTAAAGGAGATGATCCTAACCAGGAATTACTAGAATTGGTTGATGTCTTGGAACTCGGTCAAGATGCTTTGGCTGATCTCAGAAACCAGGCTATTGAAATGGAGAAAGAAGCTTACGAACATAGAAGAACAAGAAGGGTTTATGGACAGACCCCACCTTGCGAACCATTACGTTAGAAGACTTTATTTGGCCAAGGTAAGGCTAACCTATATTAAACTTAGATTTTGCAGTAAATAGCAGTCAAAGATATCTGTAATGGGTGCGGATGAAGTTGGGGAGTCCCGCTATTCAGAGAGATCCATGTGTTCAAGCACTCTTGATTTGTCCATGTAGGGCCAATCGCCATATTTGGAAAATGATCTTGATAGACTTGATTCATTTGACAAGATTTCTTACGATGACTCCCCAGCTCGCTTTTACTCCAATTTGCAACCTCAAAAACCCGGAAGTTTGAGTAAACTGACAATCTTTTTTTCTTCAGCGAGATCAAAGACATTGGTCACTACTCTACTTATTCTCATCCAGGCTCATGTTCTTGTTTCGCAGGACTTGTTGGCAAGCTCTGTACATGGAAGAATTCTCGAGAGCCTGTCTAGCGAGTCAATGCAGTTCGTAAATGTAGTCCTTAGGAATGCATCGAATGACAGTCTAATTGCAGGCACAGTAACAGATGAGAATGGATTATTTGAATTTGTAACGATCCCAATTGGTGATTACTTGATTGAAGTGAGTTACGTCGGTTTTGAGACGTTCAGAACTGCAAACTTTTCCATCACGCGGCTTGAGCAAAAGGTCGACCTGGGTCTAATCAGCATAAGGTTACATGATGCTGTATTAGATCCTGTGGAAGTCACCGCTCAAGCAAGTACATTTAATTTCTCGGTTGATAGAAAAATCTATAATGTAGAGAAAGACGTAATGAGTCAAACAGGATCAATTGCCGACGTTCTGCAAAACATCCCTTCGATTTCAGTGGAAGCCGATGGACAAATCTTGTTGAGAGGCACCTCGAATTTCAACATATTGATAAATGGCCGAGCTTCACAATTGCTTCGTCGCAATGCCTCTCAGACCTTACAACAGATGCCTGCACATCAATTGGAAAGAATTGAGGTGATTACTAATCCCTCAGCGGAGTTCAGACCAGACGGTGCCGGTGGAATTATTAATCTTGTAATAAAAAAAGACGTCAGGAGAGGATTTCATGGATCATTGCTAGCAAATGCAGGCAACCTGAAAAGATATAATGCAGGAACATTATTAAACTATGGTACCGGTAAAGTTGGTCTTTCTGGTCGCTATGCTATTAAACATGCAAATTCGCCAAGGCAGGATTTTGATACCAGAATTCAAAGGGGTCCAGTGGGAGAAGTCATTAGTGAATATGAATTCATGTCATCCAGACGGAGAGATGCCCTATCTCATCTAATGGGTTTTGGGTTCAATATTGAATTTGACGAAAACACCTCTCTTGAATTTGGTGGTGAGTATTTTACCTCTAAGGAGTCATCATTGTACAGAGCAGATTGGACGACTAGAACTGAACTACTACAGACAAACCACAGCGAGCGAATGCTTGACGAAACTGAAAAGGAGTACGAATTCTCTATTTCTTTTGAAAAAGAATTTGATAATGAACAAAAGCTCACTCTCGATATCACGAATTCAGGATACGATGAATCTGAAGACAACCTATATGATGAAACAAAATTGACACCTTCTCTCGATAACACAATTTCCCGTAATCTAATCGAGAAGAGTGGTCCTCTAGCAGAAGTTGCTCTGGAATATTCCTATGCAGTGGAGGACTCTGAAATAAAATCGGGATATCTGGGGGAATTTTTAAAAGACAAGATTCACTTCCTGGGAGAAAATTTTTCCTCTTCCCAAGATATTTGGTACGAAGATCTATCAAGGACAAGCCAATTTAAATTCTCTCAAACGGTTCATGCTTTCTATTCTACCCTAAAAAAGAACTTTGGTTCCTTTGATGTGTCACCTGGAGTACGGATTGAACAGGCCTTTATCACTTCAGAACTACCGGAAAGGAATGTGAAGATTATCAATAAGTACTTTAAGGTCTTTCCGAGTTTACACCTTGGATTTGAAATTAGAGAAGATCGCGAATTGCGGCTTAACTATAGTAAAAGAATAAACCGTCCGGATTCTGATGAACACAATCCATTTGCCGAGTACGATGATCCTCGCAGCAGGGAAGTTGGAAATCCAGAATTAAGGCCAGAAAACATACATTCAATTGAGCTGGGATACGATCACCAGGATAAGAGATTCACTATCATTCCAAGCATTTACTATCGCTATACCTATGATGCTTTCACCGAAATTGAAGAGATTGTAGAAGACAGTGTCCTTCAGAGTCGATACGTTAATCTTGATAATGAAAAGGCCGGCGGATTAGAGTTGATTCTTGTAGCATATCCGAGCGACGATCTTGATCTAAACCTGAGTACGAATATTTATTATAATGAAATCGATGGAACCAATTTGGGGTTTCCAAATAAAAAATCGGCAGTAATCTGGGAATCAAAACTCGCATCCAGCTATTTCCTAACCAGATCGACATTTGGTCAGATCAATATTGCCTATCGATCCTCACGATTAACTCCTCAAGGTAGACATCGACCTAGATTTCTGGTGAACCTTGGTTTTAGACAAAAATTGTGGAAAGGAAAAGCGGCACTCGTTTTGACAATTTCTGATCTGTTCAAAACCTTGAAAAGAGAACGATACATTGATACCTCAGAGTTATACCGTAAAACGGTGCAGGAACGAAAAACTCAGATCTTTCAGTTTGGATTTAACTATCAATTTGGAAGAAATGATAAAACGAATCAGACCTTAGAGTATGAGGATAGTTTGTAGGGCTTGAGCTCATCGAATAATTATTTATTGACAAATCCGTAAGAGGTTAAAAGGAGTTTTTCATCTTGAATCAAACCAACATTCGGCGCATAAGTCTTAAATTCGAATTCGATCAGATTTAAGGCAGATCCTTCTTTGGTCAGAAGACACTTAGTAAATAGCCCCGCCGGAGTTTCCAGCTCATCATCCAGTTTGATTATTTGACATCGATCCATCGCAATGCCTGGAGCTTGCTCTTGATAGTACTTCATTCCCACCAGAGGTGATCCCGGCATGATGAGTCCTGCTTCGGCTCCGTTGGTGCCTGCAAGCCAAGCTCCATCATTGCTGACAATCTTACTTCCTCTGTACATATCGACATCTTCGCCGAAATAGAATACATCTTTCGTCTTGGTGTCTATTGCAAAGAAATTTCTTGAAATCTCACTTAGTTCCCCCCTTGTCCATTCACGTTCTTCCAGGACTCTGGTAGTAATCCCATTAATAATTTTTGTTTCATCCAGAACCGTTATTTCAACCTTGCCAGCAGTTCCTTCTAATACAATCTGATACCCGGGTTCGAGGATGAAATATTGATTCCTTCCGGTCGAAGAAAGATCTCGAGATGTTAGATCAAACTGTGACTGCCAATTAGATTGATGTTGAAACTTTACTCCGTCAGAGATGCAGGAAAACATAAATGCTGACAGGAGCATCGTAAGTGAAAAATTGATAAAATTGAAAGGGAACATTGATGATAAAATTCTAGATGAAAGAGGTTCCGGTGTACAATAGCCTCAAGATAATCATTAGAAATTACTGAATCCGGATCCAATCGAGAAATACCTGGATTGCGTGAAGGTATTTGACAATATCAGAATATTTATTAACTTAATATCGCTATGAACGTACTTTGTGAATAGTAATTCCGACCTCGACCAAAATGAACACACTATCTAGCCACATCTTGAGAACTATTTTTCTTTACTCGTCACCCATTCAGATCTCCTTCCCGTTATGAATTCAACTTAACCTTCTAGGCCCTTTTTGCATTCGTCTTAGAACTCGGTGACCGAGGGCTGTCACTAATCATTGGTTTTGGTATTTAATTAGTTGGTGGTACTACCACATACTGGGTAGTTATTGCCACTCTTATCGATAATCTGCAAATTATGAAAGGTGTTATTATCTCCAGCATGCAAATACGTGTAGTTATTGTTTGTCTAGCTGCACTCTTAATCATATTTGGGATCGTACAACTTAAGGAGATGCCGATTGGAGTTTTTCCAGAGTTTGCACCAGTTTATGTAGAGGTACAGACTGAGGCACTAGGTTTGTCTGCTGAAGAGGTAGAAGAAATACTGACCGTCGCCCTGGAGCAAGACCTATTCAATGGAATCGCCTACTTGGATGAGATCTGGTCTGAATCCATGCCAGGACTTTCACGAGTTGTTTGTGTATTTGAACCTGGGACGGACCCTATGATTGCCAGACAGGTAGTGGCGGAACGTCTGACACAAGCTCACGCGTTGCCCAATGTATCTAAACCTCCGATCATGCTCCAACCTTATTCATCGACGGGTCGAGTTATGAAAGTTGCGTTAACTCCTGCTTCCCAAAACATGTCCCTGATTGACCTGTCAGTTTTAGCCCGTTGGACTATTCAACCCTACTTAATGGGTGTTCATGGCGTTGCCAATGTGTCGATTTGGGGTCAGCGTAAGAGACAGCTTCAGGTTCAGGTAGATCCGGAAGTTTTGCATGCCAATGGAGTTACCTTGCAGGATATCATTAAGACAACTGGGGAAGCTCTCTGGGTGTCGCCATTGACTTATCTCAACTCATCTACTCCCGGAACGGGTGGTTTTTTCGATACGCCAAATCAAAGGCTGGGAGTAAGGCATGTATTACCAATCTCTTCCCCCGATGAATTGGCTCAGGTGCCGGTGTACGGCAAAGACCTGGAATTGGTTTTGGGTGATGTTTCTACCGTTGTTGAGAACCATCAGCCCTTAATCGGTGATGCCATTATCAATGGAAATCAAGGATTGCTGCTCGTAGTAGAAAAATTTCCCTGGGCCAGTACCATCGATGTTGCGGAAGCGGTAGAAGATGCGATGGAGAATCTAGGCCCTGGTTTGACGGGTGTTTCCATTGACACGGAGATCTATCAACCCGCCCGATATCTCGAAGCATCTTTTAACAATCTTCAGATTGGCCTGGCTATCGGACTGAGTTTGGCATTGATTGCATTGATATTTTTCTTTTACACCTGGAAGGCTGCTTTGGTCAGCTTTTTTGCCATTACATTTTCCTTAATCGCAGGACTATCGATAATTTACCTCAGTGGCGCCATAGTGGATATGATGATTATAGCCGGTCTTGTGGCTGCTCTCCTTATAATCATTGATGATGCCATCACCACAGTAGACAACATACGACACAAGTTAGGTAGTAGTGAAGCCACGAAGAGTGATCGATCTACTGCCTCGTTGGTACTGGAGGCCGTCACAGAAGTCAGAAGTCCTCTTTTGTTTGCTAGTGGCATTCTGGTTTTGGCTTTATTGCCTTTTATTTTTATCAGAGGCATTGCCGGTGAGTTCTTACAACCGCTAGCCATTACTTTCTTGCTGGCAATCTTGATATCAATAGTCACCGCAGTGGTTGTCGTACCCGCATTATCTGTGCTGTTGCTACGTCGATCAGAATCACCTTATCGATCGACCTCAATGGCTACCACACTGCAAAATGCGCTTTCCAAGTCGGCCAGGCAATTCAATAATAAACCAACTCCTGCCCTTTTCTTGTTCGGTGGCGGAGCTTTACTGGTTATCGTGTTGCTATTTCTTGTTGATGCAGGCCCGAGGCTTCCGATACCGAAAGAACGGGATTTCGTGGTTGAATGGGAGGGTGCTTACGGAACTTCTCATGAAGAAATGGTGAGGGTGACAAATGAAGCCATGAACGATCTTCGTACGGTGCCTGGCATAGACAAAGTCGTTGCTCACCTAGGCAGGGCAGTTCTGTCTGACAAAGTAAATAACATACACTATGGTGAGATTTGGATTAGCATGGATGATGATGTGGATTATGATGAAACCATCTCAACCTTGCAACAGGTTTTGGATGGCTATTCCAATATAGATAGCCGCATTACCACCTATCGCCAACAAGTTGTCAACAGATCGCTTACCGGAATTGATCACATGCATGCTGTTCGGGTATATGGAGAAAATTTTGAAATACTGAAAGCTAAGACCGAGGAAGTACGCAATGTGATCGGTGGACTTGCAGGAATTGAGGATGCCAAAGTCGATATACCACCGATGGAACCGACAATCGAAATCGAAGTCGATCTTGAGAAAGCCCGGAGATATGGACTGAAACCTGGAGATGTGAGAAGAACTGCTGCCACGCTCCTGGCGGGAATTGAAGTAGGAAGCTTATTCGAAGGTCAAAAAGTATTTGATGTAGTGGTTTGGGGCATTCCAGAAGTTCGAAGTAGTATAAGCAGTGTTGAAAATCTCCTAATCGATGCTCCGGACGGCAGTTTGGTACGAATCTCGGATGTGGCAACAATCAGAGAGAATCCTAATCCAGCCGTAATCAAGAGGGAAAAGGTCAGTCAATACATCGATATTACTTTTGCTACAGGTAAGCATAAGATCCAGGATCTCCGCGACGACATCAATCTGGCTCTGAGTGAAATCAACTTTCCTCTTGAATATCATGCAGAACTCGTTGGTGAATTTGCAGAAATAGAAGAAGCCGAGAGCCAAGCACTTGGCATTCTTATAGCCGCAATTATCGGCATCTTCCTCTTGTTACAGGCTGCACTCTGGAGCTGGAGGCTCGCTCTAGCAGTCTTTCCCGCTTTATTGGTTTCAACCTCTGGTGGATTACTGGTCGCCTTAATTACTGGAGGAAATCTTTCTCTTGGCGAATTGGTGGGACTGATAGCCATCTTTGGATTAGCCTCTTACCAGGGCATCCTTCTGATCAAGAGTTTTCGCGATTTGCAAGTGAAAGAAGGAAACTCCTTTGATAAAGAGGCTTTGAATCGAGGACTGGAAGCTCGCATTCCAGCCATCGTTGCTAGCAGTATCACCCTAATGGTCGCATTTCTTCCCTTTATATTCTTTGGTAACTCTCCAGGAATGGAACTCTTGCATCCCATGTCTTTGGTAGTCATCGGAGGACTGATCACGAGTTTAATCGTAAATCTCTATGTACTTCCTTCGTTGTACTACCGCTTTGGGAGGATCCCAGAGAAAACCATTGGGGAGGAACAATCCATTATTGACTTGGAGGTGGCTCCAGCAATTATCTGAAAGAATGAAGTCTAAACATTTTCTTGAACAACTAAATCAAAATGTCTATGTGTAGAATCTGTTCCCTAAGTTGGTTCATCCCGATGCTTGTGATCATTTCTTGCCAAGACGCAGCTGACAATTATGTGAAAATTGAACCAGCGCACCTTGAGCACGTCGACGGAACCGACCTGCATGAATTAACCTTGACCGAGAAAGCAGTAGAAAGATTAGATATCAGAACCTCAGAGGTAAACTTGGAATTGATTGAACATAGTGAAGCCAGGGAACGGTTGATTGTGCCCTACTCTTCAATCATCTACGATTCACATGGACATGTTTGGGTATATACCAACCCGGAACCTCTAACCTATGTTCGCCATGAAGTGAAAGTAGATTTTATTGAAGGGAACATAGCTGTTCTTCATGATGGACCACCAGTGGGTACGAAGGTGGTAACGGTTGGAGCAGCAGAGCTCTACGGAACCGAGTATGAAGTTGGACATTAGATTCAAAAAATGAATATATGTTAAGGTCTATCGTCAAATCTAGTCTTCGCCTCCGCTACATTGTGGTGGCTCTCGGAGTTGCATTGATTTATTTTGGTACCATGCGGATTCAGGAAATGCCCGTAGATGTTTTTCCTGAATTTGCTCCGCCACTTGTCGAGGTCCAGACAATCTGCCTAGGCCTCGAGTCCAACGAAGTTGAAGCTCTGGTGACCGTCCCCCTGGAACAGGCCTTCAATGGGATCCCTGGTCTTGACGTTATTCGTTCTCGCTCCGTGACCCAGTTATCGGCAATACGGATGATTTTTGAGCAGGGAACTGATCTGATGCTAGCCCGTCAGTTGGTGGCTGAAAAGATTGCCACAGCGACACCCACTTTGCCCACCTGGGCTGCTCCGCCGGTCATGCTCCAACCGCTTTCGGCTACCAGCCGATGCATGAAGATTGGACTATCTTCAGATTCCTTGTCGGTAATTGATCTTTCGATGCTTACCTACTGGAAATTGAATGATGTGATTCTCTCAGTTCCGGGAGTGGCTCACGTTGCCATTTGGGGCGAAAGGATTCGATTACAGGCCGTAGAAGTTATCCCTGAAAAACTGGTAGAACACAAGGTGACGATAGATGACGTCATGCAGGCTACTGCAGATGCTTTGGATGTTGGAATACTCCAGTATTCAGATGGTGCTCTTATTGGAACTGGTGGATGGGTTGAGACACAACAATCCCGCTATGGAATTCGACATGTACTTCCTATCGATAATCCTGAGGCTTTATCCAAAGTGATCCTGGCCAAGACGGATCAGGGAGACTTATATCTAAGTGATGTGGCTCGGGTGGTAGAAGATCATCAACAGATGGTGGGTGATGCGATCATCAATGATTCGATAGGCCTGATGCTGATCGTTGAGAAATTGCCATGGGGAAATACCAAGGATATCACCGAAGGGGTGGAGGCTGCCATTGAAAAATTAAAGCCAGGTCTGCCGGGGGTCGAAATTGACACGGAGATCTTTAGACCTGCAACCTACATCAATATGTCTATTGACAACCTCAGTAAGGCCCTGATGATAGCCTGCATCCTGGTGATCATTGTTCTTTTCTTATTCTTATTTGAATGGAGAGTCACACTGATCAGCTGTGTGGCCATACCGTTGTCCTTGATGGCCGGCGCGATGGTACTCTACTTCCGGGGAGCAACCATCAACACCATGATCCTGGCAGGATTTATTATTGCTCTTGGAGCAGTGGTGGATGATGCTATTGTAGACGTAGAGAATATCGTGAGGAGACTACGACAGAACAGGATGAGTGGGCAGAAGATGTCCTTCGCCAAGGTTATCCTAGAAGCATCATTTGAGGTGCGACATGCCATTATCTTCTCCACTCTGATTGAAATTGCAGCGCTGCTACCCGTCTTTGTGATGAAAGGTTTGTCCGGAGCTTTTTTTCAGCCATTAGCTATGTCGTATGCAGTCGCTATCGCGGCGTCAACTTTGGTTGCGTTGACCGTAACTCCCGCAATGAGTTTTATTCTCCTACGTAATGTGCCACTTGAACGACGAGAACCATGGCTGTTGAATCAGTTGTATAAGGTCTATACACCGTTTCTGAGGGGAATTATGAACAAGCCTATAAGAGCCTATGCTATGGTAGGCCTGGTAGTGGTGGCCGGTGCCCTTGTATTGCCTCGTCTTGGTCAATCTCTCTTGCCTTCCTTTAAAGAACGGGATTTTCTGATGCATTGGGTCACAAAGCCGGCTACATCTTGGCCGGAAATGAATCGCATTACCATTCAGGGAAGCAAGGAATTGAGGGCAATTCCAGGTGTCAGAAACTTTGGTGCTCATATTGGACAGGCCTATTACATGGACGAGGTGGTTGGTATGAATTTCGGGGAAAACTGGATCAGTGTAAGTCCAGAGGTTAACTATGACGAAACGGTTAATGAAATCCAGATGTTGGTGGATGGCTATCCGGGACTCTACCGTGATGTGCTGACTTACTTGAAAGAAAGAATCAGAGAGGTGCTAACGGGTACTTCAGAGGCAATCGTTATTCGGCTCTTCGGTCCGGAGTTGGAAGTCTTGCAATCTAAAGCCCGGGAAATCAGGGATAAACTACAAGGAATCGAAGGTATTGTGGACCTACATGTGGAACTGATTGAGGAAATTCCACAAGTACAAGTTAAAGTTGATCTTGAAAAAGCTCGAAAATATGGATTAAAACCAGGGGATGTTCGGAGAACCACCTCTACCCTGGTTGCCGGTGAAGAGGTGGGTGATATCTTTAGGGATGGCAAGGCATATGACGTACAGGTGTGGAGCATCCCAGAATCAAGAGCTAGTCTCACCGATATAGAGAATATTTGGATCAATGTTCCCGGAGGTAATTATGTATTATTGAAAGATGTGGCAGACATCACAATCGAATCTACCCCCAATGTTATCAAGCGCGAGAATCTCACTCGCCGCTTGGATGTAGGTGCTAATGTGCGAGGGAGGGATCTGGGATCAGTCATGGAAGAGGTGGAAGATGCACTTGAATCAGTCAGTTTTCCACACGAATATCACCCCGAAATATTGGGTGAATATGCTGAACGAGAATCGGTGTCCAGACAAATGAAGCTGTTTGCAGTAATCGCGTTGATTTTGATTTTCCTCCTGTTGTACACCTCGTTTCGAAGTGCCCGCTTAGCGACACTAGCTTTCCTGTTGCTTCCAACCGCTTTAGTAGGAGGTGTTTTAGCAGCTTACTTTGGTAGTGGAATTGTGTCACTTGGTTCATTGGTAGGGTTCCTAACGATATTAGGTATCGCAGCACGTAATGGAATTTTGATGATCAATCATTTTCAACACTTAGAGCGAAATGAGGGAATGGCCTTTGGACCAGAATTGATTCTCCGTGGTGCCAAAGAAAGACTTGCACCCATTCTGATGACAGCTACTACCACGGGTTTGGCCTTAGTGCCTCTGGTCTGGGCCGGAGATATTCCTGGACACGAAATCGAACTGCCTATGGCTATTGTCATCCTTGGCGGATTAGTGACGTCCACATTACTTAACCTATTGGTTATGCCATCTCTTTACTTGCGCCTGGCCAGTCAAGAAAGACATCGCGGTATCGCAGACATACTTGGTGCAAAAATTTAATCAGCAAGTCATGATGAAGTTCATACCATTCGGAAGCCCGTTAAAAAGTTTCTACGCAATGCTAATATGTATAGTGCTGTGGCCTTCCGATGTGCTGATCGCGCAATCTCAACATGTGACTCCTGATGGAAATGGAGATATAACTTTTGTGCCAGGATTACGTATGCAGACCAGGTACGAGTTCAATCAGATTGACCGAAACAACGACTTTTTTATCAGGAGACTTAGGCTGAAGGGTAAGGGAGATATTTTTGGTATTGCCAGCTACAACTTTGAGGTCAAAATTGACAATACCGGACGCTTCAATCGCACTCCCAGTGCATTGTTAGAACATGCTTGGTTTACTATTCCCATCGTCGACGAGTTATTGACCGTCCGAGTTGGATTGGAAGATGACGTGTTTTCACGAAATGCTCTTACGTCCGATTCCAAATTAATGGTCATGGATCGGAGCCTGATCAAGAATCAACTTACTTTGTTGGGTGTGACTGACAATACCATAGGGGCTCTCGTATATGGTAGACCAATGGGTGGAAAGATGACATATTCTTTTGGCATATTTGACAACCTTGGGTTTGAAACAGCCGGTGATTCGACAATTCTTGCGCGCAAGTCTCAAGGAGCAATGTTGACCGGTCGCTTTGCTTATGATTTCCTTGATCCTGCGAATCCCTCAGGTTCATACGATGATTACATGGCGTCATATATCGGTGAGGGCCAAAGATTAACGGTCGCAACAAGCCTAGCTAGGTTAAACCGGGCTGAGATTGGCTCAGATGATGTTTCTTTGTGGGCATGGGGAGCAGACCTATTCTTTAATATTGGACCTTTCACTTTTGAAGCAGAGTACAACAAGTACAATATCGATTTCCTCTCATACTTGCCGTCTGCTTCCGGAACGATTGTCACAGGTGATTTTCCATTGCCACAAAACTTCAATGGTTCGGAATCAGGGAATGCAGTGATCGGTGATGGATGGTACGCTCAAGCGGGTATTTTGTTTCTGCCAAAGGTAGAATTTGCTGTTCGGCATCAACAACTGGATGCAAATAACCACCTGATAGATGACAAAAACAAATGGACTACTATTGGATTCAACATTTATTTAAGGGGACATACCTTCAAAATTCAAACTGATTACACATTCAAAAAGGAAGATGGAGACCAAATTGAAAATGATGTACTTCAGGCTCAATTGCAATTGTCATTCTAATATAGGAGATAATCATACTTGAAAAGTCTTGATCACTCAAAGGGGTCTAAGATCTTCAAATACCGGATTGACTTCAATTCCTTTTTTCTTACCACTATGGACTGGGAAATATCGGATTTCACCACATCCATCACCTCAATTCTCGGATCCCAAACTTTCTGCTGGAGGAGTGAGGAATGAATGTCACACCCACTCCATGAACCCACACCCACTCTCAAACTTCACACCACACACCTGCCTGCCGGCAGACAGGCTCACACAGAGCAATGCCCTAGGCATTGTCACACCCAGCTCGCCCGGGTGGTGGAATTGGTAGACACGCAGGACTTAAAATCCTGTGGCCATTGCGGCCGTGCGGGTTCGATTCCCGCTCCCGGTACAAAATCAGAATTTGATTCGATCTCCTAAAATCCTGAATCTTTGATTCTGTAGAATTTTCAAATTCTTGAAGAAAGCAAAACCACAAGGGTACTAATGACCGTTTGGTTATCCCGCTCAAGGCATACTTTTAAAGTCTGCAATTAGCTGACTATTCTGATTTCGGCTAATCTTATCAGTTCCAGCTCAGCTTGATAATCTAAATTGAAATTTGTGATTCCTTGACAGATTTGACTGACAACGCAGTCCGCAATCTACTACCAAAGTCATATTGCACTCCACTTCAGTGAATGATTATCACAGAGTGGAGCCACGCTAATAATATCAATGATGCGCATAGATATGAAATGGCCTCTCTTCTGCCAAAGACTCTCCAAATAAATACCTATCTCTAAGGCACTTTGCCAAATTTTATTACGATTCACTGATTAAACCGGGCTTGTTAAGTAATTATGAATTTTGTGTTAAAGTTGTATCGAAAACATGTGTTGAACTTCACAACCAAAGACTATATCAGGGCCCATGAAACCCGCCAAATAAACACTATCTCCAGCTTCAAACTACTGGTATTTCATACTGAATAGGAGTTAAAAATCAATATACATTCAGAATGATCAATATTCATATATATCTGATATACAGATATATATAAAGTCAAAATCACATTTTTGGACTGTTTGGACAGTTGCTCGGTGTCGCAACTAGTACTACGTTTGCGTTTGTATTTGGAAAAGATCGGGTACATGAATTCAAACAGGAATCCAGAAGGGCTCAAAAGTGTGAAAATCCTAACTGGGTGATTGCTTGTCTCGATCAAATTAAAATCACTTAAACTTTTTAATTATGAAACAGTGCATTGTCTGTTCAAAATGGATGGTAATCAGCTTTTCAATGTTGATTTCCGGTGTTGTATCTGCCGCCAACTCAGCCATGGTGGGTAAAGATCTGAGTAATGGCAGTTGTGTACTCAACAGCTCAGTAATGAGTAGCGACAGTCCAAATATGAATGATGTTAAGCTTTTAAGCGAGCTTGAAACATTCGAACTGGGACTGAAGATCTTTGGTGGAGAAAAGGGAATCACAGGACTGGGAAGTGGCTTCTCACAAACAGCTCCTGGTGCCACTTGGGACATCCACCCTAGTATTGACACGAAAACTCTTCCGCAAGGGAAGAACGTAGTAGATCTCGATGGGACTACCGACGAAATCCGGGGTCAGATCATACGGCTTTTAGGTAAGCCTGATTTGACAAGTATCAGGTCACTGACAACGGAGGCTCAACTACACTTCGTGATAAACCAGAAGAATGAGATCGTTGTGTTGACAGTTGATACCGATGATCGGTTTATTGATAATTATCTAAAGACACGATTAAATTATAAGGTGCTACCTGCTGGATCAGCAGGTATACAGTATAAGATGAAAGTGACCCTAAAAAACAGTTGAGTAAGATCCTAGAAACCGATTGATTATTTTAGAGCCGGTGCACTGCACCGGCTCTTTTTGTTTATTTATCATAAGAAATAGTTGCATTGATTCACTTACTGAATCCGATTTAAATATCGCTGGATAGAAATTAACTTACTTCACTAAAAAACATGACAACGTCAGATTTAAGCTTTCATGATCAGACTGCCATAGTCACCGGAGCCGGAAGCGGTATCGGTTTCGAAATCGTTCGGCAACTCGTCAAGGCAGGTGCAAATGTGGTTTTGAATGACATTGACCCTGCGAAAGTTGAAGCTGCTGTTTCCAAGTTGGAATCTTTTGAGGGTAAGGCAGTGGGACTCCCCGGTGATGCATCTGACCTTGCTTTTATTGAGGAAATGGTTAGTCTCGCGGTAGCTCAATTCGCCCAATTAAATATCTGTATCGCCAATGCAGGAATTACCACTTACAGCGCTTTTCTCAACTATACACCAGAACGATTTAATAGGTTGATTTCTCTGAATCTCGCAGGTAGTTTCTTCCTGACTCAAGCGGCTGCCAAAGTGATGATCGATCAGGGCAAGGGAGGAAGAATTCTGCTCATGTCGTCTGTGACAGGAATTCAAGCTCCTGCTTACCTGGTTCCTTACGGTATGACGAAAGCTGCTTTGCAAATGTTGGCGAGAGGACTGATATCTGAGCTCGCCCAGTATGGCATCACAGTCAATGCCATTGCCCCGGGAGCTGTTGCTACCGAGCGCACGCTCACCGAGGATCCAAACTATGACAGGCTGTGGGCGGGCGTGATTCCCAGTGGCAAAGTGGTTTTACCGGAGGACATAGCCCGAGCGGCTTTATTTCTGGTATCACCTCATTCCGGACAAATAAACGGTCAGACATTAGTGGTGGATGGCGGATGGACAGCTGTGAGCGTCAGTCCTTCGAATCTTCAGTTTCCTGAAGAATGAGCGATTCTAATAACCATAGGCGATTCGTATTACCTGAACAACCGCCAGTGAAAAGAACAACACAGCGAGGGTCTTATTTGTATAGTAACTCACCTTGGAAATCTTTCCTACTATGAAACCACCTAATCTAACGTAAAGCAGAAATACAAATAAGGCGCCTAAGGCTGAGCCCAATGACATAAATAAAATATCTGAAGCAGTATCGAACCGGATCTGATTAGATTTAAACCACAAACCTAGAAAGATCCAATAGGGAAGAATCAGCATATTAAGAGCGGCGATACCAATTCCCAATCCAAAATTTCTTGATTTAGAATATCTGCCAGTCTTCATCTCTGCTACCGGTTTATACTTTCGGAACCAGTAAAATAAAGCAAGGGCGATGAATATAAAGATTGCAATTGTCTTGATGGCTTGACCCACAACCTCATTCTTCAAAAAGAAATCGATGAAGTAAAGGGCAAGAAATGTGTAGGCAAACTCAATGATGGTAGCGCCAGTTGCAACCATGATTCCTGCGAGGATTCCCTTCTTTATAGTTCTCTCTGCAACTGACAAGTTGATCATACCGATGGGTAAAGCACCGACTGCGCTGAATCCTGCTGCAATTAGAAAAATCTTGGTCCAATACATTCAAATAAAACTAGGCAAATAATGTTGACCTGGGCACGCTTTCAAAATCCTCAAAATGAAAAAGGTCATAACGGGGTTATGACCTTTTAATATCAAATTTTGCGAAGACCACTCTATTTCCGTGTGGTTTTCCTAGCTGTTGTTTTTGTAGAAGCACGTCTGGCCGTTGTTTTTCTGGCGGCTGGCTTAGCAGCAGAAGCCCTTTTAGCTGCCGGCTTGCGAGCGGTTGCTTTTTTAGCTGCTGGCTTGGCAGCAGAAGCCCTTTTAGCTGCTGGCTTACGAGCGGTTGCTTTTTTAGCTGCTGGCTTGGCAGCAGAAGCCCTTTTAGCTGCTGGCTTGCGAGTCGTAGCTTTCTTAGCTGCCGGCTTGCGAGCAGTTGCTTTTTTAGCTGCTGGTTTGCGAGCGGTTGTCTTCTTAGCTGTAGCTTTCTTGGCTGCTGGCTTGCGAGCAGTTGTCTTTTTAGCGGTAGCTTTCTTGGCTGCTGGCTTACGAGCGGTTGTCTTCTTAGCTGCAGCCTTCTTGGCTGCTGGTTTGCGAGCGGTTGTCTTCTTAGCTGCAGCCTTCTTGGCTGCTGGTTTGCGAGCAGTTGTCTTTTTAGCGGTAGCTTTCTTGGCTGCTGGTTTGCGAGCAGTGGCCTTTTTAGCTGTCGCCTTCTTGGCTGCTGGCTTGCGGGCTGTGGCCTTCTTAGCAGCTGGTTTCCTGGCAGCAGTTTTCTTGGCTGCTGGCTTACGAGTGGTAGCCTTTTTCGTCGTGGCTTTTTTAGCTGGCTTTTTTGCGGCAGCTTTTTTGGTTGCCATAGAACTAAATTTTAGAGGTTGAGTAAATTATTTTAAGTCAATTAGATTTCCAGATCTACGAACAGATCATATTAAATCTTTTCACAATGCAAAGTTGCACAAGTTTTTATTAAAACTTCAATTATATATGAACTTTTTCTTTAAAGTAAAGAGAAGCTTGAAAGGTTCTAAACGGATCATCACATCAAAGAATTGAGACGCGTTGTGTATTTCTCTAGTGTCTCAAAGATTTTTTCGTAACTGTTTGCAGCATCCGTATGGATATCACTTAGTTCTGTTTCCAACTCTTTATCGGGATGATTCAAGAGATCTACCTCGATTTGTGCCATTTTTTCAATTAGTGATTCCTGACTATTCAGGATGTCTTCCAGCTTTCTTTTTGTTTCCCGCATGACATCACTTCTCGACTTCTCCATTTCTGTTTGATCTTGTTTGGTTCTAGTCATGAAGACTTCATTTGGGATTTTCGTCACAATTGAAGCTTTTGTTGAATCGCATGAGATTAGTTTAGTCGAAAGGAGATGTGGATGCTGTAGCAGAACGATTCCTACTGTAAAACCTTTTACTTTAGTGAGTGTATTTGAAAATTGACTACCATGACATTTCAAGATGACGCACTCAAAGTAAAGGCTCGAAAGAAGGTGAAACATAAAAAGGAATTCTATATCCACTTTGGAATCTATCTGATCTGCTCCATCTTCTTCTTCGTATTAAATGTTTTAACTGGTTATCAAGACGGATCCGTTGAGCTATGGTTCTTCTATCCGGTATTGGCATGGGGTGTAGGTGTCGGTATTCACTATCTCAGTGTCTTCGGAATCCCCGGTTCCGATATTTTGAATACAGATTGGGAAGAGCGGGAATTTGCCAAGGAACTGGAACGGCTCAGAGATCATGAAGAGGAAATAAAACAATTAGATGCTCCAGAAGATGATCTCCAGCTTCCTGACCCTCGTTTGCAAAGGCGGAAGTTGTTGTCGGATGATTGGAAGGAGGGAGATCTGGTCTAAGATCTATCGCGCTGTATGTATTCTACAACTCCCTCACCCAAATGTTTCGAAAGCGAACCTTATCACCATGATCCTGCAGTAGCAAAGGCATCTTCTCGGGATGAGGAACATAGTGGGGTTTACCAATGAATATACATGGTCCCCAGAGTTCAGCATCATTTTGAATGAGCACCCCATTGTGAAAAGCCGTGATGGCAGCCGGCTTTTCCAAAGAGCCATCCTCAGCAAATGTTGGTGCAGTAAAAACAATGTCGTAGCTCTGCCATTCACCGGGCGGTCTACTGGCATTTACCAGGGGCGGATACTGCTTGTACATTGCGCCGGCTTGTCCATTTGCATACGTTGCATTCTCAAATGAATTGAGGACTTGGATTTCATATAAGCCCATAAAGAAAATTCCACTATTGCTATACTGCTGATCTTTCTTGCCGGGGTCCTCAGGTGACAACCACTCAATGTGAAGTTGTATATCCCCGAAAGACTGCTTGGTCTCAATGGCTCCACTTCCCGGCTTCACGATCATTGCTCCATCCTTTACCATCCATTCTGCATCCGACCACTCAGGATTCTGCACCTTTTGTTTGATGATAGCTTCCACCTGGTCCATTCGTGCACCATAACCGTATTTGGGTTTGTGCCATGCCGACAAATCCGATCCATCAAAGAGTACGATAGCATCCGAAGGTGGTCCACCTTGCCATTGTGCCGGAGCAACCTTAACTGGTACTGGCTCCCACTGTTCGCTTTCCTTCCAAGGCTCTGTCTTCTGCAATTCAGCCCAATCTATCTCTGGCACTTCACCCTGTCCAATCGAGTTGGGAAGACAAACACACAAACTCACGAGTAAAAACAGATATCTCAACATTTTGCTAACTTTTGATTTAAGAGCCTGCAAAATAAAATTGATTTTGAGAAAAAATCACCTTTATATTAAACCTTTCCAGAAATCCCAAGTCAAATCGATATCAAGACAAACTTAAAGAACCATGCGTTACTTATTCTTCCTTTGGTTTCTCACTTGTATTCATTTATCCGAAGTCAGAAGCCAATCTACGATTGACAGTACTGGTCTCCCAGGAGATCATTTTAGCCTAGAAGCTGCTTTGGATATCTTCAAAAAATCATCAAATCCGGAAGAGTTTGAGAAAAAATTAAATCAGGAGAACAACAAGATCAACAACCTCGATCTTAATGATGATGGTGACGTAGACTATGTCAGGGTAGAGGATCATCACGAGGGAGATGTACATGCCATTGTCCTGCGAGTACCGGTCAGTGACGACGAACATCAGGACATTGCGGTAATTGAGATCGAAAAAATAACTGCAGACTCAGCTGTTCTGCAAATCATCGGGGACGAAGATATCTACGGCGAAACTACTATTGTCGAGCCCGTCGTAATCGAGAATGGCTCGGGCAAGGGTGGACCATCTATGAGTGATGAAAGCTTAGGATTGGTGGTGAATGTTTGGTTTGGCTATCCTTGCGTCCGATATGTTTACAGACCATCTTATGTTGCCTATGTCTCTCCTTGGCGCTGGCATCACTATCCAAGATGGTGGAAACCCTGGAGACCAGTGCGATGGGGGTTGTATGTTTCCTGGTGGAGACCCTTGCGGGTACATTATCATGTTGTACCGACTCACCGGGTTGTGCGCGCCCACCGGATCTATATACCGGTTAGACGAACCTCAGTCACAGTCGTTCAACGCAATCAACCTGTGCTCAATCAATTCCGCGCGAACCGAAAGCCTGGAGTGACTACCAAATCAACTACTACTACCACACTGGTCAAGGGAAAGAGGGGAACTGCTGTGTCAAGAAAACAAACTTCTAAAGTTGCTAAGACAGGTAGGGATGGTACCACCAGAAAAACTGAGGTAACTGGGAAAACCGGTGCCGTCAAAACTGATAAAGGTGTGGTAGCTGGACGCAAGACCACTAAGAAAGGATCTGTCAAGAATGGCAAAGTCAAAAAAACAAAGCAGCAATCGACCACGACTAAAGTGGGTCGTTCGAAAGGCGGGAAAAAGGCAGGAGCCAAACGAACTACAAAACGGTCACGGTCGGTCAGGCGTAAAAATTAAGATTGTATAGTTTCCTTCACCTGTTCAAGTAACTGCCAGGAACAGATCTGTTCTTCTATGCAGTCGATCGAACTTTTTCTATTTTTTGGGTAAATTCCGAGAAGATGAGCAGGTTAGTCGGTTGTATTGATGTGGTCAAAATCTTAGCCACTCTATTCATTATTTCATTTGCTTCTACCAGTGGCAGTCAAGTCCCACATCCAGGGGACATCTTTGGATTTAATCCTGGCGATGATCAAAAGTTGGCGAACTATAGCCAGATGCTTGACTACTATCACTTATTGGCAGAATCATCAGATCGGGTGCAGCTGCAGGAAATCGGGACTTCTGTATTAGGAGAGCCGTTGTTGCTACTTTTTATTTCGAGCGAAGAGAACTTATCACAGCTAGAGAATCTCCGATCAATCAGTGAACGTCTGGCCAGGGCACGAATAGCTAGGGATGAAGCTGATCAACTAATCAACGACGGAAAAGCCATCGTTTGGATCGATGGAGGCCTACATGCTACAGAGGTGGCATGCGCCCAAATGACAACCTTGCTTGCACACCGGGTTGCCACAGAAGAGTCTTTTGAAATGCAGCATATCCGGAATAACACTGTGTTGCTTTTGATGCCGGTCATGAATCCGGACGGACTTGACATTATTGATGCCTGGTATGAGAAAAACCTGGGAACACCTTTTGAAATTACACGCCCCCCTTGGCTTTATCATCATTTTGTCGGACATGATAACAATAGAGATTGGTTCATGAATAACATGCCTGAATCAAGAGCTGTCACTAATGTCCTCTACAACGAATGGTATCCACAGATTGTCTATAATCATCATCAAACCGGGCCCAGTTGGTCAAGAATTTTTATTCCTCCTTTTGCCGATCCGGTAAACCCAAACATCCATCCAGGTGTGACTACCGGAGTTAACATATTGGGTGCTTCGATGGCCAACCGGTTTGCCATGAAGCAAATGCCAGGAGCCGTTTCAAGAGTCATCTATAGCATGTGGTGGAATGGTGGAATGCGCACTGTACCATATTTCCACAATATGGTGGGCATCCTAACAGAGACCAGTCATGCTACTCCCACTCCCCGGTTCTACGATCCTGATTCACTGCCCTCGTCTATAGCTGCAAGACGAGGTGAAGGTCAAACCACTGATGGCAGCAGCATCTTCTACCCTTATCCGTGGAAAGGTGGGATCTCTGATTTTAAACAGCCGGTGAACTATATGCTAACTGCATCGATGGCCGTATTACGCTCAGCAGCCGATCAGCGAGTGCAATGGCTGAGTAATATCTACGACATGGGCAGAGCAGCCATTAGCAAGGGCGAAGATGAGAGTCCATTTGCTTACATTATCCCTCATGAACAATGGAACCGCGGTGAGGAAATCAACTTACTGGATATCCTTCAACTGGGAGGCATCGAAATTCAAGAAATCACCGAAGATATTACTATTGATGGCAGAAGCTACAAGGCGGGTTCTCACGTAATCTTTTGCTCACAGGCATTTCGCCCCTATCTCATTGACCTCTTGGAAAAACAAAACTATCCAATAAGGATAAAAAACGGGCAGCCGGAAACACCATATGATTTGGCGGGCTGGACCCTCCCGATGCAAATGGGGGTGGAGGTAGTCAGAATCGATTCGACTCTTTCAATTCCTGCCAGGAAAGTGGAGCACAAAATATCTATCGAACCTGGAAAGGTACACGGTACAGCCACTAGCTATCAATGGTCTGCCAATCCCAACAACAGCGTGGCTGCTTTCAATCACATTTCCGCCGCGGGTTTGCCAGTCTCATGGTTGATGGATGATCACAGACCCAACGCATTCTGGGTCGAAGTTTCAAATGCAAAGGATCGACAGGTATTAGAAACGATCGCTTCGGACATTGGAGTTTCGTTTTCTCCAGCCGGAAAAAACAGAGAAGCAGTCTCATTGCAAAAGCCGCGGGTCGGACTTTATAAGTCTTGGGTAGCCAATATGGATGAAGGCTGGACTCGTTGGCTCCTTCTAGAATATGGTTTTGAGGTAGATACTTTACATGACTATGATATCCAGACGAGAGATTTGTCGACGTACCATTCGATCATTTTACCGCATCAGAGCACACAAAGTATCTTGAATGGTCATGCTGAAAATACGATGCCGGAAGAGTATACTGGTGGAATAGGTCTAAACGGTGCACAGGCACTTGCAGATTATGTCACTTCGGGGGGAACACTTATTGCTTTTGATGCAGCATCAGATTTCGCAATTAACATGCTCGGGCTACCGGTTCGAAATGTGGTGGCGGGTCAATCATCCAGACAATTCTTCATTCCAGGATCGATCGTAAAGTTGCAAATTGATTCCAGTCATATCTTGAGCGCAGGTATGCCTGATGAAATGGGAGCTGCCTTTGTAAGAAGCAGAGCATTTGGTCCCGTAGTTTTATCCAAGAAACGGGAAGGTGGTATCACACAAATGAAAGATCCACCGAGACCTGATATTGAAGTCATTGCCCGATATGCCGACAAAGGTGTCCTGATGAGTGGATTTGCCAATGGCGCTGACCACTACTTGGGTGGCAAAGCTGCTATGATCAAATTGCCAGTCGGCTCAGGCTCGGTTATCTTGTTCGGGTTCCGCCCTCAGTTCCGAGGGCAGCCTCGTGGCACATACAAGTTATTATTCAATTCCATCATAGCTTCGGCGATGGAAACTGATGCCTCAAGTGGAAATTCTATCAAAACCTCAGGAATGAAAAAACAGTGATCATCAACTGTGTATTCCTTCTTCTCCTTCATCCGATCTATATCAGTACCTCGGATGTGATTTTTGATGCTCAAGGGAGCTGGTCAGGAACGATCAAGGTCTTTTATGATGATCTCGAAGATGCCCTACAAAACCAGGGAGGTAAACGCCCAAATCTCACTTCTGAAAATTTAGAGCATTACTATCCTCAAATGTACATTTATCTCAGTGCCAACCTTCGATTCATGCAAGGACAAATCTTATCATACCGGTTGGTTTCTGCCAGCAGGTTGGGTGATGTCATTACGATTTCATTCCAGGGAAATACAAAGTGGGAACCCAACCCCCTAACAATTTCCAACACGCTACTGCTGGACCTTTTTGAGTCCCAAAAGAATATCATGACCATTCGCCGAAGCAGCGACAGCAATTTCTTCTATCTGAGAAAAGGTTTGACGTCAAAGTCGATAGACCTCTCAGATTGATATCGGAATCAACCTTTGTCCTCGTTTAAGAGGTCCACCAAGATTTGAGAGACAACCTTAACTCCCGTCTCAATAGATGGGGCAGGCTCGGGGTAATAGAAGGGTGAATGGAGAGCAGGAATACTTTCCCCTTTCTTAGCAGCCTCTACCCTATCCTCAGGCACTGTTCCCAGCCAAAACAAGACGGTTGGGATGTCATGATCAGTATGGCCATACCTGCTAAAATCCTCAGCCACCATCTGAGGTGGTGCATGCACTACATTGCTCTGATCTAATACCTTATGAGCAGAAGAGATCATCCTGTCAACCAGGTCCGGATCATTAAAATTTGGAGGGGTGGCTGTGTCTGGAATAAGGATCTCCGGAAACTTTTCTTCGGGTAGGCCGGCTGAGATCGCTATTCCTCTCGCTATTTCTCTGATTCGTTGATGAACCCTCAACCTCACTTCTTCCTTAAAAGTACGAAGTGTAAGTTGCAGCGTAACTTCGTCTGGGATGATATTGTGCTTGGTACCACCGTGAATGGCCCCGACCGTCACTACTGCTGATTCGATGGGATCAATGCTGCGACTGACGATGGTCTGCAATTCCATGACCATCAACGAAGCTAAGACAACAGGATCAACTGATTTGTGAGGTGAAGCTCCGTGTGCACCATACCCAAATATTTTGATATCGACGCTTTCTGCTGTTGCCATGGTATAACCCTTGCCGAACCCAACTTGTCCAGCTGGGATATCCGGACTAGAATGTAGTCCAACACCATAATCAGGCAGTGGGAATTTCTCATATAAGCCGGCATCCAACATCATCTTAGCACCAGCTCCGATCTCTTCCGCTGGCTGACCAATGAAGACTAAAGTCCCACTCCAAGCCTCAAGATTCGCAGCCAGGGCTCTAGCGGTTCCCAGCCATACGGTCATGTGCATATCATGTCCACAAGCATGCATTGTACGATTCTCCACACCATTCATATCAGCCATCCGGTAGTCACTGGCATATGGTAAATCAGTTTTCTCAATCACAGGAAGACCGTCCATGTCAGTCCGATATAAGACGGTTGGACCATCTCCATTCCTTAAAAGACATACAATTCCATGCCCACCAAACTGTTCCGTCACCTCAAACCCTGCGGATCTCATTTCCACGGCCAGTTTAGCAGCAGTCTCTTTTTCGAACAAGGACAACTCGGGCTTTTTGTGCAACTCCTGGTAGAATTGCTCTAGAAATTCCAGATCAGCTTTGACATGCTTATCAAGTATTTGTTGGAAAGGAGTGGTGAACAAAAGAGAAAACCAGAAGACACGAAGAATCGTCAACATGAGATATGTAGTTATGAAGTGGGAAGTTATGAAAAGAATAGTTGACTCTTTGTCCCTCGAGGCAGAAGCAAGTTGGAGAATGTTTGATTTTCTTGACAAAAGGAGGTAACTTCTCTCCACCCATCGCCTACGAATATTACTGCCATGACTTCCAATGATTTGTCAAACCTTAGATGTGCTCATTGGGCTCTGCTGTCGATAGTCTGTTTGTTTATCGTCGGATGTGCCAATAAGGAACCGATCAAAGTGACATTTGCCTTTGGTGCGGATGATAAGGGCAGCGTATCTAAATTGGTCTCCGAATTCAATGAAGCCAACGAGGGGGAAATATTGGTTGAATTTCGACTGGGACAGCGTCTTTCTAACGACTTCTTTGATGAGCTGGCAGTAGATTTCACAGTGGGCGGCTCAGATATCGACGTTTGGGCTGCGGATGTAGTCTGGACGGCATATTTTGCTGAACGGGGATGGACAGCAGACCTGACGGAAAAGTTTCAGGATGGGTTTAGCAAAGATGATTTTACTGAAGTTCCTTTGCATTCGGCAACGTACAATGATAAGATTTGGGGCGTTCCCTGGTTTACGGAAGCTGGGTTTCTTTATTACCGGAAAGACCTGTTAGATCAACATGGCATATCAGGACCGCCTTCCACCTGGTCTGAGCTTTTCTCTATCTGCCAGGAAATAAAGGCTACGAATCAAGAGATTAATCATGGATTTTTATTTCAGGCAGATGCGTATGAAGGTGGGGTAGCTAATGCATGTGAATTCATCTGGAATGCCGGAGGACGGATCGCCGGTACTTATGATGAATCCATGCAAAAGATCAATGACACAACTGGACTGTCCGGCAAAACAATTGAAGGTTTATCTGTTGCGGCCCAGCTTGTCCAGGATGGAATCTCGCCCCGCAATGTGGCAAACTATCGCGAGATGGAATGCTTGCAACATTTTATTGAAGGACATGCAATCTTCATGAGGGGATGGCCTGCCATCCGTGGTGAGTTTCTCAAACCCGGGGTCAAGGTGAAAGCAGAAATGGTTGGCATATCTTCACTGCCAACTACTTCTCAGGATCTTCCATCCAGAAGCTGTCTGGGCGGATGGAACCTAATGTTGAACGCTTCACTCCCGGAGAAGAAAAAGGAAGCCGCCTGGCAATTCATTGTATTTCTCTCCAGCCGCGATGCCCAGCTTTATCGCCTCCAAGAAGTCGGAGCACTTCCAACATTAAGAGCAATATATCAAGACCAGAGTCTACATAGTGAGATCTCTTTCATTCCGGAGGCATACCAAATCATTGAGCACAGTCTTCACCGCCCGATGACCCCTCAGTACAAAGAGCTTTCACCCTTCATTGCAACTGTCTTTCAATCAGTGGTCAGGGGGACATTGACACCAGAGAATGCCTTAAGAGATTTAGAAATTCACCTTGCAGGATTGGACTAAGTTACCTTCTTTATACACCGGAGAAAATCTGAAATCCTCCGTCCACCGGAATCACTGCACCGGTGGTAAAGGACGAAGCATCGCTGGCTAGATATTGTACGATACCATTTAGTTCGTCAATATTTCCAAACCTGGCCATGGGAGTATTCTTTATGATCTTCTTGCCTCTGCTTGTGTAAGATCCATCTTCATTGACCAGCAGGTGTCGATTCTGATTTCCCAGAAAAAAACCAGGAGCTATGGCATTAACTCTGACTCCATCTCCAAACTTCATTGCAAATTCAGCCGCCATCCATTTGGTAAGCATGTCTATGCCCGCCTTTGCCAGGGAATAACCAAAGACACGGGTTATCATCTGCTGGGCAGCCATTGACGAAATGTTGATAATACTCCCGTGCTTTTGCTCCGTCATGGCTTTGCCAAAAACCAAAGTAGGAAGGATGGACCCCATGAGATTAAGGTCCAACACAGATTTCAAGTCCTTAATCTCCAGATCGAAAATAGTTTGATCATCTGCAATGGTGGCACCCCGTAGGTTACCTCCCGCTGCATTTATCAGCACATCGATTCTCCCCCACCGGTCTAAAATCTGTTTTCTGGCAACTTTTAATTGATTTTCATCCAGCACGTCTACTGCCAGACCGAGAGGATCACCACCAAATACGGCCAGTTCTTTCAATTTGGCTAAAACACTTTCCTCCCGAAATCCCATTATCACCATCTTAGCGCCCTGCTGAATTAGATGAGCCGCCATGGCACCACCTAGAACACCAGAGCCACCGGTGATCACGATCACTTTTCCGGTTACATCCATATGTGCTTCCTTCATGCTTTTCTTTGTATCTCTTAAGATACATAAGTCGATTGATCAGACGATCAATCATTTTGAGATAAAAGTAATTGTCAACTTCCTATCTTTCGAATAATGAAATATCTAGAACAAACGTGGAGATGGTATGGACCTGATGATCCGATAACCTTGAAAGAGATTCGGCAAACAGGTGCCACGGGCATCGTTACAGCCTTACACCACATTCCGGTGGGTGACACTTGGCCGATCGAAGAAATCCAAAAGCGGAAGAAACTTATCGAAGATGCTGGTCTTCGATGGAGCGTCGTGGAAAGTGTCAACGTACATGATGAGATCAAGGCCGCAGGACCAAATCGTCAGCAGTATATCAAGAATTACAAGGAAACTATACATAATCTAGGGCAATCTGATGTGAGAATCGTCTGCTACAACTTTATGCCGGCTTTGGATTGGACCCGCACGAATCTAAATCTGGAATTGTCTTCCGGAGCAATCGCATTAGACTTTGATTATGTTGATGCTATTGTTTTTGATCGATTTATTCTAAAGAGAGAGGACAGTGAAGGAGATTATTCGGCTGAGCAGATAGAGCAGGCCTCTATCCGACAGGAGTCAATGACTGACGAACAAATCTCGGCACTCTCAAGAACGATACTTCAAGGGCTACCGGGCGGAGCCAGAGGGTTTACCATGGAAGAATTTGAAAACAGCCTTAGGTCTTTCCAAGATGTTGATGCCGACAGGATGCGTGAAAATCTGGGTGCATTTCTGACTGAAGTTGTTCCTGTAGCCGAACACGAAGGTGTGAAGCTAGCCATACATCCCGATGATCCTCCTTTTTCCCTGTTTGGTCTGGCAAGAGTCGTGAGTACCCAACAAGATCTGGCTGGATTGCTTAAGGTGATTGATTCACCGGCAAACGGATTGTGTTTTTGTACCGGATCGCTGGGAGCACGGTCAGAGAATGATGTAACAAGTATGGCAAGGCGCTTTGCCGGTCGCATCAACTTTGTTCATCTTCGCAATGTTCAGATCCGGAATTTCCGCTCGTTCCATGAGTCTGATCACCTGGAAGGGTCGGTTGACATGTTTGAAGTAGTCCGACAATTAAGCATCGAACAGCAGCAGCGGGATTTTTCAATACCTTACCGCCCAGATCATGGACATATCCTTCTGGATGATGTAAAACGAAAAACTAATCCGGGATATCCATTGATTGGAAGAATGAAAGGTCTGGCTGAATTGCGAGGTTTGGAAATGGCAATTGTCCGGTCGATCAGCAATGAGAATAAACTGATCTGATTGAGCTGCTCAGCCATCAAAAAGGAGCGAATTAGTCAATGCGACTGAGATATCTTAAATGTGCTTTAGGTGGATCACAGATAAAGGGAATACTTCTTCTTTTGTTGATCTGTATTGTTCTACTCGACGCCTTTGCCCAACAACAGTTTGTAGCTGGCATTCATGCAGGAATTATCGCCTCCCAGCTAGATGGCGATAACTATACCGGATATGATAAATTTGGATTGCGTATTGGTGCAAGAGTGGAAAGACGAGTTGGGCAGAAGATTGAAATCTCGATTGAACTGAACTACGAAGAAAAAGGAAGTCGTTTTGAATCAAGAGATGGGAGACCTGTAATGGAAAGAAATCGGATCATCCAGCTAACCTATGCCGAAGTCCCCATCATTGTCCGATGGTATCATAAAACGCAAAAGCGTTTATTTTTTGAATCCGGAATAGCCCTCTCCTATATGCTTGACCATCGGTTTCGGGTAATAGGAACCCGGGGAAATCTCTTGGCATTTGATTCGATCGCCTCAGAGTTTAGCCGATCTGAGTTGAACTTGATCTTAGGTCTCGGTCACCGCTTTTCAGACAAGGTGGGTATCTACTTTCGCACTTCCATTGGTTTGATACCCTTCTACGAGAATACCTCAGCAAGAGAAGAAAAAGTCCCTTTTACGCCGCGTCCTTTTGGAACCCCCTCTCCCGAGATCATTAATCACTTACGAAACTACCTGATCTCCGCGGGCTTCTCCTACATGCTGTGAGATTTCATTGCCCGGGGTCCCAACTCAACTACCTCTGCATCGGAAACCTTTGAACTCCTAATGCTAAATCGGATAATGGTTCTTATCTGGTGAAATCCATGCCGACCACAAGCTCCGGGATTCATATGGAGAATTTCCAACTGCTGGTCATAGATCACCTTGAGTATGTGGGAATGGCCACAAATAAAGAGCCCGGGCCTTTCCGCCAATAGAATACTCTTTACCCTTTTATTATAACGACCGGGATATCCCCCGATGTGCGTCATAAATACTCTTAGACCTTCACATTCAAAACTTAAATCACGAGGAAAAACTTCTCTGATCGAACGTCCGTCAATATTGCCATAGACGCCGCGGATTGGTTTCATTTTTTCAAGCTCTTCTAGAACCCCCGGACCCCAATCGCCTGCATGCCAAATCTCATCACACTCCTCGAGATAATTTGTAAGGGATTTGTCAAAGTAACCATGGGTATCTGCCAATAAACCAATCCGCATCACTCCGAAATTCTGATCACTATCTTTCCATACTGCCGGGAGACTGCCATGCTCTCAAAGGCCTCATCAACAGCTTCCATAGAGTATATTCTGTCAATCACCGGCCGGATTTTGTGTGCATCGACGAAAGATAACATATCCGCAAAATCTTTATCCGATCCCATTGTTGACCCTTTGATGTCCAATTGTTTCCAAAAAATCACTTGAGGGCTCAGGTTTGAAATCTTCCCTCGGGTACCTCCATAGAGGCTGATAGTTCCACCTGGCTTAGCCAACTTCACCAGTTGCGAAAACCCATCTCCACCGGCACTATCCAAAATGAGGTCGAACTCGCCGAAAGCAGATAGCTTGGCAGCCCATTCTTCGTCAGTGTAATTTACGCCAAGACCGGCTCCATACTCCTTCGCTTGATCGAGCTTTTGATCGGATCCGGAAGTGACAGCAATCTTTGCTCCAACTACATTGGCAAACTGCAGAGCGATGCTGGATACTCCTCCACCAATGCCGGTGATCAAAAGCTTTTGTCCTTCCTTCAATTTTCCTCTGGTAAAAAGTGCCCGGTATGCAGTTAAGCCCGCCAATGGAATGGCTGCAGCCTCTTCAGCAGTCAGGTGCTCCGGAGCATAGTGAACCCTGTCGGAAGAGATCACGATCTCTTCTGCCATGGTACCGTATGTAGGCATTCCCAGCACCTCGAATGACTTCTGTTGGACCCGAAGGTCGTGACCCCAATACAAGGCAGGATTGATGACGACCAGCCTGTCATTGTGCAGACCAGCTCCGTCAGAACCGAGGATCATTGGAGTGCGAATGCCGGGATAAAGACCTTGAGTTATGAAATAATCCCTGCGATTCAATGCTGCCGCCTTCAATTTGACGACCACCTCTCCTGGCTGGGAGGGTTTCGGTTTTTCCACAGTTTGCAGGGTCGGAAACTTACCCACTTCTTGAAACAGCAATGCCTTCATCTCACCAAAAATAAAAAAGGCCGGCTTCAGCGAAGCCAGCCTTGTAGGTTATTTCGAATGGTATCTAACGTACCTGCATCATTTTTTTGGTTAGCTCCTTATCTCCCTGACGGAAGGAATAAAAGAGTAATCCACTCATTCCTAATTGGTCAGCACTGATTTCATGCTCGTGATATCCTTTTTGGTAGTGTTGGGAATGTGACCACACAGCACGACCAGATACATCTCTGATCTGGAGATTTCCTTGCCCTTCTTCTGTTATATATACGCCTATCATTGTTCTTTCTGCAAATGGATTGGGACTGTTTTGGAACAGAATCAATGATTCCTCCAAATCAACATCATCAAATCCAAGAGCCAGATTGCGTGTTCCACTTTCGACTCCCACGATCTTCGGATCGGCATAATTGGTAGTAATAGCCAGCGACCGGTCCAATTGAGCCGTAGTACGACTCTTTACGATCAATTCAAAGAGCACTTCATCTTTGCTGAATAGCTGCTCGCTCATCGAAAACCAGGTGGCAGTGATGACACCTTGCTCATCAGGAGCAGAGAATGAAAGACTTCCCCTATCTGACAAGACTCCCGGCTTCACTTCCATTAGGTCAAAACGGTTTGCATCAAAGCCAAGAGATAGCTGCATCGTATTAGCGGTTTGATTCTCTTCAAATCTGAATGGTATGGTCGTAACCTCACCAGCCTGCAGCAATTGGTTATTGGTGAGGATTCTGTTTTCTCTCGATCGCTGATCAACTTCTTCGGGATCGAGCCCAGGTAATGAGCCAAGGTCACCAACCTTGATGCCCTTGAACAATACCTCCTTATCTCCGCCATTATAAGGCGTGATGTTGTAGTATTTAGGCATTTCAATATCCATGGCATCGACCGTATCCGGGAATGTGTAGTCGCTGGGATAAAACTTCCAGCTTGCATTTCCTCTAAAGTCGTGTTCAATACCTGCAATAACGCGGTGTAATAGCAGCAGGTCGCTATAGTCGATTACTTTGTTGCCATCAATATCAGCTGCTATCAGGTGTCGAGGATCACGAAGCGGTCTGATGCCATCCACATGCAATGAAAGCAAAGCGAAATCATACATGTCTACATTTTCAGCATAACCACCTTCTTTATGAGCACTGATTTCCAGATTTCTTCCTAATGGTATTTTGTCGAATTCAAACATTCCATCTACACCGGTCATTTTGACCATGCCATCCATCAATTTAACCTCGACTTCGCCAACCATTTGGCCTGCATCATTTGATACATTTCCACTAATCACTCCACCCAGACATTCAAACGAATTGGCTTGTACTTCCACCTCTACTATTATGTAATCACTGTTTCCGGCCTGGTCTGTCACAATAAACTTAACTTCATTGGGTCCAAAATCAGCGCAGGTAAATGTGTTGCGATCAAGTGAATATTTGAGCTTTTCCGAAGGGGTACAATTATCATAGCTGCTGATATTGAAAGCTTCTGCCGGAACCTCAATCATTCCATCATTGTCATCCATCTGCATCAGAACAGCTGTAATCTTGGAAAGTCCAATAGGTGTAGGAGGAACTTTGTCAACGGCCTTTACGTCCACGATTACCTCACACTCGGCATAGTTCCCACATACATCGAACGCCTTGAAAGTTACCTTGGTTTTACCAGGGTGATAATAACCACTGGCATCCGCTCCGGAGTAATTTACGCCACCACCATAGAAAACTGTTCCTGAAGAACCAGAGGAATATCCGGAATGGCTGCCGTATCCCCCATCTCCCAGATACTTCCTGGAGTAGGTCACGGCAACATGGCCACAGTTATCGGTAGCCTGTACCTTAGGTATTTTTACATAGACTTTTTCCCCATCGCAATCACCGCTGTGAATTTCGACATCTTTCGGACAAGACTTGATTACCGGAGCCTCGTGGTCGTATACGAAGATTTTCTGTACATACTCCCACTTACCCTTTGATCCATAACCACTTCCGTAACCACTACCCCATCCTGATCCGTAGCTGGAATTGTTATACTGGCACCAGTCGATCATCTCCCAGGTACGGTAAATAACTTTGCACGGCTTGTGACCATATCCATAGCCATGGCTTCCATGGTGATAAGGATTGTATGGGTATGCCTTATCCTTATAAGTTACTCCCACTTTCGAACATCCGTGGTAATCGTAATCCGGCCAATTATAGCCTTTTGGCATATAATCCGGATGCATATTGCCACCACAGTCCTTCATGTGGTAGTCCTTAGGCCAATACACGTGTTTGCCAGCATCAAAGCCGTAACCATGAGAGGGGTCTACGTAGATGGTTTGTTCGCACCAATACCAATCATAATGATATTTGATCTTCCATTTACGGGTGATGTACCCGGTTCCGCATTGGTTTAAATGTTTGCTGGTATACGGGCCATGAATTTTAATAGAACTGTAGTAGCCACTCTTGGCTTTCGGATACCCGTAATAGTCCAAATCATGATGCAAATCGCCGCAGCTCACATGAACTTTTTCGGTAGGGCAATAAAAAGGTACACTCTCCGCTGCATTTGCTACAGCACTGGAAGGAATGAAAAATAGCACACCGATGACAAAGCAAAATATGGTGATAGTAGACCTTCTTGGTGAAGGATTCGTACACGTCACATTCATGGGTCAATCGTTTAGGGTTAAATGAATGATGTTCAGTCAGATCTTCAACGTTTTGAAGATTTTATCTCAAGTCTCAAAGTACAGAATAAATTTCTTTTAATAGTCCCCTAATTTGCAATAGTTTTCATATTATCACTTTAACTAAAGCTTTAGGTGCTAAGCCAACTTTTCTTATACATTTAGCCCCCTTTGGGGTATCTGCTGGCTACCATGAAAACTTCGTAATCTGCATATTTTGCATAGATCCCAGTCATAAATCTAATTTTACGATAAATTTGGATCAAATGCGAAGATATCTCACCACCTTAACAGCTCTTCTGATCGGATCATGGTCAATTGCCCAGGACGTCGTCCATAATCAATATCGATTTGAAGTCCTAGCTGAGCTTCCCTGTACAGATGTCAAAGATCAAGCCAAGACGGGAACATGTTGGAGTTTCAGCACAAATTCACTCATTGAATCCGAGTTGATGAGACAGGGTTTGGAGGTAGTAGATCTTTCAGAAATGTTCTACGTACGGCACATCTTTGTAGATAAGGCCAGAAAGTATGTGAGGTACCATGGGAAGACCAATTTCAGCGATGGCAGTCTATGCCATGATGTATTATTTGGGCTTCGTGAATTTGGAGCAGTGCCGGAAGAGGTGTATGGTGGCAGGCCAAAGGGTGAGAAAGAACACAATCACCAGGCTCTGAACCGTGAGTTAAAGGAATATCTTGATACTACAATTGCTAAACGGACCATTCCTGGCGACTGGGAAGCCGGCTTCACTGCCATTCTAGACAAGCATCTTGGCACCCTTCCGGATTCTTTCGAATATGCCGGTAACTACTATACTGCACGTAGCTTTGCTGATTCCTGGATAAGGGTAGATCCTGGTGCCTACATAAATTTCACTTCTTTTAATCATCATCCTCTATACCAGAGTTTTATCCTGGAAATCCCAGATAATTATGCGAATGGGAGTTATTACAATGTCTCTTTAGAAGAACTTTTTGAGATTACCCGTGCAGCTGTGTTAGAGGGATATAGTGTGGCGTGGGATTGCGATGTGAGCGAAAAAGGTTTTTCTTCTCGACAGGGTCTGGCGTTGGTACCAGATTTGCCTGAGCAGGAACCTGGTGCAGCTACTCCTGCCATGGATCCATTCGTAGGCCCTTGCCCCGAAAAGGAAATTACTAGCGAAATGCGACAGAATGAGTTTGATACTTATTCGTTGACAGACGATCATCTGATGCATATCGTTGGGATCGTGAAAGATCAAAATGGAAAGGAATATTTCCAGGTGAAAAATTCATGGGGCACAGAGGCAGGTCGCGACGGCTTTCTGTTTGCATCGAAGGCGTACTTTCTCGCCAATACGATTGCGGTGACTTTGCACAAAGATGCTGTGCCGGAAGTGATCATGACAAAGATCCATAATTGGAGCATCAGGTAAATATTGTCGCAAACGATTTCATCGTAAAATGAAATGGCGAAGCTTTCGCAGCAATTCTACAACCTCCGAAGCTTTCTATCCTCGAATAGATATTTTCTTGCTTATTGCTTTCTCATCTCCGTAGTTGCTTTCGGATTTGAATTGGGGCGGGCCACAATCTCGATTGATGACGAAATAGGATTATTGTTGGATGGACCCTACCTGAATTTCCTTGGATCAGACCGATGGGGCATGTACATCTTGAACTGGCTATTCATTCATGGTTCCTCCTTACCCTATTTTCCACTGGTACTTGCGATGGGTATTAATGTGTTGATTGTGATGATCGCCTTAGAGACATGGCAAGCAAAAGATGATTTAGCCAGGTACCTTGCTGCTGTATTTGGTCTCACCATGCCTACGATTGCATTTGTCTATCAGTTTAACATGGTCAATTATGGTTTTTACTTAGGTATGTTATCGGCAGTGTCGGCAGCATTTCTATTTGAAAAACAGCAACCAACGATAAGAAGGAACATTCTGATAATACTACTTCTGGTTGCCTCTTTATCAATTTATCAATCGACTGTGTTCGGAGCACCTGTTGTACTTTCCATATCATTTTTTATAAAGGCCTCTGTTGATAAGATAGAAAGTCGAAAAATCAGAGCACTTATCGGAAGTCTGATGATCTTCTTTGCCCTCATTGCCATCGCCATCTTATCGCATTTTCTCATTTCCTATCTCATTCGTCATTTTGCAGATACCGCTTTTCGATACCACACGGTACGTGACTTCTACAGTGGAGTCTACTTCAGTAGCTACGATACTGTATTTGTTGTTAGGGAGATTGCTGCACAATTATTAGGACATCGGTGGTACATAGGGTGGCATACCGGCGGTCTGATATTGGTTTGTATTTTAATGATTTCCAGAGATCGAATTCGCAAAGGAAGGGATCTGAAGGATGTCCTGCTATCAATGATCATTCTTTCCTTTGCCATTCTGTCGCCTTTCGCTCTAGTAATTGTAACCAGTCACATTTGGCCAGCCCGCACTTTCATGGCCCTTCCCATTCTGTTTGCAGGGCTTGTTTTCATTGCATCCACCATCAGCTATCGAAAAGAACGGATTCTCTTGACTGTATGGACTGCCGTCTGCTATATCAGTTTTGTAGCCAGCAACACAAGGCTTTTCTACACAGATCATATGACATCAACAAATGATCGATTGCTCACCAACCGGATCGTTCAAACTATCGAAATGAGGTATGGTGACATTCTCAAAGAGGGAACTTTTCCTATCGTTTTTATTGGTGATCCCAAAACCACGATTGACCGGCCATTTATCCGGCGAGAAGAGACATTTGGGCACTCCATCTACGAATGGGATGCGGGTCATGGCGAGAGACCTAACGCCCTTTTGCGTATCGGAGGTGTCGATTACTTTCGAAGAGCTACACCTGGTGAATTGAAGCATGCTCGACAGCTTGCCAAGGCCATGTCAAACTGGCCAGCAAAAGCAGCCATTAAGTACGGAGATGGCATCTTCATACTTAAGTTTAGTGATGAGAAAAATCTACAGGCACACAACAAATGAGCTGCTGCAATCGGAATGATCTACACCTGGTCTACTAGGCGAAGGGCGATTCTTATTGGTCCATCAAAGCCGTCTACCGGACGAATAATCCGAGTTATTTTCCCCATGCATCGTATTTTGCAGGCTTAATTCATTGGTAAATCTCAAGTGAAAATGGACAAAGACAAGGACTTAGCTAACGATATCGTCAAGAGTCATGTTATGTATTCTCTTGGTGCCGGCCTGGTACCTATTCCTCTCCTGGACATCGCTGCAGTGTCAGTGGTTCAGTTGGACATGTTACGCCAGCTCGCCAAAGTTTATGGTCAGGATTTTAAGGAATCAGCAGGAAAAAGTTACATCTCAGCAATCACCGGAAGTACGCTTGCCCGAATGGGAGCCTCTTTGGTGAAAACGATTCCTGGGATCGGATCTATATTGGGTGGTGTCACAATGTCGGTACTAAGTGGAGCTTCGACGTATGCAGTCGGACAGGCTTTTATCTGGCATTTCAGCACTGGAGGCAATTTCATGGATTTCAACATTGAAAAGGCAAAAGAGATCTATGAAAAGGAGTTTGAAAAAGGAAAGAAAGTTGCCAAAGAAATGGAGAAAGGAGATAAAGAAGAAGATCCTTATGAAAAGCTGGAAAAATTGGCGGCCTTAAAGGAAAAAGGTGTGATCAGTGAAGAGGAGTTCAAGGAACAAAAAAAGAAGATCCTATCTGGACTTTAGTCTTCTGTTTACTTCTAGAAAAAGTCTGCAACAAGCTACACACATTTTCAACAATGCTCTCACAGTTGGTATCAACAATGGAAACTGATCCAGTTTTCGGATAAGAAAGGGTGCATTCCGATAGTAATTTTGCACGAGGAACAAACCCACTGTTTTTGGCTCGAGAATCTCTCTGCGGAATGCAATCATATCCCGGTATGCTGAAGTCTCCCTGCCAAAACAATAGCTAATAAAAAAGCAAGCTTTGCCTCCTTTGACGAGGTTGTGCTCCAAATGAATCGACTCCTTCTGCCCTACCTGATGTACGGTTAGGATGATTCGATCCTTCCTATGAACCTCTGTCAGATGGCGCTTGGAAAAGAGGAATGATACTTCCACAGCTGCTCCGCGGTATATCACACCATTGGTAAAACTATCTTCAGTCCAATCTACGGCAGAAAATTGCTTTTTTTGATGGGTGATATAGACAGGGAGATCACAATAAACCTGGATGTTTTCGTCACTGACATTTTCGATTTCACCCCGGACCAAGGCACGGTCGTTTTCATCCTCCAACTGGACATCGGTGACACTGAAATTCAGCATTTCATCACCCTCCACCAATTCTACAGGATTTTGGCGGAAATACTCGTAGTAGTCCATGCCGTCGAAGAAAGTGTCCTGCACAGCTTGCTGCAACCGGTCCCAATCCCACAACAGAACTTCGCCGGCACTGGCTATATCATGTGCCGCCTTGGTGAATGAGGAAGTTGTGATGACCATGGAATTTGTACAATCGTAGTATTGTTCGGCGCCGATCACTTGATTGACTTCTTGAACACCCACTTTATGAGAAGCATGAAACCGTTTGACTTGTACAGCCGTCTGTATATTATCTCTGTCAACAATTAGATCTGCTCCAAAATCTCCGCTGTAACTTGTTTGTACTAGTGTATATCCATTCTCGAGAAATAGAAAGCCGATGAAGTCTTCAAAATCCCGAGGATCGGTATCTTGAAAACGCACAGGGATGGCGGCATAGAGAAACTGATGAATGTCGATCTGCTTAAAGTCTAACGGCATAATTGAAAGTTAACCGTAAAATTGAATCGGCATTGATGGTGCATTTATCCTGCCAAATTAGTGAACAGACATCAGGACCTGTGCCTTTATCTCAGGAAAAATCCATGACGATATGGATCCTCTGAAGAAAGTACAAAGTTGTGTTCACCTGTCACATGTGCATTACCTGCAATCCTGGGAATGACTGCTTCAAATGGCCCATAATTTTCCAACCGCTCAACCGATGCCTGGAAGCGGGAACCGATAAGACTTTCTATGGTCATTGTTTTACCTACGGTCAACTCGTTTTTCGCATGATGGATGGCAACCCGCCCGGATGCTCCACTTCCCGTTGGACAGCGGTCTAATTCACCATCAGCAAACACACACACATTTCGACTGTTGACACCTGCTGCATCACTGCGGTCTATGAATATGGTCCCGTAGAGGAAACTCAGGTCTGATTCAAACGGATGATTGATGAGATGTCGTGATGCAGTCGCAATCTGTTTCTTGAGTGCTATTCCTAAATCGATAATCTGCCGATAGTTTTCAGGACAAAGCTCCAATCCCAACTGGGCAGCCTGAACATAAGCATAAAAAGCACCGCCGTAGGCAATATCATAGAAGACGTCACCGTGACCGGACAGAGAAACCTGCTGGTCGATAGCAACTACAAAAGATGGAACTCCCAAAAATTCAATCGGGAATGCAGGATCCCCATCTTTCTTGAGTTCAGATGTAATCCTTCCACAAGGGGCATCAATAGATAATTTAAGGTTTCCCGAAACAGGATCCCTTTCTTTCCAATTTTGCACTGCTGCTAACTTTGTCAGAGCAATCGTAGCATGTCCACACATCGTGCTGTACCCTTCGTTGTGTATGAAAATCACTCCAAAATCGGCTCCTTCGTCATTCGGTGGTACAAGCAGACAACCGTACATGTCGGCGTGGCCCCGCGGCTCCCAGATGAGTGCCTTGCGAAAATGATCGAGATGCTCCTGACAAAAGCGCCTTCTTTCCAGCACAGAAGCCCCCTCAGGTTCTGGAAAGCCATCCAGTATCACTCTTAAGGGTTCCCCACCCGTGTGAAGATCCACACAGTAGATGGCATCGTTCAGCTCACGACTTGCAGATCGATTCCGATGGCGGATCCGCTCAAAAACAGTCATGAAATCTGATATTAGGAAACGTACATTACTTCTTTAACAGCTGCTATGATCTTACCCGGATTGGGAAGATAGGCTTCAACGAATGTAGGTGCATATGGAAGTGAAGTATCTGCCGAATTCACTCTGATAACTGGAGCATCCAAGTAATCGAATGCATACTTCTGGACTTCATAAGCAATTTCGGCACTGATGCCTGCATACGGCCATGATTCGTCAATTACAACCAGCCGGTTGGTTTTCTTGACTGAGTTGACGATTGCTTCATGGTCCAAAGGTTTGATGGTACGAAGGTCAATCACTTCTGCAGAAATTCCCTCCTTGGCCAGTTCTTCCGCTGCTTTCTTGGTCTCCTCCATCATTTTGTTGAATGAAACCAAGGTCACATCAGTGCCTTCCTTTCTTATTGCTGCCACACCAATGGGTGTCAGATATTCTTCTTCAGGTACCGGGCCCTTCATGCCGTAAAGAACTTCTGATTCCATCATGCAAACTGGATCATCATCCCGAATAGCAGACTTCAGCAGTCCTTTAGCATCGGCAGGATCAGTGCAGGAAACAACTTTCAAGCCCGGGCAATTAGCCAGCCAGCTTTCAAAAGTCTGTGAGTGTTGTTGAGCCAGTTGCCCAGCTGCCCCGGAAGGGCCTCGAAAAACAATCGGGCAGTTGAAGTCTCCACCTGATTGGCTGAGGGTCTTAGCAGCATTATTCACCAATTGGTCAAACGCCAGAATGGCAAAATTCCAAGTCATAAACTCGACGATCGGCCTTAGACCGTTCATTGCTGCACCCACACCAACTCCGGCAAATCCTAACTCAGTAATTGGAGTATCAATCACACGCCGCTCGCCAAATTCCTCCAACATTCCCTTGCTTACCTTGTAGGCTCCGTTGTACTGCGCCACCTCCTCTCCCATCAAAAACACGGTCTCATCTCGACGCATCTCCTCTACCATAGCTTCTCTTAATGCATCTCTCAAGGCAATTTCTCTAGGCATAACAGCGATTTATTAGGTCATGAAGAAGGGCAAAAATAGCAGATCTGCCTGAAATAGATCAATAAGATAATGTGAAGATTAGGTGGAGGGATACATCATGATATTATAATTTTTTGTAATATGTATTGATTTTAGGCTGTTTTGCCTCATTTAAAGCCTGGAAATATGTTGAGACTAGGGTTTGCTGGGATCATGATGATAGTTGCTTCTTGTACCTCACTTGAGATAAGAACCGACAATGATTTGACGATCGTAAGTGGTGAGCTTCTTACCACGCAAGGAGAGCCGATAAGGATATGGAACCAGACAGCCTCTTACCATGCTGTGCTTACCACAGATTCGTTTCAAGTGGAACTATCCCTTAACGAACCCGGCTATTTCAAGCTTCAATATGGAACTTCAAATGCAGAGCTTTATCTGACACCAGGTCAGGATCTTGTGGTAGTTTCAGCTAGGGAAACAAATGGTCTTCATTTTGAAGGCAGATCTGCCGCATCCAACAACTACTTGTCCAGGTATCAGTTATTCCTAGATAGTATCATGCCTTCTGAAGGTAGATTATATGGTAGCAATGAAGCTGACTTCTATGCTGCTGTCAGCCAGGTCAGAGATGCATCTCTTGATTACCTAAGTAATTTTATCGTGAGCCATCATAATCTGGATCCGGTTTTTTTTGAAAAAGAACGGGCAAGGATATGGTACCGATGGGGCCTGCTGCTGAGCACTTTCCCCTCGCTCCGAGGATATCTCAGTCAAGGCCAAACGAATTTAAGCCCCTCATACTATTCTTTTCAGAAAGAGCTTAGTCTTGATGAAGCAGGGCTGTTGGCGATTCCAGAATATCTAACTTATGTATTGAAGGTGATCTATAATGAAGGGCAAAGAATTAGTACCGAGGGTAATAGCCAACCAGAGCACGAGGTAGCATTTAATCTCATTTCAAATATGATATCCAACCCATTGGTAAAGGATCATTGTTACCACCGTGTCATGCAAAACATCTTAAAATCTGGTGATCTTCAACTTGCTGAACAATTGATGAGATCTTTTAAGCAGTATACGCAGACCTCAACCCTGCGTCGGGAAATCGTCTCACATTATCTTATCAGGAAAAACCTGGAGCCAGGAAATCAGGCCCCTCCCATCATGTTATGTGATGAAGAGAACAACAAATGGCAGTCTGATCAATTCTTCGGAGAATATTTATATCTCTTTTTCTGGAAAATAGACTGTCCTGCATGTATACCAGTCCTTAAAGAATTGGAATATTTAGCTAATGATTTTAAGGAATATCCGATCCGATACGTGGCAGTCTGTCTGGATACTTCGAGGCAAGACCAGTTCGAAATAAAACAGAGTTCTTCATTGCAGAATTTTCAAATCGATACTGAATTCAGTTCGGAGTTCCGAACTCGCTATCTTATCGACGGACTTCCACGGGCGATACTGATCGATCCAGAAGGTAATTTGCTCAATGCTTTTGCCCCCTTACCCTCAAGTCATAATCTTAGACAATACCTTAGGGATGCCTTGGATAGTTCTTCACATGACCACACATTCAACGCTTACTGAATAAGTCACTGATCTCATTCAGATCAAGGCCACCTAGAGTTCCTGAAGTCATTAGGAGAAGATTATGTTCGTTCCACTCCTGACTTTTGAGCCATGTTTCCATAGGATCTTTTTCTCTTATGACCCGCAAATTTCGATCGCCAAAAGCGCTGGTGATTTCCTCGTCTGACAATGCTGCCATTTTTTTCATTTGGAGTGTGTGGTCGTTCACAAAAATGATCCCTTGGTCTGCATCTTGCATAGTATCCTTATACTGAGGAAGAAATTCTTTGTTGAGGCTACTATAAGTATGTAATTCCAAAACTGCTGTAAGTTTTCGTTTCGGAAATCTCTTTTTGACAGCCTTAATAGATGCCTTGACTTTCGACGGAGCATGGGCAAAATCCTGGAAGAGCGCTGAGTGATCACCAGTTACTAAGATCTGCAGTCTTTTAGCGGCGCCTTTAAAACCACCAATGGCATCAAGAAACTGGTTATCCGTGATTCCAATGTCCTTCAGCACCAGATAGGCAGCCTTGAGATTAGCCATGTTATGCTCCCCAAAAACGTCAAGCTCGATTTCCTGTGAATCAAACAGCATGGTACCTTCATCTTCCTTAGCTTGAAAAGGCCGATATCCCTTAACCGTGAGATGTTGACCATGATCCCTGACGAGGGCAGTCAATATTTCATCACTCTCATCAAAGTACACCTTCCCTCCCTCAGCCATGGTTGATAAAAACTGTGAAAAAGCATCTTTATAAGACTTGAAGGTTGGAAAGACATTCATATGGTCCCAGGCTATTCCTGTGATTACTGCAATATGTGGTCTATAATGAAGAATCTTTGGTTTTCGATCCAGACATGAAGAAAGATATTCATCACCTTCGGCAACCAATAAAGGTGCGTCGGACACCTGCACCATAGTTTCAAAGCCATTTAGCTGAGCTCCTACCAGATAGTCAAAATCAAAGCCTGAAATTTTCAGCACGTGAAGGATCATAGAGGTGGTTGTGGTTTTACCATGGCTCCCGGTCACTACAATGCGCTTCTTGTCTAAAGATTGCTGGTAAACAAATTCCGGAAAGGACATAATAGGAATCTGATATTCCTGAGCCTTAATCAATTCAGGGTTATCAATGCGAGCGTGCATTCCCAGAATGATGAGATCAATTGAGGTATCAATACGTGAGGGATTCCAACCCATCGAATGCGGGAGAAGGCCATAGGATTCCAGTCTGTCGCGGGCCGGATTGTAGATTTCATCATCTGAACCAGTCACTGTATGGCCCGCTTTTTGCAAGGTGATTGCCAGGTTGTGCATTATACTGCCACCAATGGCTATGAGATGAATTTTCATGAATTAGTTTGTGGATTTCAAACCTGTAATCGTCAAAGTAATAGTACTAAAGCGATACATCGTATCGTTTTCTAACGTGTTAATTGTTAATTTTGAAACAAATTAAAGAATTCATATCATGAAAATTGGAGGGATAAAAAAGTTCGTTGTACTCCTTTTTGTTGCTGCAGGTTTGGCTGCTTCTCTCAGTTCTTGCAATCGAGGTATAGGTTGTCCAAGCGATTTTTCAGTTGAACAAATCGCCATCCCCATTGTTAAACAGGTTGTTCAAGTGAAATAATTGCATGATTGCATGGCAACATCTGGTATCGGTTGACCAGTTAGACCAAATAACCGAACAATCCTATCAGTTTCCCGTCCTTATTTTCAAACACAGTTCACGTTGCAACGTTTCAGCGATTGCTAAAATGCGTCTGGAAGACCAGTGGTCCTATGTCGAAGGAGCTAACAAGATTTACTACCTCGACATTTTGCGCCACCGTGATGTCAGCAATGCTGTGGCTGATAAGTTCTCAGTGTACCATGAATCACCACAGCTTCTATTGATTCGAAAGGGCGATTGCACTTATGAGTCATCTCATTTCGACATCCATCTAAATGATGTGAAGGAGCACCTGTGACGCAAAATGAGATTTATGTGTCGAATGATGGTTCTCACTCGATAATTTCAGGTCGTTTTGGTGAGAGTTACCATTCGCGTCATGGCGCCCTTCAAGAGAGTCTTCATGTATTCATTGAGCATGGCTTACTTCACCTAAAAGAGGAAAAATCCTCAATTTCACTATTGGAGTTTGGATTTGGATCAGGACTGAATTCAATGCTAACCTGGAAAGTGGCTGATACTGATTCTCTACTGCATGTTGGCTATACTGGTCTCGAAATGTACCCGATTTCAAAAGACATGGTTTCCAGGCTGAATTACCCTGAGCTGCTTCAGATGTCTGATCAGTTTGCAAAGATCCACGAAGTGAAGTGGAACATTAGACATGAGTTGGGACCATCATTTCACTTTACCAAAATACTCATGGATTTCAGTGCCCCGGCGATAAAAGAGGAATTTGATTTAATCTACTACGATCCCTTCGCTCCCTCGTGTCAGCCGGAAATGTGGCAGACGCCGCAATTGGCCAAAGTACGTGGACTGATGTGCGATGGAGCCATTCTGGTCACATATTGTGCAAAGGGATCATTCAAGAGAGCTTTGAAGGAGCTGGGCTTTGAAGTGGAGGAACTGCCCGGACCTCCCGGTAAAAGAGAAATGATCCGGGCTAAGAAGATCAGGTAGTCGACTTCTTCTTTTTCTTCTTCTTTTTCTTTCCTTTCTTTTTCGGAATCTCTTCCTCGATCACTTCTGGTAGATCCCCGTACAACTCTTTGAAAGCGGATTCATACTTATCGCCAGGTGTCCATCTTGGTCGCTTGGCACTGTTGCCGATTGATCTGGCGATCAAAGAGTATGCCCTTGAAAATCTCAAAAGATAATCAAAGTCAAGGGTCGCAGCTTCATCAGAAGGTTGATGATAATGCTCCATTATCGCTTCATCAAATTCCTTAAATCCGGGACTTATAGTCGGAGCTGGAATACCAACTTTAGCGAATGACACATTATCTGAGCGGTCAAATAAATTCTGTTCAGGAGCAGGATCTCCAAACACCCCCAAACCTACTGATGAGCAGGCCTCGCGTATCTGTTCCTCAATCCCTAGCCTTTCAAGACCGAAGACAGAAACAATAGAAGTATCATTATACCCGGCTCCATCGGTATTGAGGTTGAAAATAATCTTATCTAACGGTACTACCGGATGTTTGACAAAGTACTCGCTACCCAGTAGTCCGTCTTCTTCAGCGGTAAATGCCACAAAAACAACCGATCTTCTCAATGGTCTTTTCGCTAGAGATTGTGCCGTGGTTAGCATTGCCGTTACCCCAAAAGCATTGTCTCGCGCACCGTTGAAGATCGAGTCTTGGAGGGTTCGTGGATTACCTTGTTGAACCTCGGCACCGACATGATCATAATGGGCTGATAAGACAATGTACTCATCCCGAAGCCTGGCATCAGTACCAGGAAGAATACCCACAATATTTGATGAAGACAATTTTACCTCTGACCTTCCACTGTGAATGAGCTTTGCATCACTCTTCATTGCCGCTTCGATGGTCTGCAATTCCTCATGGGTCGAGCCATCTATCAGAGCGTAAAGGAATTCACTTTCATCCTCCCCGGCATCGGCAATACTCAATTGTTCTCTGGTAAGAAAACGAGCGAGAAACTGCCAGGGAAATCGACCTTGGTAGATTTCGATCAATCCCTTTGCACCAGCATCCTTCACTATCTTCCGTTTTTCACGACTGTAGTTGAATAGTGCATTTTGAACGTCCTGATCTTCAGGAGTACCCAGATGTGCCAAGACCCACTTGCCCTCCACTTCCAAGTCCGACAGATTTACCTTGGGATCTCCCTGCCAGGCATAATTTGCAAAGACCAACTGATTTTCACTTTCGCTTGCATAATCATCCAGAACGATTATATCCTCCCCTACCTTATATGTGCCAATATCGGTCTGAAATGTACCGTCCAACGGCGGCTTCACTTTCTTAAAGTCTATATCTTGGTAATAGCTGCCAAGGCTATCAGCCGTTTGTAATCCGATACGTCTAAATTGTTCACTGATGTATTTTGCCGCTACTTGATTTCCCAACTCGCCGGTCTTACGGCCTCGAAGTTCATCGGATGAAAGGAACAGCAAATGCATACGAACATCCGACATATCAAATCCAAAATCACCGGCTCCATTTTGACTGAAGACTCCGGTCGACAAAGCAAGAAAGAACAAGGTAGAAATAGGGACCAGGATTCTAATTTTCATAATTCATTTAATGTTTCAGTAATAAGCAGATGGCTGAGTTTCAGGCGAAAATAACTATTTTCATATTTTACTCAGCACTAGAGCATAACACTGAAATTTGATGAAGAAACTGGAATTGCACTGGAAGATTCTGATTGGTATGTTTCTCGGCATAGTGGTGGGTTTGATCGCCAGTGCCCTGGAAATGAATCAATTCGTGCAGGATTGGATCAAACCATTCGGTACGATCTTCATCAACCTTCTGAAGCTCATTGCTATTCCCCTCATTATCGCCTCACTGATCAAAGGTGTCAGCGATTTGAAAGACATTTCAAAGCTTTCTAAAATGGGTGGTCGGACCCTCGGTATTTATCTGGGCACAACCTTATTGGCCGTGATTCTTGGCCTCTTCATTGTCAACACAGTACGACCTGGAGTGACGGTGACTGAGGAGACCCGTCAGGAGTTGCTGGAAGGCTATTCCAGTGAAGCCACAGACAAAATCAACATTGCCACCGCTGAGAAAGATCAGGGCCCCCTGAGAGCATTAGAAGACCTGGTACCCGACAATATATTCTCAGCTGCCGGAGACAATCGCAATATGCTGCAGGTGATATTCTTTGTTCTGTTTTTTGGCATCGGCCTTATTTTGATCGCACCGGAAAAAGCCAAACCAGTCAAAGACTTCATTGATGGTTTGAACGAGGTCATTCTCAAAATGATCGATGTGATCATGCTCGGAGCACCTTATGGCGTATTTGCACTCCTGGCTGCGCTCATTGTTGAATCCCCCAGCTGGAGTCTTTTCCAGGCTCTATTGTGGTATTCCGTTTGCGTCTTAGCTGGTCTTGCAATTTTGATACTGGTGGTCTACCCGACATTGGCCAGGATGATTACGGGGATGAAGTACAAGAAGTTCTTCGGAGGGATAGGACCTGCACAATTAGTGGCTTTTTCTACCAGTTCCAGTGCTGCTACCCTGCCTGTCACCATGGAACGGGTGAGTGAGCACATGGGAGTGGACGAAGAGGTATCCAGTTTTGTCTTACCAATTGGTGCTACCGTGAACATGGATGGTACCTCTTTGTACCAGGGAGTCGCTGCTGTTTTTATAGCACAAGCATTTGGAATCGACCTTACTCTTGGAGACCAATTATCCATTGTCCTGACGGCCACTCTTGCTTCGATTGGTTCTGCAGCAGTGCCGAGTGCCGGCATGATCATGTTGGTAATAGTCTTGGGAGCTATTGGTGTACCTGAAGCCGGTCTTGCCTTGATCTTTGCAGTAGACCGTCCGTTGGACATGGTCCGAACCATCACCAATGTCACTGGTGATGCGACAGTCTCACTCATTGTGGCCAAAAGCATGGGTTTATTGGGCGAACCACATGAAAGAAAGCTTACCGACCACTATCAAGGGAGCGAGGTATGAAGCACAATCTGAGTGGCAGGCTGCAGGAAGTACAGAAAAACTCGAAAACAAGTAACAATATGAGTGAAGCACAGACTTTGGGCATTGGCTCCAGAGTAAACCATCCTGCTTATGGAGATGGAGTGATCATCAGGCTTCATAAGGTGGCCTACGAAGTTTGTTTTGTCAGATTTGGAATCAAAGAGGTAGGACGATCATATGAACAATGGGAAGTTATCGAAGCCATCGAAGCTGATGAAACTGTTTCCTTTAGCGAGGCAGAGGAGGCTCTAATCAAGATTCTGGACGCTTATTCCGATATTTCGCAGATAGTTGATCTGGGAGACAAGTGGGAAGGAGGAATCCTGTCACTCCAACCCAAGGACACCTCCCTAAAGGCCAAGGAAATCCCAGTCGAAACCTTTTTCCATAAGATCGTGATGGTCCGTGATCGTCTGCGCGTAATGGAGCAAAGGATAAACAGCAGCAAGCTGACAGATGAAGAAAAGGTAAATCTGCAGCAATATATTACCAGAATCTACGGGAGTCTGACCACCTTCAATGTTCTATTTAAGTACAAGGAAGATCAATTTATCGGGGAACGCTCATAATCCGGTCAATTCCAAATTCAGAAGATGAGTCTTAGCAAGGTAACTGGCGTTTTTATTCTCCTGCTGATATGCGGATGTCTGGTTATGGACAACCCCTATTCAAAACTGCCCCCGGGGCCCTGGCGTGGCGTACTCAAACTCGATTTGGATCGGGCTTTGGCTGAAGGCATTGCCCGCGAAACCAAAGTCAGAGAAATGGTCGAGTTTGAAGAGGTCACAGAAGGTCAACTTCCATTTAACTTTGAAGTCAAATATATTGGTGAAGATTCTTTCTATTTGGAGATCAGGAATGGAGGCGAAAGGATCAAGTTGGACGACATCTCATTCAGTCATGATCAAGCAACTAATAAAGACACAGTAATAATTCGCTTCCCAGCGTACGATTCCTATCTGGAAGCGATCTTCGAAGACAAGGTGTTGGAAGGTCGGTGGGTGGTACCGAGCCGGGGCACCAATTATGTTATTCCCTTCGTTGCTCACCACGGGCAGGGTCATCGATTTACTACCCTGCAGAAGCCACCGATTACCGATGTGACCGGAAGATGGGAATGTCAATTTGAAATCGAAACTGAAGAACCATATCCGGCGATCGGGTTGTTTAAGCAGGAGGGCAACCATCTCACAGGAACCTTCCAAACCGAAACGGGCGACTACCGGTATCTTGAGGGTTCAGTACAGGCCGATAAACTTTACCTCTCCTGCTTCGATGGTGCCCATATGTTTCTCTTTGAGGGCAAAATCCACCCCGACAATACGATAACCGGGATCTTTCGAAGTGGTTCTCATTACCTGACTAGCTGGTCGGCGGTCCGGAATGAAGACTTTGCCCTTGCTCATCCGGATTCATTGACTTATGTGAAGACGAAGGACGAACCGTTTGCCTTCACCTTTCCGGATGCGAACGGCAATCTGGTCAGCCTCACGGATCCTGAGTATCAAGGACGCCCTAAGATCATTCAGATCCTGGGAACCTGGTGTCCAAACTGTTTGGATGAAACCGAGTTCCTTGTCGAATGGCTGGATGAGCACCCGGATTTGGACATTGCTGTCATTGGACTGGCCTTTGAACGATATGATGACCCCTCCAAGGCCCGTAAAGTGATAAGCCGTTACCGGGAGAAACTTGGAATTACTTATCCCATCTTGCACGCCGGTAAATCAAACAAGAGGGAAGCTTCTAAGCAGCTTCCCATGCTCAATGAAATCATCTCCTACCCTACGCTGATTTTTCTCGACCGAAACAACCAGGTGCATAGAATTCACACTGGCTTTAACGGTCCAGCGACTCCCGATTACTCGCTCTTTGTCGAAGAATTTGAAGAGACTATCCATCAACTACTGGATCAACCAGGTATTTGATAGATTCTCCATCAACCAAGGGGATCCACTTTGCCCCGCATTTTTTTTAGCTTACCTCGTTGGATTTTCTCCCCCAGTCGCTTTTCTTTTGATGATTTTGATGGTTTGGTACTGATCCTCTTTTTCTGTTTATACATAGCTTTTTGCACAATAGCTCGGAGTCTTTCCATAGCATCTTGTCTGTTCTTCTCCTGGCTGCGATAGCGGCGAGCTGTGATCGTGATAATCCCGGTTGAACTTATGCGCTTATCTCTCAGTTGCGATAACCTTTCTTTCACATCATCGGGAAGTGCGGAATTCTTTAAATCAAATTGCAATTGGACTGCAGTGGCTGCTTTGTTGGCATGCTGACCTCCCGGACCTGACGAGCGGATGGTCCGAAATTTGATCTCATGTTCAGCTATAGTCACTCGCTTGCTGATCTTTAACATCTATATTACGGTTAAGCGTTTATATGCTAGCACAGCAGCGCTAAGATCTTCAAGTGCATGCCCTACTGATTTGAACAAAGTAATTTGTTCATCGCCTGTCCGGCCGGGTCTATCACCCCGGCAAAGTTGGAATAGATCTCCCCTAATCATCGATCTGCGAAGAATTCCTTTGCGAATTGGTTCACTCAAGTCGCCCGTTTCATTAATCCCGTGTGCAGTGTCGATATATACATGACAGCGCCGGATACATTCGTCATCAGCTTCCCGCATATCGGGTTTGAAAGATCCTACCAGATCAATGTGCTGTCCTGACCGAATTTGCGAGCCCAGTATCAACGGTAACTGACTCATTGTAGCCACGCTCAAAACATCCGCCTGGCCCACTGCAGCATTGAGATCAGTGGCCACCTCCAAATCATCAAACAAATCAACCAACTTCTCGGCCAGATTAGTTGCCTTGTGAGGATTTCTTCCCCAGATAATCACCTTCCGGAATGACCTAACACAAGCATGCGCTCTGATAAGGAATGGAGCTAAGCTTCCGGTCCCGACCATTAGCAAAACCTCGCTGTCTGGTCTTGATAGAAATCTGCTGGCTAATGCACTTGCAGCGGCAGTACGAATATTGGTCAAAAGCTTTGCATCAAACAAGGCCAGGGGTGTACCAGTTGGCAATTCGTAAAGCATATAATTACCCTGGATAGAAGGTATGTCTATTACCGGATTCTCCGGATTGACCGTGATCAGCTTTATACCTAGAAAGTCTTTTTGCCATGCCGGCATCGTAAGAAATGTGATTGTCTGATCATTTATATCAATGTCATAGTGTTGTCTTTGCGGAGTGGTGATTTGACCCTCAAAACTTTGTGCAAGGGCTTCAACAACTGAGGGCAGGTCCAGTGTCTGCTCCAACCGGGAGTTTGAGATGGTAAGCATGGCAGCCAAGATATCAAATGACTTTGAATGACACCTTGATTGGAGTTGATGAGCAATGCAAAGCAATGGTTAGAGATTCCTTACTTTAGATGGTCAGGTTAGCATAATACCATGAAGCGCCATTGCCAAGAATGTGGGGTTGAGTTTTTCGGTCGCAGGGATAAAAAATTCTGTTCTGATCCCTGCAGGAATACGTATAACAACCGACTCAATCGTGATGAGACAAATTTCATAAGAAACGTCAACTACACATTACGTAAGAATCGACGGATTCTTGCTGAGCTAAATCCCAATGGCAAGACGAAGGTGCACCGTGATAAACTGGTTCAAAAGGGATTTAATTTTCAATACTTCACAAATCTCTACCGAACAAAGACAGGTAATACTTACCATTTTTGCTATGACCAAGGTTACCTGGAGCTCGAGGACAACTATTTCGCACTCGTTGTGCGACAGAAGTATGTTGGCCAATGAATTTAGCTGATTCGGTAATGGTGGTAACTGGTGCTACCAATGGCATCGGCAAAGCTATCTGCAGTCAGCTTTTACAAATGTGTGTTGGCCATATTATTATGGTCAGCAGGACCCAGGATAAAGCGGAGCAAGTAAGAAACGAGCTGAAGTCCCCTAACTCTCAGCTTTCCATAGTGCAGGCAGATTTTAATTCACTGGATCAGGTCCGCAGAGCGGGTGAAAAAATCACCACTCTTGCTCCCACTTTGGATGTATTGATTAACAATGCCGGAGCATACTTCCATCAATGGGGAGAGACGGTAGACGGGCTGGAAAAGACCATTGGAGTAAATCATTTTGCGCCTTTTCTACTTACCTACCTGGTTAAATCTTCCATGCTGGATGCCAAGGCCAGCCGGATCATTAATGTCTCTTCGAACGCTCACTTCGACGGCAAGCTTGATCCGGCGAGGTTTCGAGGTCGGCCTACAAAATACAGCGGCTGGCGCAGCTATGCTCAATCTAAGCTGGCAAACGTAATGTTTACCTACCAGCTTGCTTCCTTGTTGTCTGTGTATAAAATATCTGTAAACTGTCTTCATCCCGGAATGGTGAACACCTCTATAGGAAATCAGCATACACCCCGGCATCTGAGCCTTTTGTGGAGCATCGCCCGGCCATTTTTTTTACCCCAGAAGAAGGGGGCTGATACAGCAGTATTTCTTGCGACTGAAGAAGTGGGACAAAATGTGACTGGCAAATACTTCGTTAGGCGGAAGGAGGTGAAATCAGCGCAATTGTCTTACCAAGAAGATCTGCAGAATCAACTATGGGAACACAGCTGCAACTTTCTAGACATCAAATCAGTCTGGAATTAAAAGTTGACCAATCAGGTTTAATTTTCAATCCGTTTGTGTTTGGCAATGTACTCAGGATCGATTTCCACACCGAGACCAGGCCCCGTAGGCACGGTGACTACCCCCTCATTGCTTTGAAGATCCGAAGTTTGACATTCGATTGGAATACGACTGTTAAATCCTTTGAACTCATGATAAGGCCCCGCATTTGATACCGCCGATACGAAATGCATCATATACAGATAACCCAATCCTGAACCCGATATATGAGGGGTACAGAGCTTGTTGCGAGAAGCAGCCATACGAGCGATCTGCATTGATCTGATCATGCCACCAAAATAGAATATATCGGGCTGCACAATGTCAAGACCATCATTTTCAATGAGCCATTGGAAGTTGTGCAAACTCGGCTCTTGTTCACCTCCCGCCACGGCTATATTGAGTTGGTCCGTCACTTGCTTAGTTTCATGGTACCAATCAAATGGAACGGGCTCCTCATAAAAGTCATATTTGTACGCTTCCATCAGTTTACCAATTCGAACTGCTTCGGCAACATCATATGAACCGTTGGAATCGGCATAGATAACCATGTCGTCACCAAAAGCTTCCCGAACCATTGGAATCAGCTTCTCGGTTCTTCCTGGAGGATCCTCTAGATTTTTGCTCATCCTACCTCCCACTTTAAACTTAAGTGCTCTTGCCTTGGTCTCAAAAACCTGATTCTTGATCAATTCCACCGATTCCTCAGCACTCTTGCCTCGGAAATTATTGGCTTGATATACAGCAATTTCAGAATGATGGATATCCCCGATAAGTCTTCCTATTGGTACACCGGCTATCCTTCCCAACAAATCTAGAATCGCAAATTCTAGAGTTGCCAACGGAACCCAGAGGGCCAAGCTTTGCAACTTATAATTGCTTTGATAGACATAGACTTGCTCAAGCAAAGCTTCCAAGTCCCGGGCGTCTTTGCCGGGAAAGAATGGCTGAATCCGATTGACAAAAATGGGGTATAGAGAACGCATCTGCATATTGTTGCTTACTGACATTCCAACCGCCCCGTCGATTGATCTGATGCGGCAGACAAAATTTCCATCATGGTGAAGCAGTTCGACAGTGTCAATAATGACCGGATCTGAAAAGAGCTCCCTTTTAAGCACGGGATCAAATAGCTCATGGTAGATTGATTCTCCACCAGCGAATACTTCACTGATCGGATTAGTGGAACTGATCACACCCATAGTTCCACATTGGATAAACGCTCTTCTAAGCATAGTTCAAATCTTAAGAAGTTTTGAAGAACTCAATCACAATGCTAATGAACTCTGCTGACAAACTCCACCGAGCCTACACGAAAGTAATTTCATTCCTTGGACTTCATCCTTCTTGGCTTTCCACAGGAGTGACACATTCGCTGCCAGACGATTTGATGTATAGTGTCCATTCTCCAGCAGCAACAGGCTTTGGACCTTATTTTCAGTGAAAAGCATGTCAAGCCCTCGAGAATACTCGACCTGTCTGGCCTAACCACCAGGAATTTTCTACTGGGGCAAACGAAAGGACTGCCAGGAAACTTGTTTCCAAGTCCCCTTGATTTTTGTGTATACAGAGGTATAAGACAGACTTAAGTTATTGAGGCTACCTTCTTCCGTCTTTCTTTGATAGGTGCAGGAACCATTGATGATTCCCACTTTACCATATATCCTTACTTGAGCACCTTTTACGATGATGTCGTCATAATACCTTGCCCCACTACTGATGGCTTCTATAAAGGATTTCTTGGAATCAACAGAACCGTTTGAGTGGATGTATACAAGATCCTCGTGAATGATGCGGTCCAGCCCTTCAGAATCTTTGTCGATCATGGCATGAAAACGTGCATATTCAGTTTCCAATACCTCCTTGCTCTTTTTGGATTCGAGAACGATATGACCTAGTTGAGCTGAAAGAAAATTTGGAATCAGAGACACTAAGAACAAGGTAAAAATGACATGACTTTTCATCTTTAGGTTTTAATTAGTTTTTATCCTTGGGTTCATCCCATGTATCGCGGCCATAGCACAACCATCAACTTATCTCCCAGTCGGTGAACTGATTTCTATCGCATGGTAGGTAAAGACACGTCCATCCAGCTATTTCACTTACCTGATTGCCGATAGATTTGTACTGACAAGACCATGCCAAAAGACATTGATTCGTCTTACTTCAAATGTTCGATCAACGATTTCCGGGTGCTATCAACTTCACCCAGACAGGTTCGACATGTATTTTAAATAGTATCCTGTATCTATTCTTCGAGGATCATTGCTAAGATGGCTTTCATAAAAGGCCATCAATGAGATTTGGCTCGATGGTGAGGTCCCTTTCCGTTATTCTCAAAGGCGAATCGCTTACCCATGATGTAGAAGAGCGCAGATTATGAATAAATTTGGTGCTGAGGTCAAATGAATGAGAATGGGACTGCCTTCAATTTATTGCAATTATTTTCGAATCGACAAATTATTAGTCTATGCGCCGGATAGGGACTAACTTATTCATTTTCCTCGTTGCCACTTTTTCTTTGACTAATCTGTCTAATATGATTACCCAAGAAATCGACGTTCAAGGTCACCGGGGCTGCCGGGGATTATATCCGGAAAACACCGTTCCAGGTTTTCTCCATGCATTGGATCTTGGAGTACATACGCTGGAAATGGATGTGGTGACATCGAAAGATGGTCAGGTGATCGTTTCTCATGATCCCTATTTTCATCATGAGATTACCCTGGACCCGGATGGTCATGAAATCAGTGCAAGCGACCAGGAGTCATACAATATCTTTCAAATGACTCTCCAGGAAGTTCAGTCGTATGACGTTGGGATGAAACCTCATCCAAGGTTCCCCGGGCAAAGGAAAGTCAGGGTTGGCAAACCTACCCTGTCTGAAGTATTCGAAGCAGTGGAGAGGTATTTATCAGGCCGAGATCAGCCACCCGTGCAATACAGTATCGAGATAAAGCGAAAGCCGGAAAGAGATGGCAAGATGCATGCCGAGGTAAATGAGTTTGTCGATTTGGTCTACGATGTCATCCAGAGCCGTGGCCTAGTAGACCGGTGCCTGATTCAATCCTTCGACATCGAAACTTTACAGATCCTGCATCATCGATATCCGGATATTCGTCTGGTTTATCTTGTCGAAAATCTTGATCCCTTTGATGAAAATATGGAAGCACTGGGATTCACACCTGAGGTATATAGTCCTGATTTTAGTCTATTAACCACCGAACTGTTGAACGAAGTCCATGATAGTGGCATGCTGTTGGTTCCATGGACGGTGAATGGTTTTGAGGACATTGAGAAGTGCCTCGCTTTGGGTATTGATGGAATCATTTCCGATTATCCTGATCGCGTTTTCAAGTTGCTGGAGAGTGATCGATAGATTTCTTCAACTCAATATCTCGCTTGCGGAGCCTAGGTGCAATCTGGATTTTAGTCTTTGAATTTTAACCGGCCATAATTGTCAAACTATGCCGGAATTCATCCTTCTTTACACTTCTAAAATCGATCTGTAAGTCTTTGCCAAAAATAATCTGAGATGAGTGTCACATTAACTTGGTTAGGCATCGCGTTTTGCATTTCACAGTCAGCCATATTTTCAGGATTGAATCTGGCATTTTTCAGCCTCACTCGACTCCGGTTGGAGATTGAGGCGGAATCATCGAAAAGTCCCGGCTCGGCGAAGGTTCTTGAAATGAGAAAGGACTCCAATTTCCTGCTAACCACCATCTTATGGGGTAACGTCGGCATCAATGTTCTACTTACGCTTCTATCTGAATCTGTGATGGCCGGCCTGATGTCCTTCGCTTTTTCCACTGTTCTCATCACTTTTTTCGGTGAGATCATACCCCAGGCGTACTTCTCCAGAAATGCCCTAAGGATGGCATCACTGCTGGCCCCGGTTCTGCGTTTTTATCAAATCCTGTTGTTTCCAGTGGCCAAACCCTGTGCCCTGATGCTGGACAAATGGCTGGGCAAGGAAACGAAACAATTCTTTTCCGAGGCCAATATCCAAATGTTCCTGGCTAAACACATCGAAGATCACAGTAGCGAAATTGCCGCGGTCGAAGGAATTGGGGCAATTAACTTTCTCCATATTGATGACATCAGCGTTGCGGATGAGGGAGAGACAATCAATGAAGACAGTATCATCCAGTTACCAACACAAAACGGGAAGTTGGTATTTCCGGATCACCAACCATCCATCCACGATGGATTCATTCGCCGCATCAACCACTCCGGTGAAAAATGGATCATTTTCACCGATGAAGAAGATCAGCCCAAATTGGTGCTGGACGCCGATGGATTCATCCGCTCCCTTACCGCAGAATCACCAGTGGAAGCCATAAATAAATATTCACATATTCCTATTGTCATTATGGATGAATCCGTAAATCTGGGAGAACTGATCGTACAATTCAAATCGAAAGAAGAAGACCACACGGATAGTCCGATTGACCGCGATATTGCCCTTTTTTGGGGAAAGGACAACAGGAAAATCATTACTGGAGCTGATCTCTTTGGCAGGTTGTTAACAGGGATGTAGCAAGGAGGAATGTTCAGTTTGCAATTGATAAATACTTAACGATGTTGCATATTTTAAACGGAGATGCAGTCCTACCGATATTTAAGAGCACAGGGATCCCCGGCGAGTTTGTGGTCTGGCGTGAGGCGTTGTGCTCCGGTCAAGTAACATTTCAGATCGGTACCGAGGCCTGGTTGAAGAAAAGACTGGACCATCTTAATCAGGATCAAGGTTCGCAAGTCAGTGCACACCCCATCGCAACTCAGCTAGAAAAAATTGCAGACTCCAAAAGTGATGAAGTGGTTTTGTGGTTTGACTACGACATGTTTTGTCAGATCAATCAGTTGGCAGCCCTTGCCTTCCTTTCTCAATCTGGCTTCAATGGCACGATATCACTGGTCAACACCAAAGACCGATGTCTGCCAGGCCTGGAACTGAGCAGCATGAAAGCAAAGGAATGGAGCGATGCATTTGAATACAGGCAGAAGGTATCTGAAGGTGCTGCGGAATTTGGTCTGAACTGGTGGAAGCACTACTGTTCTGACGACCATCGTCCACTCTTTCAAATGCTGTCTTACTCCCCTCCTCTTTTACCTCATCTCGGCTTTGCGATGTTGGCACATTCGGGTAGATTTCCCCGCAGGTCTAACGGCATTTCTGATTATGAAAAAATGGTTTTGGAAGTTCTTTCAAAAGGCCCCCTTTCTCTAAAAGAACTGATGAGGAATATTTTCTCAAAAACTCATTGGATTGGTTATGGAGACACCCAGCACTTTCGTCACCTTTCGCGGCTGCATCCCTTCATTCATAAAGATGAAATACACTACAGTCTGACTGCTGAGGGACTGAGCATGCTTAACGGCGAGCTGATTGCCTCCATAATCAATCGGGAAGAATTTTATGGGGGATGCCGAGAGAGCCGGCATTTTGCCGAAGACCTGCTAGATATCGTGACGGGTATATGAGATATATTATTAAAATTCTCATATAAGAAAAGTATCTTTGAGTAAAGCAATTCCCTGATTGGCAACAAAGGTTAAGAAGAAACGGAGCAAGGTCACACCCTTGATGGAACAGTATTTCAAAGTAAAATCGAAATACCCTGATACCATCTTGCTATTTCGGGTGGGCGACTTTTATGAGACCTTCGCTGAAGACGCTGTCAGAGTCTCCAAGATTCTCGGTATTGTACTTACCAGTAGGAACAATGGGGGCAGTGATATAGAACTCGCTGGCTTCCCCTATCACTCCCTCGATCTCTATCTGCCACGGTTGGTAAAAGCTGGATTCCGAGTGGCAATTTGTGAGCAGCTGGAAAAACCAAGCAAGGAGAAGAAGATTGTAAAGCGGGGGGTGACAGAAATCGTCACTCCGGGAGTGGTTTTAGATGATACCCTGCTGGATCACAAGCAAAACAATTTCTTGGCATCATTACACTATGGAGCCAAAGATCAGATGGGTGTTGCATTTCTGGATCTTTCTACCGGCGAGTTCTTCGTAAGTGAGGGTGATATTCAACACGTGGAAAAATTATTCCAGAGTTTTGTTCCCTCTGAGATTTTATACTGCAAGGATCGACGCAAGCACTTTGAACCGCGATTCGGAGATCAATTTTTTACCTACACCCTTGAGGAATGGGTATACACCTCCGACTATAGCCGCGACAAGCTTCTGGAGCATTTCAACATTCACTCTCTGAAAGGTTTTGCGATAGAAGAATTGGACGAAGGACAAATTGCGGCCGGAGCTATCCTGCATTATTTGGGAGTTACTGAAAACACAAACACGCCCCACATCCAGAAAATTCAACGGATCATTCCGGAAGACTTTGTTTGGCTGGATAAGTTCACGATCCGCAACCTGGAGCTAATCCGTTCTAATCATCCTACCGGAGTAGCCTTGATCGATGTGATTGATCGTACCACCTCTCCAATGGGTGCCCGCTTGCTGAGAAAATGGCTGCTGCTACCACTAAAGAATCCGCTGGCCATCCGAGAACGCCATTCGGCTGTAGAGCAGTTTTTGCATTCCGATGAGCTCTCAGATAATGTGGAATCTGCTCTTAGCAAGTCTGGAGATCTGGAAAGGCTGATCTCCAAAATATCGCTGGATAAAGCCAATCCGCGGGAAATGCTTCAGCTGGCCAAGGCACTGGCAGTAGTACCAGAACTAGTGACTACCTTATCGTCAGCTAATGGATTATTAAAGGACCTTGGTGAAGGCTTTAACCCCTGCGCTCACCTCAAAGAAGTGATCCTGTCACAGATCGTTGAGAATCCACCGGTCCATTCTTCTAAAGGACAAGTGATACGAGAAGGTATAGATAATCAGTTGGATGAGTGGAGACATATCATCAGCAATAGCAAGGACATCCTGCTGGAAATCCAGCAAAAGGAAGCAATTGCCACCGGGATCTCCAATCTGAAAATCGGATTCAATAACGTTTTTGGGTACTACCTGGAAGTCACCAACAAGTACAAAGATCAGGGTATGGTACCTGAATCCTGGATCCGAAAGCAAACACTGACGGGCTCAGAGCGGTATATCACCGAGGAGTTGAAAGTGATCGAAGACAAAATCCTGCATGCCGAAGAAAGGGCTCTGGAAAAAGAAGCGGAACTCTTTGATGCCCTGGTCACGCAGGCACAGGAGTACATTGCTCCCATTCAGCACAATGCTCATCTCTTGGCTAAAATTGATTGCTTGCTTTCCTTTGCCAGAAGTGCTTCGAAAAATCTCTATTGTAAACCTGAGATTAACGAGAGCTTTACGGTCCAGATAAAAGACGGACGGCATCCCGTCATCGAACAAGAACTTGACCCCTCCGACCACTACGTGCCAAATGATCTCTTCCTAGATCAGGATGACACTCAGATCATGATGATCACCGGTCCCAATATGTCGGGAAAATCTGCGGTCCTTCGACAAACTGCGCTAATTTGCGTTCTCGCTCAAATGGGATCCTATGTCCCGGCTGCAAGTGTACAGCTCGGTATAATCGACAAAATCTTTACCCGGGTAGGAGCCTCAGACAACATCTCATCGGGAGAATCCACCTTCATGGTAGAAATGAATGAGACGGCCAGCATCATGAACAATATCTCTGATCGCAGTCTTATCCTCTTGGATGAGATCGGGCGTGGCACCAGCACCTACGACGGGATCTCCATAGCCTGGTCAATCGCTGAGTTTTTACACAATCATCCTTCATGCCGGCCGAAAACCTTGTTCGCTACCCACTATCACGAATTAAACGAATTAGCGGAAAAGTTCGATCGCATCAAGAACTATCATGTATCAACAAAGGAGGTCGACAACAAAGTGATATTCCTCCGAAAACTTAAGCCCGGTGGCAGTCAACACAGTTTTGGAATTCACGTGGCACGGATGGCCGGCATGCCCATTCAGATTCTTAAACGGGCTACTGCGCTCTTGTCACAATTGGAGCAAAAGTCACTAGCTAATGGTAACACCAAGAAGGACCATATTGAGCAGACCCTCCACGACATGGAAGCCCAAAATCTTCAGCTCAATTTTTTCGAGCAAAATGATCCAGCAGCATCGAAACTGAAGCAACTGATCCTCGATCTCAATCTAAATGCCATGACACCGATTGAGTGCATGTTGAAATTGAATGAATTAAAACAGATACTCGAAGAAATAGAATCATGATGAAATACAGTGACCCCGCATTTGACAAGAAGATATTAACGGATAGGACCATCGTTGTGACCGGTGGTGGATCCGGCCTGGGAAAAGCAATGAGTGCGTACCTGGCGGATCTTGGGGCTAATGTAGTGATTACCGGGCGGCGGGAGGAGGTACTGCAGACCACTGCAGAGGAGATAAACGGACAAGTCTCAGGCAAAGTACTGGGAGTCAATGGTGATGTCAGGGAGATGGAAGATGTACGTAAAGTAATTAAAGCCGGTATTGAGGAGTTTGGCCAGATAGACGGACTGATCAACAATGCTGCCGGCAACTTTGTCTCACCCACTGAAAGACTCAGTCACAGAGCTTTTCAGTCGGTAATTGGCATCGTCCTTAACGGCTCGGTCAACTACTCGCTGGAAGTGGGTAAGTACTGGATTGAGAAGCAGATCAAAGGAGTGATGCTTAACATTGTAACTACCTATGCCTGGACAGGTACCGGATATACCGTGCCTAGTGCTTGTGCAAAGGCGGGTGTGCTGGCCCTGACCCGCTCGTTGGCGGTGGAATGGGGTAGGAAATATGGCATTCGCTGCAATGCAGTTGCTCCAGGTCCTTTTCCTACCAAAGGGGCCTGGGACCGTTTATTTCCTGAGGCCATGCGAGATCAATTTGATCCTGCCAATAGAGTGCCTCTACAGAGAGTTGGTGATCATCAGGAATTGGCCAATTTGGTAGCCTATCTTATGTCAGATTACGCTGCCTATATTAATGGTGAAGTCATCACCATTGACGGAGGCGAGTGGCTGGAAAATGGCGGCCAATTTAATATGTTCAGACACGTACCTGACGATATGTGGGATATGCTGGCGGCGATGCGAGGGAAAAAGAAGTGATCCGGATCAAATGATCACTTGAAGCCAGATGGCAGATTGCAAGGCCGATTTGCCCACAAAAAGAGGATTATAGCCCATACTTCAAATACTCAGTTTCCTATTGTTAATTATATTGACTATTTTACTATACGTAGTCACCCATTTTCTTTCCCAGCGGTTCTATCATAGCACGGTAATCACCTCTGTTTTTAAATTATGGAAGTGTCTATTAACCTTTGAGCCATTTGAAGCTCCTCAAATCTGAATGAAACCAACCAGAGGGTAACAGCTCAGTGGCGTTGCGGCGCGTTGATCTTTTTCAGATCATGATGTGACGGGTTGCCAGCAGAAACTGATGTCATTCCTTTTGATCATTGCACGCGTGCAAGTGATGCATTTGGTATCGTCTGCCCGGGCGGCATGGAGTTGTGGTATGCTACTTTCGAGCAATGATTTGGAATGGACCTGCTGAGATCCTCGGCGAACTAAACACTGAATGAACTAGACCGGAGCGTATATTCTTTTGAAACCCAGCAATCACATATGCAGACTTGTCCTCCTTTGCAGGAAATACCTGCTTCCTGCCCTTTTGGCTATCAGCTATCTAGCTGGGCCAGGTTCGTTGCCCGCCCAGGTCCAAAACCAATCTGATCAATTGACTCAGAATGCCATGCTATTAGCGGCAACATCTGTCCAGGACCAACCGACTTTGGTGGACCCTGTCGCAGGGGAGATAAACCACCAGGACACATTCATATCCCGCGTTGAATTGCCCTTAGCCAGTTCCATCATCTCCGTCGTACTGGTTTTCTTGCTCATTCTGGGTCTCACCCTGGGGCTGTACAGGCAACACAGGGATAACCAGGAGCTGACAATCCGGTATGCTCAAGCGCTGCAGCAAGTCAGTCGATTAGAAACCGATCTTCTGTGGGGGAGCGAGGCGGCAGGATTCCAATCCAAGCCGAAAGTACTCCCAACCGGTGGGGATGAAAGTCCTGTTGAACCACCGGAAGCGGGGGAATCGATCAGCCCCCCTGGTATTGGCATCTCCGAGCTATCGAACCCGGATCAGCAGTGGCTGGAAGCATTCGAAACATACGTCGCTGAGCACCTTTCGGATCCCCTGCTTTATATTCCTGCCCTGGCAAAACAATTTGCCATGAGCGAGTCTACCCTACTGCGCCGATCGAAGCGTCTTACTGGATTACCCCCTGTGCAGTACCTGCAGGAGATGCGCCTGACCAAGGCCCGTGAGCTGCTGGAAAAGCGCATGTACTGCTCCATCGCCAAGGTTGCTTACATAGTGGGGTATGCCGATGCTCGTTCCTTTACCCGGGCGTTCCGAAGTCGATTTGGGAAATTGCCATCGGAATACGTGAAAAGGTAACCACTTTCATTAAACTCGATAAGGCAGTCGAGGCTGAGCCACGTCCCCCAGAGCTCCTTCCCTTGGTGGTCTGGCGGCATCGATCCTCATCGATAACTGAGTGCTCCTGGCTACATCCTCTCCTACCCCCATTTTGACGGAAAATGCGACCAGATTGACGGTAAATGAGACCAGATTGACGGTAAATGTTTACTGGGACTTTGGATATTGACAGCGCAAGAATCTATCGGGCCTGGTTCCTATAGGGAACCCTTAAATAGCCTGAATGGCAGGATCCATGTTTCTCAACTCATTTTAATCTCTAAATTCTGTACAAAATGACAATAAAATTACTACGCATCAGAAACATTTTCCTATGCTTAGTGGCCCTATTGATTTCGCTGCCAGCTTTTGCAGCGCCCATAGAAACTGCCCAATCCGGGTCCTGGAATGCCACCACTACCTGGGTAGGAGGAATAGTTCCTACTGACATTGATGAGGTGACCATCAAAGCAACCCACACTGTTTCTACCAGCGGTGCTACTGCATTCTCAAGTATCACAGTGGAGAGCAATGCAATCCTTAATTTGTTAAATACTACCAACCTGAACGCTGGGGGTAGTATTGTTAATAATGGTACTTTCAATATTGGTGGGAGTGTCACTATTGATAGTGACATCCTTAACAACAATGTCCTGAACTGGAACGCCGGTTCTCTGAACAGTACCAATGGTTCTACCCTTTCCAATGCCGTTACCTTCAACATCAATGTGATCAATGCCATTGTTACCGGTGTCAATTTTGTCAACCTCAATGGAGGAAATGTCATCAAGGATGGCCCCAATGGCTTTCAGACCATCCCCACCTCCTTCGACAATCAGGCGGGTGGAACGGTAACAGTCAATGCCTTCAAAGGCCTGGCCTTTACTGGAACCATGTTCAATTCTGGAACTTTTCAAGGTGAAGGCGTAGTAAACCTCACCGGAGCGGCCAGTACCTTCAATACGGGCAATACTTTCGGAAATGGCCTGGGTTCTTTAAATATTAGCGGTAGCAATACCATGAATGGAACAGGCAATTTCGCGCCGAATTTTGCTGCTACCACCCATTCAGGTTCCCTGACTGCTACCGGCATTGCCATGGAGGTTCCTGCCGGAGCAATCTATAACTTCAACAATACGGGCCAATTGGTCGGTTTCACGGTAATAACAAATAATGGTACTTTCAATATTGGTGGGAGTGTCACTATTGATAGTGACATCCTCAACAACAATGTCCTGAACTGGAACGCCGGTTCTCTGAACAGTACCAATGGTTCTACCCTTTCCAATGCCGTTACCTTCAACATCAATGTGATCAATGCCATTGTTACCGGTGTCAATTTTG
>JAHELJ010000002.1:146105-148324 GCA_024644235.1 Lewinellaceae bacterium
TCAACCTCAATGGAGGAAATGTCATCAAGGATGGCCCCAATGGCTTTCAGACCATCCCCACCTCCTTCGACAATCAGGCGGGTGGAACTGTAACTACCAATCCCTCCAAAGGGTTGGCCTTAGCAGGGCCATCCATCAATAACGGATCAGTAGTTAGTAATGGAGTCTTTCAGATAACGGGGGTGATGAATGGGACCGGTGATTTTTCAGGCAATATTACCGCTACCAACACCAGTACCTTAGCTCCTGGTTTGTCTCCCGGCTGTATGACTTTTGCCAATGATCTGACCAGCAGTGGAACGTTTTCTGTCGAAATCCAAGGCACCACTCCATGTACGGAACATGATCAGATTTCGGTAACAGGTACAGCCAACCTTAGCGGTACCCTGGAAGTAACTTTTCCGGCTCCCTTTAATAATACCAATGGCAATGTATTCACGATTATTGATGCAGGAAGTATTTCCGGAACATTTGGTTCGGTGAGCCCTGTTTTGCCGGCAGACTGGCAATTATTATATGACTTCCCCAATACGGGTGAGGTTTCTCTGCAATATAATGGTCAAACTAGTGCTCCCGACTATGAGATCACCACCACGGGCAATGCCCTGGTGATCTCCGACATTTCGGGTAACGGCGAAACCCTTACAGTCAGTGAAACCGGTGGCGATATTCGCTTTGATGCTACCGGACGTACTTATACCCTCGATGGGGGAGCAGTAACGCCGTTGCCGGTAAATATTCCTATGGCTGGTCTGACTTCCATTGAGATCAATGCAGGGGCTGGAGATGATGAGGTGAGGTTTGATACCTACTTCTCGGCCATGCCCAATCTTACGGTCAACGGTGGCGCGGGCAATGACAAGGTCTATTCCATCGGCGCAGGGATCACTTTTGCAGCCAATGCCAACCTGGATCTGGACCTGACCAACGATGTTGGTGGGAATCCCAGTGACGAAGATGAAGTCGAAATGCAGCAACTGACCAACAACATCATTTCCTTTTTTGATCTCTCAGGGACAGGAGCGGCAACGGTCAAAGCCAGCAAAAGTGTGCTCCTGGGGGTGAGAGCAAGCATCAGTACTGAGAATGGAGACATCCTTATAGAAGGTAACATGGGAGGGAATATTCCAGGTAACTTTCCCGGAGTAACCGTGGATAACCTTGCCAATGTGAATATCAATAATGCAGGAACAGGCCAGATCACCATCAGAGGAAGGGGGGGGAATACAGGTAATTCTAACCATGGAGTCCTTGTAGCTGGTGGAAATGTAATTGGTGGAATAAGCGGCCTAACCCGGTTGGAAGGAGTAGGAGGACTTTCTTCCGGCAACTTTAATAATGGTGTACAGGTATCCAATACCGGTGGCACTGTTTCCAGTCTGGGCGGTAATGTAGAAGTCTTAGGTACAGGAGGAGGAAGTGGTGGCGCTAACTTTAGTCATGGTGTACAATCAGGCCCTTCAGCGGGAATCTCTGCAGGAGGAACCGGAACCGTGGAGGTAACAGGAATCGGGGGTAATGGTACAGGTGCCAATAACAATGGTATATCCATGTTCAATGGTATACTTGGATCTGCTACTTCAGGAGGCGATGTCACCGCTACCGGAACCAAAGGTGCCAATAGTATCAATGGTGTGGACATCGCGGCCTTTGTTATCGGCGGACAGGCAAATATTACCCTCAATGCAGTCACTGGTGGACTAAGTCCCGTACAGCCCAATCTCTCTCTGGCAAACTCCTCGACAACCATTCCAACCACCTTCGGAGCCGGTTCCAAACTCAATTTCTATATAGGTGGACCAACCCAGGGTGGAGCTACTGCAGGACAGTTTCATCCACTCAGAGTTCAGGGTCTGATTGATCTCAATGAGGTAGAGCTCAACACTCCTGGAGGATATACGCCACAGACTGGAGATGTATTCATCGTCATAGAGAATGACGGCATAGATCCCATTCAGGGACTATTCACATACAGCGGCGCCACGCTGAATCAAGGTGATCAGCTTCTATCTGATTTGAAGGGATCAGCTGTGCCATTCTATATCGACTATATGGGTGGGGATGGCAATGATGTGGTCATCACATCGACCCCCCCCGGTCCCGACTATGAGATCACCACCACGGGCAATGCCCTGGTGATCTCCGACATTTCGGGTAACGGCGAAACCCTTACAGTCAGTGAAACCGGTGGCGATATTCGCTTTGATGCTACCGGACGT